>DASZAE010000224.1:0-2607 GCA_035945515.1 Terriglobia bacterium
TTACGGCCGTGAGAT
This sequence comes from Terriglobia bacterium, assembly GCA_035945515.1. Classification (GTDB taxonomy): domain Bacteria; phylum Acidobacteriota; class Terriglobia; order UBA7540; family UBA7540; genus RH2-MAG17b. The sequence goes on from DASZAE010000224.1 coordinate 16, forward strand.
GTATGAGACTTGGTACAAAATGACCGTGATGCTTCAGTCAGGACTCGACATCAGCCCGGTCATTACACACCGCTTCCACTTCAATGATTTTGAAAAAGCTTTTGCGGTGATGACCGAAGGCCGCGCATGCAAAGTGATTTTGCATTGGGATTAGCGGATTTGGAGGCTTTGCCGCGTGGAAACTGGCACGGCGATCATGGCCGAGGCTGAGGAAGGCAGCAATCGCCGGCGCAAATATCATGATTTGGCCCGAACTTTCCCAGCGCACGTTTTTCGGCTCCTTCGTTTCTCTCCAGAATTAGCTCACGAATCATGCTAATGAACTCCGGGTGCGCGCCAGGCGTTGAAGCGCGCACCATTTTCACGCCAAGCTCTTCGCACAAATGCCGGGATTCGATATCCAGATCGTAAACCACTTCCATGTGGTCTGAGATAAAACCCACGGGCGCGATAAGAATGTTTTTCCCCCGGTCCGCAAACCCGCGCAGATAATCCTGAATGTCAGGCCCAAGCCAGGGCTGCGCGGGTGAGCCGCTGCGGCTCTGAAAGACCAGCGGCCCATGATTCATGTCCAAACACTCCGATATCAGCCGGCACGTTTCCTCGATCTGCTGAGCGTAAGCGCAACCGCTCGCCATCGACAAAGGGATGCTATGCGCCGTATAGACTATTTGAACATTCTCTTTTTCCTCAGGCGTGAATCTTGCCAGCGCCTCGCGGATGTGTTCAAGCCACACTTGAATAAAGCGCGGATGATTATAGAAAACACGCAACTTATCAATCACAGGCGCCCTTTCGCCAACTTTGGCGCGAGCTTGCTCGATGTTTTCAAGATACTGGCGGCATCCCGAGTAAGAACTGTACGCAGAGGTGACGAAAGCCAAAGCATGGCAGATTCCGTCTGCTTTCATTGTCCGCAGCGTGTCTGCGAGCATCGGATGCCAGTTGCGGTTTCCCCAATGAACCGGCAAAGTCGGGCCTTTTGATTGCAATTCCTCTTGAAGTTTGCGAACTAGCTCGCGGTTCTGTCCGTTAATGGGGCTTCGCCCGCCCAAATGGTCGTAATGTCGAGCCACTTCCAGGATGCGTTCGCGTGGGACGATTCTTCCGCGAACCGTATTCTCGAGGAATGGAATGACATCCGCCTTTTTCTCCGGACCGCCAAAAGAAACTATAAGAATTGCATCGTATTTCCCGGATTGCGCGGCGCGGCTCATACTTTGCAGACCTCAAGCCCTTGGCTCGCAATTGCACGCGGGTTTCCGGTTTGGCGGGCTGCGCGCCCTTTCAGCGTTTGAACCCCGTGGCACGCAGATTGCTTGACAGCATGATCCGGAGGTCGTAAACTGCAAGTTTTCAACCTTACCTCCAATTAAGGCTCAAGAATCTTATGGACAAGAAGCACACAGAAATCTATCGCAAGCGTTTGCACGAGAAGCAGGAAGAGTTGCTGCGCATGGTTTCAAAATCCGATCAGGATGGCCGCGAAGCTGACGAAGAGGGGACGCAAGATGTCGCGGACAAAGCGGCCAACGCTTACACAAAGGAATTCCTCTTCCATCAGAGTAATGACAACCGGCAGATCCTCACTCTTGTAGATGAAGCCCTGGAACGGATCAAGAGTGGAACCTACGGCACTTGCGTCGAGTGCCAGGATGAAGTGCAACCGAAGCGTCTGGATGCGGTCCCCTGGGCGCGCCATTGCATTGAGTGCCAGGCCAAGCAAGATCAGGGCCTGCTTTAGGATTGACGGCTCACTTGCGTCTATCCGCGCATAAACGCGACCGCTGAACCTTCTTAATGATGGGGTTTGTTCCATCTTTACCGGGCACCCGCCGGAGAAGGCCATTCCTATTTTACACGTGATTCCCCGCATCAAAGCGCGCGGAGTTAAAACACCTCAGGTCCCCGTTTTTCAGAACCTCCGCGACGGACTCGCGTCGGCGCTTTTTCCAACCTCCTGCCCCCTCTGCGAGCGCGAAGTGGGATGGTCCCAAGGAATGGGTATTTGCCGGGACTGCGCGAACGCCATCCAACCTTGGAATGGACCCTCATGCGCTGTGTGCGGTTTGCCTTTTGCCTCTAGCATCGCCACCTCTGAAAGCCTTTGCGCGCCCTGCCGCAGCAAGATTTACCGCTTCGATGTGGCGCGAAGCTATGGACTCTATACTCATCCTTTGAGGGATTTGATTTTACAGCTCAAGTTCAGGCGCCGGGAGCGATGGGGTTATCAGCTTGGCGGAAAGCTTGCTCCGCTGACAGTAACACTTGAGATTATGAACCGCGATCCCGTGATTATTCCCGTCCCGCTCCATCGTTCACGCGAACATGAACGCGGCTATAACCAGGCGGAGCTTCTTGCGCAGGGGCTTCGCTGGGCGCTCAGAAAGCCGCTAGCGAGCAGCGTCCCATACCTTGCCACGCGGATACTGACACGAACGAGGCCTACGACGCCTCAAAGCGGCCTTCACCAAGCCGCGCGCAGGGAAAATGTTCGTGGAGTATTTACGGTGGCGCAGCCTGAGCGCATTCGCGGCCGGAACGTCATTCTGGTGGATGATGTCATGACCACCGGGGCCACAGTCTCGGCCT
>DASZAE010000225.1:0-3498 GCA_035945515.1 Terriglobia bacterium
CATGAGAAGGAAGATAAAAACATTTAAGACAAGCAGGACGTAGGTGGCAACCACGGGGAAATAACGCCGGTCGCCGGAATGCGTGGTGGGAGCAATTGAGGCAGGATTCATCACCAAACCTGAATTATAGCATCAGATAACTTGGGACTGCGTTTAGCTCAGGCGTGTTCTTTCCAGTGCAGCGTGCCGGGGAGTTAACGATAGGAAATGTCATGCTGCGCAAAGCGAAGCATCTCCCCATAAACCAGGAAAAGCAGATTCTTCGCTGCGCTCAGAATGACATATTTCCAAAAGCTTGCGGAAAAAGAACCTGCGGCTTTTCGGCAGTCCCAACGGAAGGCCGCAGCGTTAAAGTTCGCACGCTGTGCTACTGTCGCGAATCTGAAATTCGCTGGATAATTCTCATGGGGGTCGGAGCTTTAGCTCCGACATGAACGCCCGTATTTTCATTGCGGCTTCAGCCGGCTGAAGGCCGATGATTAGCCGAAGAACTTCTAACCCAGGACACTACAAAGCAGCCGCTAAAATATGAACGAGGTAAAACCGAATGCCTGATTTAACCGCTATAAGCGCCGCTGCCACATCATCGCCTGAAGTTGACTATCACGGGGCGCGCCTGCGCGCATGGTATAGCGACGCCGTGACCGAGCACCAGGCAGTACGCACCGCGGCGGGCCTAATTGACCGCGCATTTCGCGTCATATTCAGCGCCCGGGGCAGCGACCGCACGCGCTTTCTTCACAGCATGACGACAAATGACGTTAAAGGTCTCGCGCCGGGGCGCGGCCTCTACGCCACCCTGCTCGATGTGCGGGGCCATATCCTGGCCGACCTTGAAATCTACTGTGAAGCCGACCAATTCCTGATCACAACCGACGCGGACCTCATCGAGAAAACGCTCGCCACTCTGGGCAAATACAATATCGGGGGCCGCGTCCCTCTCGACCGGCTTCCACTCGCGGCGATTTCAGTTGAAGGCCCGAAATCCGGCGCAGTGCTGCGCGAGGTTTTGCCGGGCCCTCTGCCTGAGCCGGGAGAATTTATAGGCGTTGCGGGGCGGCCGCTCCGCGTGATGCGCTCTAGTTCAACCGGCGAAGAGGGCTATGAACTCTGGGCGGCTCTAGAAGAGATCGAGCCTCTGCGCCGGGCACTGCTCGAAAAAGGTCAAGCGCACGGCCTCGTGCCGTGTGGAGCTTGCGCGCTTGAAACACTGCGCATTGAGGCTGGCATTCCGAAATACGGCTCGGAACTTGCCGAAGACACACTGCCCCTCGAAGCGGGTCTTGACGGAAGCCAGGGATTACCCAATGCGCTCAGCTTTACCAAAGGCTGTTATATCGGGCAGGAAATCGTCGAGCGCGCGCGCAGCCGGGGCCGCGTCAATTGGAAACTCATGGGGTTATTCGTGGAGGCGCCAGAAGCGCCCGCGCCAGGAGAGAAAATTCTTAAAGAAGGAAATCCGGTGGGAGAGATCACCAGCGCCTGTGTTTCGCCCACCCTTGCCAGAACGCTGTCGATGGCATATTTGCGCCGCGAGGTTGCCGAGCCTGGAATGCGCGTTACGCTGGCCTCCGGGGCGGAAGCAGAAGTTACAAATCTGCCTTTCTACCGGCGTCCAAACCAGTAGTCAGAATACTATTTACTTAACCCAATGCCCGCCTCTCCATCTGTGTTACTTTACCTGTCATTCTGAGCGCAGCGAAGAATCTGCATGAGTGTTCGTGGAAGAAGCGGATTCTTCGCTGCGCTCAGAATGACAAGAGGCGCAAAGTGGCAGCACCCCGATGGTACTTACCGATGAGGCGATGCGGACACTGCATGGCCGCCAGAAATCGCAGGCGCACTGGACCGCACACTCGGCGCAGACATCGCCGAGCCACTATAACCGTGGAAACCACCCTGGGAAGAAGGCGCAGAGGCGCTGGCGCTAATACCAGGGCTTCGCATCTGAATTGCCCCGCGAGAGGTCATCTGATACCTCGCGCCGCTATATCCCATGCTAGAACGGTTTTGCAGAAACACTGGCGCTTGCCTTGAGAATCCCACGCCTCCGCGGTTTGCAAAGGCGGCATTCGAGCGGGTTAATCCCATGCGGCCCATCTGCCTAACGCTGTACCGTCCACCGATCGTGTTACCCAGGCGCACAGTTGCGGGGGAGCTATTTCCGCCGCCTCCAAATGCGCGCGTCATGAAAGACTGACGCCTGCCAGACTGAGCCTCGATCCTGGCGGCTTGCGCCGGGTTCTGGCCCATCAGGACAATCCTGGGCGCGGTGTAAGTCACCGTGCGAGGCGCTGCAGCGGAACGAATCGAGGACGCCATGGGTGCTCGCGCTGCAAAGCTGGGTTGCGCCGCGATCCTGGTTGCGCCCGCAGCAGGCGCTGCGATGGGCGGGAGGAAGGGCCGCGTGGTCCTGGTAATCAACTGCGGGTTCACAGGCACGCGGGTGCCTGGGTTCACCGTGCCTCCGCCTTGCAATGTGCCAGGCTTCACCGCAATCACGCATCCTGCTGTTCCTGGATTGCAGGCCGGCGCGCCCCCGCGTCCGGCTGGCGCCCAGCCTACGTATCCAGGCCCTTGATACCAAGTCACGAGGCCGGGATAAAAAGTGTTAAACGCCCCCGGCTGCCATAAATAACCATAGGAAGGGTTGTAGGCCCAATTTCCGTAGTGGAACGGCAGCCAGCCCCAGGGTTCGTTTGAGATCCAGGTATAGCCAAAGCTGGGATAATAACTCCACGCTCCATCTGAAAACGGCGCCCAGCCAGCAGCCACAAAAGGCGACCACGCGTAGCCAACTCCGGGGAAAAACCCCCATGCGCCATATTCATTTAAGTCCGCCCAGCCATCCACCGGCTCCTGGAGGCCCACAGGAGAGTCGTTGTATGCAAGTTCGGTTTGCTCATCGCGGGCGTGCACCCACTTATACCAGTCATCCTTTTCCACGCCTTTGGTGATGTTGTACGCAGTTTCAGTTGGAGAACTCAGTGTCTTATCTTTCGTGATCCGCGCCATCTGCTGCCCAGGCAGGGTAGCGTCGATGGACCCGTTGAAAACTTCCACCTGCAGATCGCCGTCTTTGAAATCGGTCCTGAATTCCGCCTTGCCATCCGGCACAAGCGTCGCCGCGCCCGCCTTTACCGTGTAAACATCGTGCTCGTGTTTTTCGGGCGCAAAACTGAAAGTGCCATAGCCGTGATCGAATGTGAGGCGATTGATTTTCGATCCGTCAGGGCTTAAAGCCAATTCCGCGAAATCAAGCTGGGAAAGCTGCCCGATGCGCGCCGTCGATCCGTTTTCAAATTCAACCTCGGCGTAGCTGTCCTTGTCCGTTTCGAGTGAAAAGCCTTCCTCAACGGGCGTGTTCACCTGACCCTTTGTCCACTCCGTCGAGCCTGGCCGCCGGACCATCACTGTCCCATCCACGAAGCTGAGCCGCACCACTCGCACGTGCGAGTAGCCCTTCTCCTGCGGCGCGCCTGCCGCCTGCAAGCACAA
>DASZAE010000226.1:0-3389 GCA_035945515.1 Terriglobia bacterium
TTGCAGGTTTCTGCCTCCACGGTTCCTCGATGGCGGGTTTGAAATAAGTGAAATTAGTGCGGCGAGATCAATCTCGTTTACAACCTTGGACCCTATGCCTTTCGTGCTCGATCCCTGAGGCCCCTCAAGTGCTAAGCCACCAAACATTTTAAGTATAACATGGCAAGTTGGGCTGTCAAATCGAGCAGAAAACTGGTAGAGCCTAGCCGAATCGGGAATCTTCGCGAGTTCGGACAGTCCTTCTTCCTTCCGGCCCCCTGGGCTTCGCCCAAGGCAACGGCCCGGTTCAAGGCTATGATGGATGAAGGTTTCAACTGGTAAAGCATGTCATATAAGTTCCAGGATTTTGGGCCATTCGTTTTTCTCATTAGGTCTGAGCCACGCAAAGAGGCGACACCCACTTCCAGGTGGCACTCACTTAATTCGTTTCCGGTTGAGGCTTTTTCCAGGAAATAATATCCCCGCCCGATCAAACCCCGGTCCCATTTGGAACGGTCCGCCCGCCCACGGACAACATTATCCATTCCATCCAGCCGCTCCCCGCCCGTCTTGATGTGCCCGTTCTTTTTCAGGGTCTCCATCCAGTCCATCCACTTTCTTCATGGCCTGTTGCATCTGTTCGGGGGGCCTGGTTCGAAAGGCCGGCCGTCGGATTACCCCTGAATAGATACATAAACTTCGCCATTTTGCTTCTCCTTTCTCAGGCCTGATTTACGGCCTTGACCTCTGCGACGAATGGAAAAGTCGAAACCGAAAGTTGCGGATATGAAAATTAGAGTTGGTCCACGCATTGAAGACTCTTTCCGGTGCCGCCTTAAAGCGACGGGCTATGCCTGCTTGGGACGGTCGATTACCAGATCGCCCGTCATTATACCGCTGGCAGTGCGCACACCGCCGCGGTGAAGATTTCTCTTGACAGCGATCTACATATGATATATACATATAAATCTAAAGTTTGTGGTGTGGCGGAAGACCGCCGCCTATATTAAATTAAAGCGTTTGCAAGTAAAGGATGTATACATGAAAACTATTGAGGATATTGAGAAGCAATTAGAGAAGAAAGTTTTTGGAGCGTTAAAGGAGTTGGATCTTCTGCCTGCGGGCTATCAGCCCGAGGTCCGACTTCACGGTAAATCGAAAGACAAGAAGCGGACTGCGTCGTTTGAAAAGAACTGGCACCCGGACACGGACTGCATCAACATTCGATTTCAAGGGACTCCCGAGCAACCTCGGGTGGATACGCATCCAGAGGAGCGAGGAACGGAGATACGTCGTTACCCTCGCGAGGGACCAGAACAGGGGGTGCCTGCGGATCCCACATCTCCGGGCGCAGCCACAGCCTCCCCTAATGATTCCGCGACACCTGGGCCTTTCGTAACGGATCGCCTCTGCGATCTAATTCGCGCCTTGGACCGCGCAGAGTCCCGGCCCGGATACGAGTTTGTTGCTTTGAAGTGGTTCCGTGATACGGCGCTGCCGGCGGAAGGCTTCTCGTGGGCGAGCGACGCTTCCACAAAGCAGGCGATTCTGCGCGACGCTATCGACAGGCGCCTGATCCTAACCAGCAGGATGCCCAACCCGAGGTCTCCCCAGTTCCCAGTCACGGCTATCCGACTGAATCGGCTAATGCCGGGGGTAAAGGCGACTCTGGGAGGTGCAGACGATGGCGCGTCCGGTTTCCAACCAGTTCCGATACGCGGTGAAAATCTATCCGTAACTGTGCTCCGCGACAGGCGCTGAATTGGCCCTCTATTATCTGGAGACAAGCGCGTTGGTCAAACTCTACGTGCGGGAACCGGGCTCCGACCGGCTCCTGCATATCGCGAGCAATTTGTCCGAGAATCGCCTTGCGGTCTTAGCCTTGTCCCCTGTCGAAGCCCGTTCCGCGATAAGACGTCGAGAGCGGGCCGGGGACATTGATCCCAGGACGGCCACTCTCATCTTGGATCGGCTGCGGCAGCACTTGGAGACGATATTCATCCGACAAGTGCTGAGTGACACCGTGCTCGATGGCGCTCTGGAAATGATCGATCGCTATGCGCTCCGCGCTTACGACGCAGTCCAATTAGCCGGTTGTCTGGCACTCAGGACGGGGACCGGGATGGAGTCTCCGACGTTTGCCTGCGCCGATCAACAATTACTTGAGGCCGCACGTTCCGAGCTGCTTCCGGTCCTCGATCCTTGTGCGCCCCTAGAGGAGAGCGGCGGCTAACCGACTTGTGGTTGACCACGGAATTGGCTGCGCCAAAAGACCCATCGTCAGAAAAACACTGACCGCGGCTCGGATTCATCAATGTCCGCTTTCTCTTCGGTTGACATCTATCAATATCTGCTACTTCCTGCTGATGTCACAAATCATATCCGAATGGATATTCAGGCCGATGTTGGAGATGTTGTATAAATGTTCGCTGGCAACCAGCCAGACGATCTCGCAGATCTGGCGTTCGGAATAATAGCGGGACATGCGGGCAAAAGTGTCCGGGTCAACTTTCTTATTCGCTGTCAGCTCCGTCACATAGTCGAGCGCCGCGCGTTCAGCATCGTTAAAAAGAGGACTGGCGCGATATTGGTCCAGCGCATCGAATTTGGCTTGATTCATCGACGCTTGGATGGTGAACCACCGGCCAATATCCATGCAGAAAAGGCAGATGTTGATCCTCGCTACCTGTGCGCGGATCAACATCACCATCTCGGGCGGCAGAAGCAGCTTTTTATCCAGCTTGCTGACCTTTCCGTAGAACGTGCCGAACGCTAAGGGCAAGCGCGCGGCATATACTTTCAGCGGGGTCACCACTTTGCCAAATTGCCGGCGCGTAAAGTAATACACCAGCTTCATCACCAATCCTGATGGCTTTTCGATGGGGGAAAGAAATGTGCCCATTTCTTACTTTCCTTTTCATTTGAGCTTAACGACAGCCGGCTTCGCGCCTAATTATAGTGGCAATTTTTCTGTAGCGGCGGCCTCTGAGCGCCGGCCTATTGATTAAAAACCGGCGGCCAGAGGCCGCCACTACAACATTTGTCGTCACTATAATCTGTAATCCTCAATAATAAAGAGCACCTTCGCTGACGCCATAAGTTGTGACGTTTGGGTGGGACTTTTTGTGACGGCGCTCAATCTGATTCCGCTCGGCTATTTCTTCTGGCCGGGATGGTGGGTTCGGGCGGTACCGATGATCGTGATTGACCTCCATCATCCGCTGCGCAGAACTTGCAAGAAGGCTTCCAAGCTGCCATCCTCTTATAGGAAAGGCCCGGTTTTGGTTGACAAAATGTTGAAGGTAAAGTATCAATAAAAGATTGCGGTAATTCGTCTGAAGTGGAGAGATGCGTGTCAACCTATTTGCAAGGCAAGAAGCGCGGGAAAATCCGGTGGGTGTTGATTAACG
>DASZAE010000227.1:0-6677 GCA_035945515.1 Terriglobia bacterium
GGTTCCGGCGCTCGACCTTGCGCGCGAGCTGCGCGCCGCGGGCCTGCGCGTGGAGATCGGCTTGGAGCCGGTAAAGCTCAAAAAAATGCTCGGCCAGGCAAACAAGCTCCAGGCGCGATTTGCCGTGATCATCGGTGAAGGCGAACTGGCTCGCGGCCGCTACCAAGTGAAGGATATGCAGGCGGCAACACAGGAAGAAGTGGAGCCGGGCGGGATCATGGAGTATCTGAAATCGAGGCTGTGAGCAGATGAGAAACTGTCTCGTTTATCCCATTTGTCTCAAAAATCTCAAAGTGGCGTGATAGGCTCAATCTGTAGCAGCGGCCTCTGGCCGCCGGATTTTATAGTCAAGACCGGCGGCCCCTTATAGGCTTTGCCCGCCGCTACAAAGCCGCCCTCAAATATTAGAAAATGGCCGGGCGAAAATGGGCGAAACGCAAAAAAAATTACGGAACGAATATCAAACTTACTCCGGTGCCAAGTTCCTCGGGACGATTCCCCTCACCCGGCTCGCTCCGCTCGCCACCCTCTCCCGACGGGAGAGGGTAGGGGAAAAATAAGGGATGTCCGCCCTCTCCCGTCGGGGGGGAGAGGGTGCGCGAGGTACGAGCGCGGGTGAGGGGTATTTCAGTCCACGACCGCGATCGAGCCGCAGGAACAGGCCCGTTTGAGGGGCCGCCAATCCTAAAGCCTCCGGCTCTGCCGAGGATGCTTACTTAAAGACCGGCGGCCAGAGGCCGCCACTACAGCTAAAACGGTGCAACATGATGTAAACAAACCGGCAGTAATTTCGAGTCGTTGCCAAGATAGGCCGAAAAGGGCAAAAAGGCGGCATGCGAAAAAAAGAATGTTTAGGGCCTAATTTTATAACTTATTGAAAATAGAGAAACATTAGGAATACGAACCGGCACGAACCGGACTTCGAACCGGAGCAAAACCGATACAACAGATTGAATGCAAATGAATTAGAGTGATCTTCCATTACGAACCGGAGCATTTGAAACAAAACAAAGGAGATGCCAGAGCGGGTCCGGTTCGTAGCAGCTTTTGAGGTCAAAAACCACCCGTTTTTTGTAGCGCAGGGTTTGCTTTTTAACCCTGCGGTTTGTGTTGTAGCGGCGGATAAAGCCGCTAAGGGGCCGCGGTTTTTTTTGTGAAAATCCGCAGGGTTAGAAAACGAACCCTGCGCTACAATGCAGTCCCCAAAGATTAGAAATTGTTATTTTAAGGAGCAGAATTGACACTCGATCTCCTTGGCAACCGCGAGCGCACACATCTGTGTGGCGAGCTCGGCGAGTCCCATCAGGGGCAAACTGTATTTCTGGCCGGCTGGGTGGCGCGGAGGCGCGACCTGGGCAGCCTGATTTTTATTGACCTGCGCGACCACACGGGCGTGACGCAAATCGTCTGCAACCGCGAGGTCAGTCCTGAGGCGCACGCCAAGGGCGAGCAGGTACGGCCCGAATTTGTGGTGGGCGTCGAAGGCGAGGTTGTGTTGCGCGCCGAGGGAACGGTGAACGCGGAAATTTCGACCGGCCGCATTGAGGTGCGCGCGAAGTCGCTGCTTCTGCTCAACGAATCGAAAACTCCGCCCTTCCCTATCGACGACGATGGCCGCACCGCCGAGGAAACGCGGCTGCGCTACCGCTATCTCGACCTCCGCCGCGCGAAGATGCAGCAGAACATCCGCCTGCGGCACCGCGCCGCGATGGTTGTGCGCGAGCACATGAGCGCGCACAGGTTTATTGAGATTGAAACGCCTTTCCTCACGCGCTCCACCCCCGAAGGCGCGCGTGATTATCTGGTGCCCAGCCGCGTGCATCACGGGCATTTTTACGCGCTGCCGCAGTCGCCGCAGTTGTTCAAGCAAATCCTGATGATTGGCGGGCTTGACCGCTATTTTCAAATCGTCCGCTGCTTCCGCGATGAGGACCTGCGCGCCGACCGCCAGCCCGAGTTTACACAGATCGATATCGAGATGGCCTTCCCGCAGCGCGCGGCATTGTTCAGCATCATCGAAGAGCTGATGGTGAAACTCTTCGCGCTGATTGGTGTTGAGCCGCCCCGGCCATTCCCTGTGATGCCTTACGGCGAGGCCATGGAACGCTACGGCTCGGACAAGCCCCACACAGGATTTGGCCTCGAATGGAAGCGCATTGCGCTCGCTCCCGGCGATGATGAGAAAGTGCGGGTGATGAACCCGCTCAAAGCCATGCGCGTGCCGGATCAGGCGTCCATGAGCCGCAGCCAGCTTGATAAATTGCAGGAAGCCGCGCAAGCGGCGGGCGCAAGCTGGTTCAGCTCGATCAAGTTTACAGCAGCGGGTCTGCAATCGCCTTTAACCAAGGCGCTGGGCGAAGAAGGCGTGAAATCGCTGGCAGAGGCGGCGGGCGCGCGGGAAAACGACTTGGTGATTCTCATTGGGTTGAAGCCTGGCGGCGCGCAACGCCATCTCGACGAAGCGTCGGGTGAATTGCGGCTTGACCTCGCGCGCAAGCTCGAACTGATCAGGCCCGGCTGGAACTTTCTCTGGGTTGTCGATTTCCCCATGTTTGAATATGACGAAAAGGAAAAGCGATTCGCGGCCATGCACCATCCCTTTACCTCGCCGCGCGAAGAGGACCTGGCGTTGCTTGAGTCCGATCCCGGCCGCGTGAAGGCGCGCGCTTACGACTTGGTGTTGAACGGCTCTGAAATCGGCGGCGGGTCGATCCGTACCCACCGGCGCGACATCCAGCAGCAGGTGTTCAGCGTGCTTGGCCTGACGCATGAAAAAGCGCGCGAGCGGTTTGGATTTTTCCTCGACGCGCTCGACTACGGCACGCCCCCGCACGGCGGCATCGCGCTTGGCTATGACCGCATCGTGGCGCTGATGGCGGGAGAATCCAATATCCGCGAGGTGATTGCCTTTCCCAAAACTGCCAGCGCCGTGGATCAGATGTGCGAAGCGCCTTCCACCGTTGAGCCGGCGCAACTCAAAGAATTGGGACTGGAGATTAAGGGGGATTGAATCATTGTTTCATTTTTTTATTGATCCAATGATTTAAGGCTCATAGACCCATGATTCACATCCTTCCCGAAGCCGTCGCCAATAAAATCGCCGCGGGCGAAGTGGTGGAGCGGCCTTCGTCGGTGGTGAAAGAACTTCTGGAAAATGCGCTGGACGCGGGCGCCGGGCGAATTGAGGTTCATGTTGAAGCGGGCGGGCGCCGGCTGATCCGCGTGGAAGACGATGGCGTAGGCATGACGCGCGACGACGCCATGCTTGCCTTTGAGCGCCATGCGACAAGCAAGATTCGCTCGGTGGAAGACCTCTTTGAGGTAGCGACGCTCGGCTTTCGCGGCGAGGCGCTGCCCTCGATCGCCTCGGTCTCGCGCGTGACCCTCGAGACGCGCCATGCTTCTGAAGCCGCCGGAACGCAGCTCGAAATTCACGGCGGCCGCTTGCGCGACGTCAAGGAAATAGCTCGGGCCGAAGGCACGCGCTTCGAAGCAAGCGGTCTCTTCTACAATACCCCCGCGCGGCGCAAATTCTTAAAGTCAGAATCTACCGAACTAGGCCATATCACTAGCCTCGTGACGCACTACGCGCTGGCTCATCCGGAAAAATCCTTCCGGCTCACGTCCATGACCCACGAAATTCTGAGCGCGCCGCCCGCGGAATCTTTCCGGCAGCGTCTCTACCAAGTGATGGGCGCGCAGACAATTGAGCAGCTAGTGGAAATCGCGCCTGCCGCGCGCGCGATGCCGGCTGAGTCCCAATTTGAAGAGGAGACGGAAAGCGCCGAAGCCGCTCCACCGGCGCGCGTCAGCCTCTTCGGGTTTATTTCGCGGCCGGAAGTGCAGAAGATCAATCGAAACCAGATTTACTTTTTCGTGAACCGGCGATTGGTGCGCGACCGCCTGATCCTGCACGCCATCACCGAAGCTTATCGGAACATTCTGCCCTCGGGCGCTTTCCCCGTGGCGCTAATCTTCCTCGACCTGCCGCCGGGCGAGGTGGATGTGAACGTCCACCCCGCCAAAACCGAGGTGAAGTTTCGCCATTCGAATTTCATTCACGACTTTGCGCGCGACGTGATCCGGCGGACGCTGGTGGCGTCGAGGCCGATGGCTGCCTTTCCCAGCCCTAAAGCAGCGGGCGCGAGCGCCTTTCACCCAGGCGCAGCGGTGGAAGAGACGCGACAGGTGAGACGAGGCGATGTGTTGGGCTCGAACGGCGCCGGGCCTCAGAGCGCGGCGGGGCTGGGTTGGCATGAGCCGCCATCGGGAGAGATTGCTGGACGCGAGTTGCAATCGTCTCGGGCGTATCGATTGTCTCCATTGTATCCCCCTCCTCGAACCGGGCTTCTGCCTCTTGAACGAGGCGTTCCCGCCGTGCCCGGCTCAACCGGCGGCGCCACGACCGCTCAGGAAGCGGATTTCACTCGCAAAGTGGAGGAATATTCCACGGCTGTCGGCGCGAGCGCGGATGAATTTCCCAAAGGCTTAAGGCCGCTCGGCCAGGTGCGGGAAAGCTTCATTGTGGCGACGAATGACGAGGGCTTGTGGATCATTGATCAGCACGTGGCTCACGAGCGCGTGCTGTTTGAGCAGAGACTGCGCGGCATCCGTGAGAAGTCCATCGATTGCCAGCGGCTGCTGCTGCCCGTGGTGGTGGAGCTCAAGCCGGAGCAGCAGGTTGTGTTTCAGGATATCGCCCAGGAACTTGCCGCGAACGGCTTTGAAGCCGAGCCTTTTGGTCAGCGCACGATTGCCATCAAGAGCGCGCCGGCGGAAATCCGCGCCGAGGCCGCCGAGCGGCTGCTGATTGCGATCCTGGACGGAGTGGGAGCTGAAGGGCCGGGCCTTTCGCTGGACGATCTTCGCCATCGAGTGGCGGCCACTGTCGCGTGCCACGCGGCGGTGAAAGTGAACATGCCTTTGAGCGCGGACAAGATGGAATGGCTGCTCGGCGAGCTTGAAAAGACCGACTGCCCCATGTCTTGCCCGCACGGGCGGCCCATCCTGTTGCGCTACTCACTGCGCGAAATTCAAAAGGCCTTTAAGAGGATTTAGCTCGCCTTGATGATGACCGAAGCAACGCATCTTGTGATCGCCATTGATGGGCCCGCCGGCGCAGGCAAGAGCACCGTGGCGCAGAAGCTTGCCGCGCGGCTGGGGCTGATCTACGTAGACAGCGGCGCCACCTATCGCGCCGCCGCGCTGCGAGTGCTCGAAGACGGCGTGCCGGTAGACGACGAAGAAGCCGTCATCCGGAGTGTCCGAAGGGCGGATATTCAGCTTCGTCCCGGCGGACGGCGGATTTCAGTGTGGCTCGACGGAGAGGATGTGACTGACAAGATTCGCACTCCCGAAGTGACGCTTGCGGCGGCGCGGGTCTCGCGCCTTCCCGAAGTCCGGCAGAAGCTGATTGGATTACAGCGCGCCTTCGCGCGCGAGCGAGGCGTGGTGATGGAAGGCAGAGATATTGGAACGGTCGTGTTCCCTGACGCCCCGCTTAAAATCTTCCTTACCGCCCGCCCGGAAGAGCGCGCGCGCCGAAGGCTAAAGGACGAAAAACTCAAGGGACGCGACGCAACTTTGGAGCAGACCGCGTATGAGATCGGACGGCGGGATCAGCTCGACGCGGAGCGGAAAATCTCGCCCCTGACCGCGGCGACTGACGCCTGCCAGCTCGATTCGACTTCGCTCGGGGCGGATGAAGTGGTAGAAGAAATCATACGCCTGGCAAAAGGGCGGGGGCTGTTCGATGGCAACAGATGTGACGAGTAAAACCGAAGGCAGCCTTTTCGGTTTACCCTTCATGCTTCAGGCGCTACCGTCCGCCGTTGCTCATTGAAGATAGGAATTGCGCATTGGTGGGGGACTTCGAGAGCTTGTCGATAATCAGTTCCATTGTCTCGACCGGCGACAGCGGGTTCAGGACTTTGCGCAGCACCCAGATGCGGTTAAGTTCGTCTTTCGGCACCAGCAGTTCTTCCTTCCGGGTTCCGGAGCGGTTGATATCCATCGCGGGGAAGATGCGTTTATCGACCAGCTTGCGGTCGAGGTTGATTTCCATGTTGCCGGTGCCCTTGAACTCTTCAAAAATCACGTCGTCCATGCGGCTGCCGGTATCGATGAGCGCGGTGGCGATGATGGTCAGGCTCCCGCCCTCTTCCACGTTCCGCGCGGCGCCGAAGAATCGCTTGGGCCGCTGCAAAGCGTTTGAATCCACGCCGCCCGAAAGCACCTTGCCGGAGGGCGGCACGACGGTGTTGTAGGCGCGCGCCAGGCGCGTGATGGAATCGAGCAGGATAACCACGTCGCGCTTGTGCTCAACCAGCCGCTTGGCCTTTTCGATCACCATCTCAGCCACTTGCACGTGGCGTGCCGCCGGTTCGTCAAACGTTGAGCTGATCACCTCGCCCTTCACCGTGCGCTGCATGTCCGTAACTTCTTCCGGCCGCTCGTCGATGAGCAGGACGATGAGCGTCACTTCCGCGTGGTTGGTGCTGATCGAGTTGGCGATGGTCTGCAGCAGCATCGTCTTGCCGGTGCGCGGCGGCGCGACGATCAACCCGCGCTGCCCCTTGCCGATCGGCGTCAGCAGGTCAAGCACGCGCGCGGAAATATTGTCCTTCGCGGTCTCCAGCCGCAGACGATCCTGCGGATAAAGGGGCGTCAGGTTATCA
>DASZAE010000228.1:0-11912 GCA_035945515.1 Terriglobia bacterium
GAGTCAAAACCATGCGCCGGTCTCGGCTTTCGCGCGCGCGGGAAATCAAGCCGCGCTTTTCCATGCGGTCCAGGAGCCGGGTCACGTCGGGATCGCGGGTTATCATGCGGCTGGCGATCTCTCTGCAGGGAAGCCCTTGAGTCGCCCCTCGCAGGATGCGCAAGACGTTGTACTGAGTAAGCGAGAGATCCTCGCCCTTGAGGACTCCAAACGCCCCCCGTGTCAGCAGATCGGCAGTGCGGAGCAAATCCAAAAACGCCGCTTCTTCGGGGCTGCCCACCCTCCGGACCTTGGCTGATTCTGCCATGCCTCAACTATATTCGTGGAAACGACTATTGTCAAGACGCATTTCTGAGAGCTTGATCGCCTTTGTTTGATAACTCCAGAAAAACACTCCACTCGGAAGTTGCTGCGGCTAGGTTGGTTTTCGGTATGACGCTGCTCCGGCTCATCGAGAACTCGCAATCAACGGGCCAATGCCTAGCGACTCGGTTCCGAGAGGTCGCATCGCGCCATACGAATAGATCTGCCCCGTCTTAATGGCGGGCGAAAGCCCGTCGACCGCGATGCCGTAATGCGATTTGGGGTCCGTCAGCTCGGAAGGGCAAAATTCCCGTCACCTGCCAACCGCCAAGCGCAGCCTGCGCGAAACAGGATATCCCTGCTGTGGGAACGGAAGGCAATCAGGGTAGGAAATGCGCCCAACGATCTCTGGAGGGCCGCTGCTGGCCTCCTGGCCGGGCGCCCTGCATCGAGGCGCACTTCCGTTTTAAGCAAAACTGGCTCCGTTTCGGGCAAAGACAAGGCCCACGATGTGTAGTAAATTGCCTCTCATTCAAATTGCGAAATATGATTTCATAATTTGACGTTTCCCCAGGCCCACGCGAATGGATCAGAAGAACCAAATCGGCCGCAGGAGCTTCTTGAAGGCGAGTGGGGCGAGCCTTGCAGGGTTTGTATCCACACCGGCATGGAGCGAGTTGCTTGCGAATCAGGCACAAGCCGTGCGCGACCGGCCTACGCATTCAGTGGTGCTTCGATCTCCGAACCTCGAAGTCATCCTGGACGGCGACGACGGCGTGCCGTATGAATATCGTCTACTGCCTTCCGGCCTTTCCATTCGGGGTGAAGACTATGGTGGAAAGATCAGTGTCACAGTCTGCCGGCGGCATCCCAGGGGTTTCGTCACTACACCCATCTCAGCGGTCTCCGTCACCGCAACCCCGCCGCGAGCAGACTTCCGTTTCAACGCGACCTATGAAGGCCAGCTTGCCGTGGCGTTTGTGATCCGGTACGCCATCGAAGGACCGACGGTGTTTGTCTCAATGGAATCGATCGAGGAGAAATCGGGATATGAGTTGATCGAGGTTGGAATGCCGCGCCTCGCAATAGTGCGCGAGTCAGACCGGGGCGCCTGGCTCGCGCACGGCGAGTATGGTGGAAGTCTTGTGAGTCTGAATCAGGCCACGGCCGGCCAGTTACGTCGGAACACGTTCTGGGGCAAAGTTCTTGCTACGCTGCCGATTGTCATGATTGGGACCGATTGTGTGATCTCGGTGCTTGAAGTGACGTCGTACATGGACGGCGCCGAGCTGGCCGTGGCCGGAGTACCAGGCTCCCGCCGAGCCTCGTTCGGAACCGTTAAAGCGCACCGCGTAAACGGCAGTCTTTGCTATGACATGAACACCGGGAAGGGCACGCCGCGCAATTGCGGAAATGCTCGCACCCCTAACATCCGCATAGAACAAAAGTCGGTCTGCCGTCTGGACTTCATCACCCATCCGAGCGGCGCTCCAGTGGACTGGCTTGACGGGGCTCGCCTGGTGCGCAGCCGAATGCCCGCAGTGCCAACCCATTACTACGAGGACAAGCTTGTTTACGCGGTTCACTGCGACCAGCCTCTCTGGAAAGAACCGCGCACAACGTTCGCTCAAGCGGAGAGCCTCATCCGGGATATCTCGGCGTTAACCAGCGGGTGGCCGCAAATCGCCCATCTATGGGGTTGGCAGTACCGTGGCAAAGACACAGGGTACCCGGCCGTGGCGGAGGTTGATGAAAGAGTCGGCGGCTATAAAGGTCTCATGCACTTGATGGAGGAAGCCCAAAAGTCAAACTGTAACGCGACGCTCTCGGACAATTACGACGACGCCTACAGGAGCAGCCCCGCGTGGAACCCGGCGATCATCGCCCGCCGCCCCGACGGGCAGCTTTGGGAGAGCCGCAACTGGACAGGCGAAAACTCCTACATTATCGGCATGGCGAAGTACATGAAGAGCGCAGGGATCAGCCGCACCGACTATACCTGCAATCGCTACCGCCTGCGCGACACGATTCATGTCGACGTGCTGACCTACTTTTCCATCCGTAACGATTGGGACCCCGAGCGTCCAGCGAGCGGCGTCAAGAATCTGGTGGACGGCCGGTATAAGGTCCTCGAAGAGTTTCGAAAGCACGGCGTCGACGTAAGCTCGGAAGCGCTTCGATATGCTTTCATCGGCAAAGTCAGCTACTACTGGTACGCGCAGGGACCAAGCCCGTGCCCCTTTGGAGGCCAGCCCATTCCGCTGCTACCGATGATTTACCGGCAAAGCGCCGCTTGGGGCCAATCCGGACGCGAGGCTACGTTCGAAGACACGATGCTCAAAATGCTTTTCTACAATGGCTGTCCGCGAGGCTGGCTTACTAGCGATGCTGATCGAAAGGATATTACCGATTGGGCGTATCTCATGATGATTCCCTGGTTCAAAGTGCACCGGCGCGCGATTGAGTCGTTTCGGAGAGACGGCGAGAGAACGGTGATCGGACTCGAAGGAAACTCTCTGATTGATCTTGATTGGGGAACGAAATCCTATTCCGTCACCGTCGACGGACACGAGATCGCCCACGACGGAAGCACCTCGTGCCCGCTGGATGACAGCCGCGTCGCCTTCTACAGCCTCCGAGGAAAGGATCTGTCTTTTCCGCTGCCGGAGGGTTGGAACGAGAAACAAATGGCTGCCTTTGTTCTCGACGCGCATAAACCGGAGCCAATCGAGGTGGCTGTGAAAGGCGGGGGTATTTCTGTCACTGTACCTCCGCGCCAGCCCGTGATGGTTTTTCGAGATGCGGTCGCGGTTAAAGAAAGGCTGTTCCGGCCGGCGTGAGCGCGGCCGGCGGTAAGTTGACCCCGAAGTTTTTCGTTCTGAGTTGTGTTGAAAAACACAAGATGGTCAGCCATGAAAGGTTCAAACACACCATTTCTTTCAAGACGCCGTTGGCTGGGGCTGGCCGCTCCTATCCTCGCGGCCTCACTGGATTCGGGCGGATCGAATGAAAGCGGCCTGGCGGCACAACGCATTCGGCCGGTCACTCCTTCGGAAACGCTCGGAACGCGAGTTTACAACATTCGTGACTTTGGGGCCGTTGGCGACGGTAAGACGCTCGACACGGCTGCCGTCCAGGCCTCGGTCGACACGTGCAGCAAGGACCGTGGTGGGACCGTCCTCGTTCCAGCAGGTGTGTTTGTGATTGGAACGGTCGAACTCAAGAGCAACGTGACGCTGCACATCGCGCCACAGGGGACGCTGCTCGGCAGCACGGACGGCAAGCAATATCACGCGGCTGAAGCCATTCCTCTCGAAGGTGACACAACCCTGCGAGATGGGAACGTCGGGCTGATCTTTGCCGCCGACGCAGACAATGTCACAGTGGAAGGCCCCGGAACCATCGACGGACAGGGCGCGCAATTCCGCAGTTCGCGCCGCGGCGTTCCACCTCCGTCTGGTAGGGGCGGTAACCACCGTCCGTACCACCTGCTCTTCTACCGCTGCACGAATCTGAGGGTGCGCGATATTTTCCTTCGCAACAGCGCCTATCATTCGGTGCGCGTTATCGAGAGCAGTTTCGTCTGGATGGAGGGCATACGCATTTACAACCGTGTCAACCACAATAATGACGGTTTCCACTTCATTAGCAGCCAATACGTTCACGTGAGCAACTGTGATGTGCAATCGCAAGATGATGCCTGCGCGCTGTTCGGTAGCTGCAAATACGTGACCGTGACCAACAGCACGTTCAGCACACGCTGGTCCGTTTTTCGTTTTGGCGGAGGCAATCCGGAAAACGTCACCGTTTCGAACTGCGTGATCTACGAAACCTATGGCTGTCCTATCAAAATGCAATTCGGCCCTGAATCACAAGCGCAGAACATATTGTTCTCGAATCTTGCCCTCAACGAGGTGACAGGACCGATCTCGATTAACCTCAGCAATCGCACCCCACGGCCTGGGAACGTGATCCAGCCGCAGCAGCCAGGATTTGTCCGCAATATAAAGTTCAGCGGCATCCGCGCCCAAGTGGTTGCCGAAGGACGCCAATTCCCTGATATGCCCTTCCCGCAACATTATCGTCCGGGCGAGACGCGCCAGTGCATCGTGCTCAACGGTATCGGAGAGTCGTTTCTCGAAAACATCAGCTTCAGCGACGTGCACGTGACTTACGGGGGCGGTGGAACCGCCGAGGAGGCACAGCGCGACGTCCCACAGGTCGCCGGGGAATACTTTGAAATCGGAACTCCGCCCGCCTACGGTTTGTTTGCGCGGAACGTCCGCGGATTGAGTCTCAGCGCCGCGCGCTTCGAGACCCACCGGCCGGACTTGCGCCCAGCCGTGGTCTTCAATCGAGTCGAGGATGTTGCCATCAATGGTCTCAGTGTGGAAGGAAATGCTGACGCCGAATCGGTGCTGCGCTTTATTCAGACTCGCGACGCTTTACTCAGCGCGACCAGGCTCCTTACGCCCGCCGCCAATTTTCTTCAAGTTGAAGGGGTGGCGAGCGGGGCGATCTCTCTTGACGGCGGCAGCCTCTCGAAGGCCGCCACACTTTTGAAATTCAAAAATGGAGCCGCCAGAGAAGCGGTGAAACTACGAACATAAGAAAACCCCAGAGGGTCAGGAGGACAAATGAAAAACAGGCTATCGCATCCCATCGGCACGATTCTAAAACTATCTTTGCTGATGACGGCATTCGTCATCTTTTGCCCGGCGCTGCGGGCGCAGACATCCTCGGCCTCCGTCACCGGGGTAGTGCGAGACACTTCTGGCGCCGTCATACCGGGCGCGACGGTAACGCTGATCGATCAGGGAACAAACGTTTCCAGCCGCAAAATCACAAATTCCAGCGGCGCATTTGTATTCATCAACGTGCTGCCCGGTACCTACGTGGTGACGGTCGAAAAGGCGGGCTTCAGAAACGTTTCTCTGCCTGCTTTTCCTCTAAGCGTCAACCAGACGCTGACTGAAAACGTCACGCTCGAGGTTGGCGCGTCGACGCAAACGGTGACCGTCAGCGCCCAATCGGAAGGCATCCTGATACAGAAATCGACGAGTGAGTTGGGCACGGTCATCGGTAATGTATCGATGCAACAGTTGCCGCTCAACGGCCGCAATTTCACCCAACTCCTCATCCTGACTCCGGGCATTACGCCGGTTTCGACGGCCCAGGGTTCTGGGATCAGCGCCACCGACGCGGGCATTACCGCCATCCCGGGCACCAGCTTCTACAAACCTTCGGTCAACGGCCAGGAAAACCGCGAGAATCTCTTTTACCTAGACGGTATCCTCAACACGGACGTCCGCGGCGCCGTTTACGGCGTGCTTCCCATCCTCGACACTCTGGATGAGTTCAAAGTTCAATCGCAAAATGACATGGCCGAGTACGGCGGCACGCTTGGCGGCGTGGTGAACGTCGCAACCAAGTCGGGTACAAACAGCTTCCACGGCTCGGCGTGGGAGTATGATCGCAACAACGCTTTCGACGCGCGCAATCCGTTTAATGACTTTTGCAGTTCTGTAGCGCAGTGCGCGGGCTTCGGAACGCCCGGGGGGCCTACTTCACGCACTCCGGCGCCGCCAGGTCACTACACCCAGAACGAATTTGGCGCGGCCATCGGCGGGCCCATTATCAAGAACAAGACCTTCTTTTATGGCGCTTATGAAGGCTGGCGCTATAGCCAGGCAACTGCTTCATTCGAGAACGTGCCTACGGCATCGGAACTCGGCGCCGCCCCGGGGCTGAATGGAAACCTCGATTTCACAGGTTCATTGCAAGGAACCATTGGCCCTACAAGCCAGACGGCCAATCAGCTTTACAACCCGTATTCCCCAAACGGCGCAACGCCCTTCCAATGCCTGCCCGGCAGCGGTTCCGGGAATCCTTTTGCCAACCCCCAGACTTATGTTGCCGCAACTCCCGAGCCGGTCAATACAACGCCGGGGGCTGGCTATGGCGCGCAACCCAAGGGAATGGCGTGTGATGTAATCCCCGCGGCGCTGGTGAATACGCAAATCGTAAAACTCGCGCAGGCCTATTTTCTCAAACCCAACTTCGCGCCCATTTACGGCGTCCAGAACAGCAACTTCCTCGACACTCGTCCCCACACCGACAGCGCCAATGACTGGCAAATCCGCATCGATCAGAACTTCGGCAGCCGCGACACGGTGTTTGGACGTCTTAGCCAGATGTGGGTTGCCGACACAGCGCCGATTGCCGGCACGATCTCCGAGAATCCGCAGAAGTACCACGCTTACAACTTTGGCGGGGCTTGGGACCACTCGTTCCGCCCGAACCTCATCGCCGATTTCCGAGCCGGCGCGATGTTGAAGCCGTACACGTTCTATCAGAATGCCGGCCTTCCGCCCGTAGGATTCAAACCCGAGTCGGCCGCGGGCTTCCCGGACCTCAGCGCCACCGACGGCTTCTTCATGACCGGCGTTGACGGCTACACCATCGGCAGTCAGGCGGCCAATCTTCGCGGCAACCCCGTCGCGAACGCGGACGCCAGCCTTACCTGGGTAAAAGGCTCCCACAACATGCGGGCGGGCTTCCAATACATCTACACCAACCGGTACCAATACAACAACTTCAGCGAAGTAGATTACAGCGGCGACCAGACCAGTTCGGGACTGAAGTCTCAACCCAATGAGGGCAACAACCTTGCTTCCTCACTGCTTGGATTGCCGTCGAGTTTCCAGGTGCAAACTCCCACAAACGCACTGGTCTATCTCCGAATGCCGACTTGGGCGGTGTACTATCAGGACCAGTGGAAAGTTAAGCCCACACTTACCCTGAACTTGGGCCTGCGCTATGACTACATTCCACAGGCGAGCATCATCGGCCCGGCGGGCCGCCCGCTCAATGCTCTTAGCCTTTACAAACAGCAATGGGTCATTGGCGAGAACGCTTCGGCAGTTGCGGCCTGCACCACTCCATTCGTAAACCCCTGTATTCCCAACGGCTACTCAAGCAGTAATCCAAACTTCACCGTCACCGTCCCGCGGAGCGGCCAGACTTACAACACTTTCGATAATGTCGTATACGCGGGTGGGTCTGCCGCCGGACAACCGATCCGTGACAACGTCGCGCCCCGTGTTGGCGTGGCCTGGGTCTTCCGCCCCAATACCGTTCTTCGCGCGGGCTACGACATCTTCTACGACACCATCACGGCGCGCAGCCAGTGGGTTCAAAACACCGAGCTCGGAGCCGACTGGCCGTGGACCGAGGGTTCAAGCTCGCTTCCTTTCAACCAAACGAATCCCACCGGCGGGGCGACAGGGCTTTCGACCATGTCTTCCCTGCTAGCTCAAGGAGTGACTCCGAGCGTCGCCAACACCCCATGGGCGCTCAATCAGAACGGCGGATATGTCAACGATCCGAACTATACCGATGCCCGTTCGCAGCAGTGGCACGTGCAGGTGGAGCACCAGTTAGGCAGCAACATGAAATTTTCCATTGGCTACGTCGGCAGCCATACTGGCCGGCTCGACTGGACGGGTAACGCCAATGCGTCCCACTTTTCTTCTCCCCAATTAAACTCCACCGTGCAAACATCGCCGCAGGGCGTCACCAGCTGCGGCGCTGTGGGTTCTGCGACGGACACTAAAGCCTGCGAGTCTGCTTATTATTCCGCTGTGGACAAGCTCCGGCTCATGCCTTGGGGCCGCTCAGATTATCACTATTCCACTTCTACCGGCTACGCGAACTACAACGCCCTTCAAGCTGAGTTCCAGCGCAGGTTTTCGAATGGGCTTGAGGCTCTGGTTTCCTATACCTGGTCCAAGTGTCTCGGCATCAGCAGCGGATGGTTCAACGTGGAAAACGGGACCAATGGCGGCACCGTCACCGAGGACTACTTCAATCAACCTCTCTCATACGGCCCCTGTGGTTACGACATCCCGCAGGACATCACCGTGAGTGCTGTCTACCAGCTTCCATTCGGCCAGGGCAAGGCTCATCTCAACCACGGGCCGCTCTCCTGGATTTTTGGCAACTGGGAATCCAATTTGTTTCTCATGGGCCGCTCCGGACAGAACTTCAACGTGAGTAACGGCGGCGGCGACCCGGCGGCCATCTCAGGTAGCGGAGGGATCGGCAGCACTTCGGTAAGTGGATACGACCGCCCTGACGTGGTCCCTGGCCAAGCCCTGATTCCGTCCGGCCAAAGCCAAAGCGAATGGTTCAACCCGGGCGCGTTCTGCATCATTCCCTCTTCCCCCACACAAACCCTGCCGAAGGGTTCTACCTCGCAGATGTGCTCAACGGCCATGACAGGCGGTTACCCCGTCTTTGGCGATTTTGGCGTGGGCGTGCTTCGCGATCAGTTCTTCTACGACGTCGATTTCGCTCTCGACAAGACATTCCGAATTAGCGAGACAAAGAGCCTCCAGTTTCGCGCTGAAGGGTTCAACATCTTTAACCTGCAAATCCTGGGCACGCCCAGCGCGAGTATCGGCAGCGGCTCAACCGGCGTGATCAATGGCATCGCGAGCACGCCGCGAGAATTCCAACTGGCGATGAAATTCATATTCTAGAAAATCCGATATCGATGACGACAAAAATGACGCTGGCAAAACTCGCCCTGGTCGAGCCATCTCATCCTCGCGCCCAGCGCGTGGCGTTGCTGACATCTCCCGGAATCTTGGAATTAGCACATGCCGAGATTCCCGAACCTCAGCGCGGCGAAATCAGAGTGAAGGTGAAGTGGGTGGGCGTTTGCGGATCGGACGTCGAAGCGTTCCGCGGCACGCGGCGATCCGAATTTCTCAGCACTCCCGCAAGGCTCGGGCACGAGGTGGCGGGCGTCGTGGAGAAGATCGGGCCTCATGTCGGGGGTCTGAGCGAGGGCGATCACGTGACGTGCCGCTACGTGTGGGGGGCCTTTGCCGAGTATATTGTCTGCAAGCCATTCAACGTCAAAGTGCTGCCCCCAAATTTCCCTCTGGTGGATGCCAGCCTGATTGAAATCCTGCCAGGTGTTCTCCACGCCACCGAGCTTGCCAAAATCGATCAGACCAAGAGCGTGCTCATCACCGGGCAAGGCGTGAGCGGGCTGGTCCTGACGCAGGTGGTGAAGCTTTTCAGCCCTAAAACGCTTGCGGTGACGGATCTTAAGGACCGTAATCTTTCGCTGGCAAAGACCTACGGCGCGACACATGCTTACCGCATCCCAACCTCCGAAACGCCAACAATGGCCGTGCTCGGGCGGGACTTTCCAGATAGGTTTGATGTGGTCATCCCCTGCCTTCTTGAGGGCGACGGCGTGGCAGATGCAATCGACTGCGCCGCTTTCGGCGGCCGGATCATCCTATACGGATGTATCGGTGTCTGTAACAAGCCAATCGATTTTTTCCAGGTCCACCGCAAACGGCTGGACCTCTATTCGACCGAGCCAAAACGCGACATCGACATGCGGCGGTTTTTCGATGAGGGCGTGCGCATGGCTCTCGACGGGCTGGTCAACACCGGCGAAATCGTCACCCACAAGCTCCCCTTGAGCCGCCTTCAGGAGGCCTTCGCCCTGCGGGACGATCCTTTGAGCGGCGCCATCCACGTCCTCATCGACTGCGAGAAATAACATGAAGATCAGGCTATCCCTTCTGCTCGTTTTCGTTCTTTCGGGTTGGCCCGTAACCGCTGCTCCAGCCCGCTTCATCGACTGGGCCAACCTCCGCAATCCCGTGCTCGCTTATCCTCACTGGTCGATTAAGGATGCCGCCATAGCCTACCGCGACGGCGTCTTCTACATCTTCTTTTCGGCGTTTTACGAAGATCGCGGCCGCGTTCGCAGCCACGTGGCCGAGGTCAGCACGCACAATTTCAAAACCTATTCGAGCCCTATCCTGGATTTTGACGGCGAGAGAGCAGGCTGGATCGGGATGTGCTCTCCCGACGTGCAAAAACTTGGTGGTATTTGGGAACTCTCGTTCAATTCCTGGGGCGACGATCCAAAGCGCCCCGACCAACTCTTTTTCATGACCTCACGCGATCTGGTGCACTGGTCGCCTCGACGCCCGCTGGCGGCGAATTTGACCAAGGGCCAGGGCGTAATCGACCTCTCCGTGGCCCGCACCAGCAACGGTTACTATGCCATCTGGAAGCAGGGCCGGAATCCCCGCCTGATGCGCCCCCGGCTCGCTGCCGCCGCCGGCCTCGATGGGCCGTGGCATCTTGTGGGATCGGGCGATGTGACACTGAACATGGCGGACGGCAAAGAAAACGGCCTAATCCATGAGAACTTCGAATTTATTTGGATTGACGGCATTTTGCATCTTCTCAGTTCGGATTATCCGCACGGCCATCACGAATACCTTTATACACTCCTGAATGTCGCTCGCCCGCTCGCGTGGGGCAAGGGCTTTGAGTTGAACGTCCCGAGCCAGAGCTTCAACCACATGATTCCTTGCGACGCCGCGGCGCTCTACGACTGGCGGAAACACGACGGCTATTTCTACCTGATTTACGCGGGCCGCAACGAGCAAACAACTTATCTTCATCGCGGCTGGAACCGGCTCGCTCTCTCGCGCTCGAAGGATCTCGTTCATTGGGATCCTGCCGGCTGGCAGAAATGAGCGATCCCGTGACCGGCGCTTGCCCAGGAACCGCTCGGTTCCAGATTCCGGGGCTTCGCTGGTGGATTGTCACCCTCGTCTTTCTCGCCACGCTGATCAGCTACATCGACCGGCTGACGGTGTCTGTGCTCGCGCCCGTCATCTGTACGGACCTGCATCTTTCTGATCTCGCCTACGCCAGCATCAATATCTGGTTCCTGCTCAGCTACTCGCTCGGACAAACGCTTTTCGGGAAACTGCACGACCGCATCGGCACGCGTCCAGGCTTTGCCATCGCTATGTCGATATGGTCATTGGCGGAAGTGGCGCACGCCTGGGCGCGGGGCCTCCTGGGCCTTAGTATTTTTCGCTTCGTGCTCGGAGTGGGCGAGTCGGGACACTGGCCAGCGGCCACCAAGAGCGCCGCCGAATGGTTCCCCGCCCGCGAGCGCGCGTTCGGGATGGGAATCATCAATTCCGGCGCGGCGCTAGGCTCGGCTGTCGCTGCGCCTATGGTGGTTTGGCTCGAACTGCGCTTCGGTTGGCAGGCGACGTTTGCCGTCACCGGTTCTTTCGGCCTCGTTTGGCTGCTGCTATGGCTGATCTTTTTCCGCTTGCCGGAGCGCCACCCATGGATCACGGCCGCGGAGCGCGATCATATCGTAGCCGGTCAGGACGTTCGTGAACGAACGGCATTTGGGCCACGCTGGCGAGAGCTGCTGCGGTATCCGGAAGTGTGGGGTATCGTCCTCGCACGGTTCCTTGCGGACCCCGTCTGGTGGTTCTATCTCATCTGGCTTCCGCTCTATCTGCACCGCAGTCGCGGTTTCAGCCTGCACGAAATTGGATTGTTCGTGTGGATCCCTTACGTCGCAGCCGATGCAGGAAGCCTTTCAGGCGGCTGGATCTCCGGCTTTCTGATTCGCCGGGGATGGCGAGTCTATACGGCTCGGGGAGCGGCCATCCTCTTCGCAGCAGCGATCGCGCCGGCCGGCGTGCTCGTTGTGCGCGCAACCACCTCGGCGTCGGCGATCGCCTGGATCAGCATCG
>DASZAE010000229.1:0-5065 GCA_035945515.1 Terriglobia bacterium
GCCTTGCGCCGGCGTTCAATGCGCTTGGCGCGTTCTTCGGCGCGCTTGGCGAGCACTTCGGTCCCTAAAAGCTCAAGCACCGCTGTGTCTGCGCCATCGCCTTTCCGCCAGCCGGTATGAACGATGCGGGTATAGCCGCCGGTCCTCGAGTTGAAGCGCGGGGCGACGTCTTCAAAAAGCTTTTTGACTGCCACGGCGCTTAAGATATACGCTGCGGCCATGCGGCGCGCATGAAGATCGCCCTTTTTGCCGAGCGTAATCATCTCCTCGGCAATCCCACGAGCGGCCTTGGCCTTGGCGAGCGTGGTCTCAATCCGCTCATCAATGATGAGCGACGTAACCAGGTTACGCAGCAATGAGCGGCGATGCGAGGTGTTGCGGCTGAGTTTTCTTCCGTAGTTCCGATGACGCATGATTCGTTCCTGTCTTAGGCTTCTTGCGCGAAGCCCGGCTCCTGTGGCGGCGGCATGATCGGCGCGCCTTTTTCATCAAACTTCATGCCCAGGCTCAAACCCATCAAACCCAAAATTTCTTTAATCTCATTGAGCGACTTGCGCCCGAAATTCTTGGTTTTCAGCATTTCGGGCTCGGTTTTCTGCACCAGCTCGCGGATGGTGGTGATGTTGGCGTTTTTCAGGCAATTGTACGAGCGGACAGAAAGTTCGAGCTCCTCCACCGAGCGGTCAAGGTTCTCATTTCTCCCCGCGGGCAGCTTCTCCGCCGCCCCGGCTTCGGACTCAGCCGGCTCTTCAAAGTTGATGAAGATCGCCATGTGGTCTTTCAGGAGCTTGGCGGCAAACCCTACCGCGTCCTGTGGGGAAATCGAGCCGTTGGTCCACACATCAAGGGTTAGCTTGTCGTAATCGGTCATCTGCCCAAGCCTCGCGGCCTCGACCGTATAGTTCACCTTGCGAATTGGTGAATGGACGGAATCAACCGGAATATAGCCCACCGGCAAATCCTCGTCGAAGTTCTTTTCGGCGGAAACATAGCCGCGGTCGATCTGAACGCGCATCTCGATGCGCAGGCTGCCGCCCTCGCTGACGGTCGCAAGGTACACGTCTTTGTCCAGGATTTCGACGTCCGGGTCTTCCTGAATCATGCGGGAAGTGACCTCGCCAGGTTGATCGACGTTAAGATACAGCGTCTTCGGTTCTTCGACGTTCAGCTTGAATGGAATCTGCTTGAGATTCAAAATAATGTCTGTGGCGTCTTCCACCACTCCGGGGATGGATGAAAACTCATGCATGACGCCTTCAATTTTCACCGCCGTGATCGCGGCGCCTTCAATCGATGACAGCAATACGCGGCGGAGCGCATTGCCAATCGTCGTTCCGAAGCCGCGCTCGAAGGGCTGTGCCTGGAAGCGTCCATATTTATCGGTCAGCGTGTCAGAATCCACCACCAACCGCTTTGGCCTTTGAAATCCTCTCCATTGCATCGTTCTAAACCTCCTTGATTCCACTTCGCAGGCAGCACATGACCGCTCG
This sequence comes from Terriglobia bacterium, assembly GCA_035945515.1. Lineage (GTDB taxonomy): Bacteria > Acidobacteriota > Terriglobia > UBA7540 > UBA7540 > RH2-MAG17b. Next base: position 1,491 of record DASZAE010000229.1, read on the forward strand.
CGGAAAAACAATTATTTCGAATAAAGTTCGACGATCATCTGTTCCTGGATGGGGAAGTTGACATCCTCCCGCTTGGGCAGGGAAATCACCCGGCCCTTCATCGTTTCGCGGTTAAACTCTAACCAGGCAGGGATGTTGCGGCCACCCGAAAGATCGAGCGCATGCTGGATGGCGGTCTTCTGCTTGCTGCTCTCGCGCACTTCAATTTCCTGGCCAGGAGCCACCTGAAAAGAGGGAATGTTCACCGCCCGCCCCGCGACGCGAATGTGCGAGTGACGAACCAACTGGCGCGCCTCCGCGCGCGACGTGGCCAGCCCGAGACGGTAGACCGTGTTATCCAGGCGGCGTTCCAACATGCACAGCAGGTTTTCGCCGGTTATGCCTTTGGTCTTTGCCGCTTTCTCAAAGTAAGCGCGGAACTGGCTTTCGAGAATGCCATAAACCCGGCGAGCCTTCTGCTTCTCACGAAGCTGAAGCCCGTACCCCACCACCTTGGGCCGCCGGGACTTGCCGTGTTGCCCAGGGGCAAAATTCCGCTTCTCAATCGCGCACTTGTCCGAAAGGCACCGCTGCCCCTTTAGGAAAAGCTTCATCCCTTCCCTGCGGCAAAGCCGGCACACTGCGTCACGATATCTGGCCAAACGATCCTCCAAATAAACTGATGATTGAATCAATAATCCGATGATTCGCTAACTCAATGCCTAAACACGTCTCCGCTTCGGGGGCTTGCACCCATTATGCGGGATAGGCGTAACATCTTTGATATTCCGAACTTCGAGTCCGGCTGCCGCCAGCGCACGGATGGCGGACTCGCGTCCCGCTCCTGGGCCTTTCACGCGAACTTCGACTGAACGCATCCCATGATCGCGCGCGCCCGAGGCAGCGCGGCTTGCGGCTTGCTGGGCGGCGAATGGTGTTCCTTTGCGCGAGCCCTTAAATCCGAGCGACCCGGAACTCGACCAGCAAATGAGCTTTCCATCCTGGTCTGCAATGCTCACCAGCGTGTTATTAAAGCTGGCCTGGATGTGCACGATCCCGGTAGGCACCACGCGCTTCTCTTTCTTCTTAAAAGCCTTCTTCTTGCCTGTTTTCGCAGGCGCTGCTTTCGGCATACTTTTTATCCTCTATGTCTTTGCGCTCGCCTTTTTCTTGTTCGCGACCGTGCCCTTGCGCGGACCTTTGCGGGTCCGGGCGTTTGTATGGGTTCGCTGGCCGCGAACAGGGAGATTGCGCCGGTGCCGCATCCCGCGGTACGATCCGACTTCGATCAGCCGCCGGATGTTCAGCGCCGTTTCCTTGCGCAGATCGCCTTCAATATTGCCTTCGTCCTCGATGATCTGCCGGATGTGGTTGACTTCATCTTCGGTAAGATCTTTGACCTTTTTGTCCGGGCTTACTCGCGCGCGATGAAGGATGGAGAGCGACCGCGCGCGGCCAATGCCGTAGATATAAGTCAGTCCAATCTCCGCCCTTTTCGCCTGGGGTAAGTCAATTCCCGCAATACGCGCCATAAAACCTCCCGATCGTTCTCTACGCCCAAAACACGGACTTCAGCTTCTCAAAGTGACAGCCCCGCGGCGTCCGTCCCTCTGTGCCCGCGCTAACCCTGCCGTTGCTTATGCTTGGAGTTCTCGCAGATCACCCGGACCACTCCCGCCCGCTTGATGATCTTACATTTCGTGCAAATCTTTCGAACTGATGATCGAACCTTCATGCGCAGTTTACTCCCTGGTGTTACCCTAAGTTGCGAATCGCCGCCACCACTTCACCCGCCATCTGCTTTAAAACCACGAGGATTATTTGTAGCGGTAAACGATGCGGCCGCGAGTCAGATCATAAGGCGAGAGCTCCACCGTGACTTTATCGCCGGGCAGAATGCGAATAAAGTTTTTCCGCATCTTGCCGGAGATATGCGCAAGCACGCGGTGTTTATTATCCAACTCGACGCGGAACATCGCATTCGGTAGCGGCTCAATCACCGTCGCCATCACCTCAATTGCTTCTTCCTTCGCCATAAACTCCCTTGCTGGCGCGCTCTTAAGCGGCCAGCGTTAAAACTAAAGCTCGGTCAGAACGTCTGGTCCATTGCGGGTCACTGCGACCATATGTTCGAAGTGGGCCGAGCAAGCCCCATCCGCCGTGACGGCCGTCCACTTGTCCTCTAGCACGCGCACGTCGGGTCCTCCCGCGTTTACCATTGGCTCGATCGCGAGCACCATGCCCTCTCTCAGCAAAGGGCCATGCCCTGGCCGGCCAAAGTTTGGGACCTGCGGTTCCTCGTGCAAAGCCCGGCCAATGCCGTGCCCCACGAATTCCTTTACTACGGAGAAGCCCGCTTTTTCTGCGTGTTGCTGGACCGCGGCGGAAATATCACCCAGCCGGTTTCCCAGGCGCGCCTTGCCGATTGCGCACCGCAGAGATTCTTCCGTCACGCTCAGCAAGCGCCGCAGGGGTTCAGAGATCTCGCCCACTCCAACCGTCAGCGCCGAATCACCGTAGTAGCCGTCCACGATCACGCCCATGTCCAGGCTCACGATGTCGCCTTTTTGCAAAATGCGCTTTGAGGGAATTCCGTGGACAATCTCCTGATTCACCGAGGCGCACAAGCAGCACGGATAACCCCTGTAGCCTTTGAACGCCGGAGTTACGCCATAATCCTGGACGCGCTCGGCGGCGACTTTTTCCAAATCGAGCGTGCTGACTCCAGGCTTTACCACAGTCCGCATCTCTTCCAGGATTTCACGGACAATGCGCCCGCTTCGCCGCAACTTTTCAATTTCCGCCGCAGACTTGCAAATAATCATGAAGCTCTGAGAAGGGCGAATATGGCCGCGGTCACCGTTTCGGAACTTCCGTTCCCGTCCACTTCCCGCAGGAGTCCCAAACTGCTGTAATGGTCAATCAGCGGCCGCGTTTGCTTCTCATACTCTGTGAGACGGCGGCGAATCACTTCCTCATTATCATCGGGCCGCTGTACGAGTGCTCTACCTTCATTGTCGCACACTCCCTCTTTGCGAGGAGGGCTGAAAAATATATTGTAGTTGGTGCCACACTCCGGGCAGACCCGCCGCCCCGCCAGGCGCATCAGCAACGTCTTCTGGCTAACGCGGATGTTCAGCGCCAGCATTCCAACCCCGCCCTTTGTCGAGCCGAGCAACCCCTCAAGAAAAACGGCCTGGTTGAGGTTGCGGGGAAAGCCATCCATAATGAATCCCCGCGCGCAATCCGGCTCCCCAATCCGCTCCTCCACCAAGCGGCAAACCAACTCGTCAGGAACCAGCGCCCCTGACTCCATCGAGGCGCGTGCGGCCATTCCCAGCGAAGTATTTCTTTGAACCGCTTCCCGCAGCATGAGGCCGGTTGAGATTACGGGAATCCCGAACTCCGACGCAATCGCGTGCGACTGCGTGCCCTTGCCGGCGCCGGGCGGCCCAACCAGCACCACAGCGTGCGCGATCAGAGAGACGCCGGCAACCGGCGGTTCAGGATGCAGCCCTGCGACCACGCACTCTTCCCTTCTTCAAGAAGCCTTCGTAATGCCGCATGATCAACTGCGCTTCGACCTGCTGAACCGT
>DASZAE010000230.1:0-1876 GCA_035945515.1 Terriglobia bacterium
AGACGGCAAAAACGGAAAGCCGTTGCTCGACGTGAGAGCTTGCGCACTGGCTGCAAACAATTTCAGCGTGTTGCGAGCTGATGAGTTTTTCAAATTTCGTTCCGCAATCGCGGCATTCGTATTCAAAGATTGGCATGTCAAATCCTCTGCTCGAAATATAACCAATTGCCTGGGACCTTTCAAACAACCCGCTTATGGCGGCGGTCTATACAGAGCGCCATAAGCCGGCGGCGCTTGATTTTGTAGCGGCGGCCTCTGGCCGCCGGATTTTAATAGTAAAGACCGGCGGCCCCTTATAGGCTTTGCCCGCCGCGACAGCCAATGACCGTCGCTGACTTATGACGCTCTGTCTAAAACCAGAGGCCGATGCTATAAGGGGCCGCCGCGATAGCGCCGCGCGCCGTTACTTCCGCCGGAAGTGATCGTATCCTGCGGGGATGAGCGGCCGCGTTCCCTTGCGCCCCTCGATTAGAATCCCCTGCCCTTTTTCGCACACCCTTCCAATTGCGTAAAGGCGGGCGCCTTCAAATGAAACTGGCAGCGCGGCGATTTTTGAGGGTGGAACCGTAAAGAGCAACTTGTAGTCCTCCCCGCCATCGAGCGCGAGTGCAAGCGCCGTTGCGCCGCGCCCCGCTACCGGGGAAAGTGGAATTTTGGCTTCGAAAATCCGCCCGCCCACGCCGCTCGCGCCGAGCAGCCGCGAGAGGTCAAGTGAAAGCCCATCGCTGATGTCAATGGCGGCAGAAGCCAGCCGCTTTCGCGACAAAAGTTCTCCTAAATGGCATTGAGGCTCTGGGTAGAGATGAGCGCGCAATGCGGCTGCCGCGGCGCGCGATTTCAGTCCGGAACGCAGCATTCGCAGCCCGGCGGCGGACAATCCGAGCGTTCCGGCCAAGTAGATAGCGTCGCCGGGACGCGCGCCGGAGCGCAGCAGAGCGCGCCCGCGCGGCGATTCGCCCACCACCGTCACGTCTGCCATCACAATCTTGGCAGAGAGAGAAGTATCCCCGCCGACCAGCGCCACATCGAAGCGCCGGGCGAGATCGATCAGGCCGCGATAAAACTTCTCCACCCAAAGGCGGTCCACTTGCGGCGAAAGCGCCAGCGAAACCAGCGCAAATCGCGGGCGTCCTCCCATTGCCGCCACGTCGCTCAGCGAGCGAGCAAGCGCCCGATGGCCCACGGCGTCTGGCGGGTGCAGGTCGCGACGGAAATGAATCCCTTCGATGCTCAAGTCCGCCGTCAGGATGATCTCAAGTCCGGCGGAAGGCGCAATCAGGGCGGCGTCATCTCCGATCCCTAGCCGCAGACCCGGCGAACGAACTTGACGGCTGCGCCTGAGCCATGCGACAAACTCGCGTTCGGATTTGAAACTTTGCTTAATCGTAGATTCTCGCGTCTTAGCGCCGCAATCCCGGCGACGGTTGTTGTTGCGAAAGGGCACGACTTCAAGTCGTGCCGGAGCAGGATCGTAAAGGATTTCTTCATCTCGCGCACGCCGATGCGGCTTGCCGCATCGGCGCGCGCGAGAGCTAAATCTTATGATGGACTACCCGATGGCACGGCTTAAAGAGGTTGCTGAAAAAGACCCATGACTGTCATCCTGAGGAGCCGAAGGCGACGAAGGATCTCTGTATTTGCTTGCTTTTACAAATGCTGGGATCCTTCGCTTCGCTCAGGATGACGAGCGAAGGGATCAGCATGACAAGCTAGACGACTTTTTCAGCAACCTGTTAAACAGGCTGCGGAAAAACTCTTGATTTCAGGTCGCATTATGACATATTTCCTCCTGGTGGGAGGATGCCTCAAGGAGGTGGAACGGATGCGCGGACCCGATGTTCAGCAAACGGCGATGTTTAGCTATGTGACCCTGGAG
>DASZAE010000231.1:0-38926 GCA_035945515.1 Terriglobia bacterium
GTTGGGCTCAAACGGGCTAGGGCAGAGTGCCTCTGGCGGGCGTAGGAACGATCTGACGACAGGTTAAAGGTCATAAAATCCGAACCCCGATCCGGAAACCTTATTGAATGGGCCGAAAGTCGAGTTCTCACTCAGACTCTTCAACCCCTCGTTGTTTCCCGAAGTTAAGAAGCACGATTCTTGCCTTGATCGCGGGTGCTTCCAGAAGAAGCTCAGCGCCTTTGTTCAGATCAAGTTGGCCGAAGCGCCAGCCGGAAGCGTGAAGATTCGAACGTCCTGGCAGTTCGGCGGCAAGGAAAGCCCGAAAGATGTGCTCACGCGCGACCAGTATCACGAATCAAGGAAAGGCGCTTGCGAACACACCGTACAAGCCATTGTTGCGCAGGGCGAGAACATCGGAGCAGCCCAATGGGTGTGCGTCAGTAAAGACGGCAAGTGCCCGGTTCATGGGGTCAGTTCCCAATACGTAGGAGAGAGTCCGCAGGCGAAGGCTGCCCGGCTGAAACGGGAAGCCGAGGCACGGCTTGAACTCAAGCGGCGGCGAGCCGTCTTTGAGGCGATCCGGGAGAAAGCACGAAAGGCGCGCTCGCTTGACCTTACAGACTACCGGCTTATCACCAGTGAATTCTTCGCCCGGCTTCATTTCGACACGTCGAAGCAGTTCGTAGTGCTGAACGGCTACGTGACTCCGGCCATGGCGAAACAGCACAAGGCCGAATCAAGCGGGAGTGACAACGACAACGACTACACCAAATATTTCCAGAAGCTTGTAGTCAAAGCCGACCTGAAACAACTCGGAGCATGGCTCTTGGAACTGGCGCTGATTCAGCACCGGGACCACGCGCCCTATTCCTACGCCGGCGATAAAACCGCGCGCGATCCTCTCTTCGAGACCGCTACGCGGTGGGGAGTGAACGCAAAGGCTGTTTGCTCCGCTGTTGAGGCCAAATCGAAACCGGCGCAAAAGAAGCAAACCACGAAGCCAGCCACCAGCAAACGAAGCAAGAAACAATAACCCGGAGGGGCAGGGCGCGCCGAGCGTTCTGCCCCTTTTCTCTTACCGCCCGAAAGGGAGACACTGCCATGACCATTCTCAAAACAATCATCAAGCGTGAACTTCCACAACGAGTCGCCCACCGGCAGATGATAGTGGAGCTTCATCCGGCGTTCGTCCGCTTCCGCGAGAAGCATTCGCGCACCGCATGGGACATCACATGGGAGAGCATTTACTGGAAGGCCGCCGAAATCCAGGCGCGAAAGAGACGGGCTGAGAAGGTTCGCGGCTGGAGGTGAAGCGCCGCTATGCCGTGTTCGAGGCGATCCCGCCCTGCCCTTCATCGATCCCTAGTTGATGTCGCTCCGCGATCACGGAGACCGCATCGAGCAATTCCGCCGATGCATGTTTCGTCTCCGGCCACGAAAGCTTGGCAGACCGGTATCGCGCCCAGGGCTGCGCAAATTGAAAAAGACCGTGGGCTAGCGGTTACATTCTGGTTAATTTGTGTTCACCTTTTCGACAATTTGTGAAGGCGGGCAGACCTCGCGTGATGTCCTCATCAATGGGGAATGCACGCACTGGGCTTGGGAACTGCAGCGATGTCTTTCCCCATTTGGAATTGGACTGAAAAACTCCTGCACTCACCTTCCTGAGGTGAGTCCAGACAGTGGGCTTTCCAGTCTACCAAGAAAAGATCAGATCGTAGTTTCCAGTCGCTTGCGGGAAACATCATGCGGACGTCCGATTGATTCGGACCGCCGTATCCTTGCTCTTGATTCAAGACGGGACCTTCCAGGCTCTGATAGTCGTCTACGGTCACCATCCAAGCGATGACACTCGTTGGGGCCACCGGGCCCCGCAAAAACCATTGGCGCGCCTGTTGGTCACAGGAAAGTTCCATTTTTAGCACATTGCTTGGATTTTCATGGCACGATCCTCCGGTCAGCAGGTGTGCTAGTTCGTGAAGGAAAATGAATGTCAGCACGGCGGAGTCACCGCCCATTTGAATGAGGAAACCTTGTTCGCTGGGGATCCCGAATTGAGTCCAGTCAACCCTGGCCGGTCGGGGCATGCCGAGCGCGCAAGGTTGACCGCCTCGCTTGTCTAAAGCGGAAAGCCAATCAATAATCCCGGGCTTTGATTCGTGAAGGGTTTGATCCAGAAGCTGTTGAGTGAGCGCAGCATTTGCTGAGTCAACAAAGTCCAGCAGCCCGTACGTCAGAAAGATATCCACGGAGTGTCGCACAAAATCTCCCACCACCCAACCGTTAACGCCGGATTGGTTTACAACGATGATTCGCGTATTTGCGCCGGATGTGGCGCAGCCGCCGTGACCGCATGCCAGGACTTCAGCGGTGTCAAAGGCATTTTCAATGGCAGGTACGAAAACATCCTGGTGGGTCCACTCCTGGTAATGCGAGCAAACTGACGACAGGTCAGGACCACCCGCGCCTATATGGCGTAGATCAATGATCATGCAGCCGCCTACATGACTGGTCGTTGCGGCGCTGAGATTGGAGCTCAATGTAAGCAATAACACCGCAAAGACCGACGAGCTTCTCATTGATGGACCTCGAAGGCGCTGGCCTCGTCACGCAGCGCCTTGGCCGCGGCTGCGCTTCCGCTAGTACTTGCCTTTTCTTCGTTTTCGATCCTCGATATGTCACTCACCTTCGGGACGTGGCTGAAATGACCGTAGTATTTCTGCTCGCACGAAGTCGAATCTGCGGCTGCCGCCATTGGGGGCAAAGACAGTTTACAGATTTCCATTTCACTCAGAGCATAACGAAGGCGAAGACTCAGAGGCCATTGGCCAGGTCCGTTCAAATAGTCAACTATTAGCTGTGTTTTGGTCTGCGCGGTCTGTTGGGGGACATATTGGGAAGCATCAGGCGACAGAGGCGCACTTTCGCTTTTGGCTCCGGTGGGAGCGGGCCGCTGGGGGATTGTGGATTGAGCGGATTGGATGGTTTGGTCCTTGCCGTAATGCACGACATTAGCGTGGAGTGTATACATGGCCAGAATGACGCCTAACAGAAAACAGAACGTTCCTGGTGCGACTTGCGTCAGTTTCACGCTCCATGCCTTCTTATATGTCCCGGTAATGGTCATCTGACCGGTGACTCCGAGAACGAAAAGCTTGTACCCGATCCACAGAAGAAGTGGAATCGATGTTGATGCGAGGAGACGCTCGGCGAATCGCAGGCCCACAATTTCTGTCGGCATCTTGTACCTCTTATTGTTCTGGCAGAATCCACAATCCGCCTACGTTGTTATCCGCATCAAACGATACTCTCAAGACTGCATTGCGCTTGGCGAAGGAGCACCGCACATCCACCGTGTCGATCACTCCAATTTTTTGCGCGACGAGAATTTGTGAGAACTTCCCTAGCCGATCCAGGGCCTGGTTCCATACTGCCGTCAGTTTATCGACGGGTAGGCCGGACTTCATCCTACTATCGAATTTCTGTTCGACATCCGCGTAGTCACCGCTCGACAACTGGTCAACAAGGGCGCGGGCGGCGCTTTCCATCTGTTGTGCTGTCAAAGTTGAGTTTGGGGTTATCCATATTCCTTGGATTTCATCCTGCGGATCGAAGAACAGCGTAAGCGTTGCGTTGGCATGGGTAAATTGACTTACGACGAACACGGCGGGACGACCCTGCACATCTTCAGCGACGACTTTCAGGATCTTGGAGAAGGTCCCGACCCTTTGTGTGATCGAAGACCATGCAGTTTGCATCTGTGCTTCCGTGAGGTGGGACTGCAACTCCGGCGAGAAATGAGATATGACCTCTGCATCTTTACCCGCAGCCAGGGCGGTCATGACTTGTCTTGCAAGGTCCTGGCGGGACGCCGAGCCTTGGCCATAGGCGATTAATGGCCATGAGCAAATGACGACGACGAAAACGCGGCAGCGCCGACGCATAGACCCTCCTAAAGTTAGCTGAAGTTTGGTTTTCTCTATGGAACTTATATACCGAATGTGTAATGAATGCAAGTACATCGCCAGCCGAAGGCCACGCCGTATTCCGTGAGAGGTGCGGTACGCAACTTTGAAATCAAACACGCCCGTGGTTTATGATTGCGGGCAGGATCGGGAGTTATGAAGACGCGGTGGAAATGGGCCGTATTGGGCGCAATCGGGGGGGTGGCTCTGGCGGCCGGGTTTGCGGTCGCGTGGGTACTCTGGGGACCGTTTTCGTTTCAATCGGCGGCGGCCAAAGTCAAAGAAGAAGCGTTTCTTCTGAACGGGCGCGATCCGCAGCGGATGCTTGCCGAAGCGAACCGGTTCTATTGGGGACACAACCTGCCGCTGGCGTTGCCGCTCTATGAGCGAGCCGAGGCGCTCTTCACAAATGCCCACGATGTCCGTGACGCGCTGTACGCCGAAATCGGCGTGATGCGCACCGGCGACGAAACCTCTTTCCCCGAAATCTCGGCCTTCATCGCATCCCAGCTTCAAACTCCGATCGTTCAGCACGATCCGTTTCTGCGCCTGTGGTGCCTAGGTGTGAAAGGCGATGCGGATCAGGAAACCAACGTCGCGGCGGCAGAGCGGGACTGGAACCAGGTTAAGACTCTTGCGACGCGGCTGGGTCAAAAGGAATGGGCGAATCGCGCGACAGGCGAGCTTGGCATCGTGGCTTATCTTCATGGCGATTACAAGCAAGCCGCTGCGCTAATGAAGGCAGCGCTCGTTACGGCAGCACTCGAATGGGATGATGGCACCGAGGTCCGGTATTTGGAACTTATCGGCAATGGGATGAATGGGTTGAACCGCCACGCGGAAGCGATGATCTTCCTCGACCGCGCCATTCGCATTGCCAGGCACGACGGCTACGTGGGCACGCCATTCATGGCTTACGAAGGAAAGGCCGAGGCTCTGGCGGCCACCGGCCACCAAGAACAGGCGAAGACCCTGATGAAACGCACGCTCGCCCAAATACGCCATGAAAAGATGTGGGAGCATGAAGGGCAGGACCTCCTTATTTTGGGCGAGATGGCGGCGGATTCAGGTGATAGCGCGACTGCCCGAATAAATCTCAATGCCGCCGTCGAATCGGCCAAGCGAATGGGCCTCTATCGCGTGGTCGCGCAATCCTACCTTGATCTTGCCGCACTATCGCAGAAGACCGGTGATCTGCCGGATGCAGCGAACGAAACCGAGCAGGGTGTGCGCTACTTCAGCATGGTGGGCGATACGATTTACCTGCCGCGTTCACTCGACGCTCTGGCGGCGCTAAAGGCAGAGACCGGGCAGGTGGACGAGGCACACCGGCTTTACGCGCAGGCGGAAGGCGTGATCGATGAACTGCTCCGCCGCGTCCCTGGCGCTTACACCGAAAGCTCGCTGCTTAGCGAGATGAGCGACACCTATCTTGGGGACTTCAAGCTGGCAGCAGATCAGAACGACCCCGCGATGGCATTTGATACTATCGAACGCGCCCGAGGCCGGACTGTGGCGGACACGCTCGTGAGCCGGGCCGTTGATCCACCCGCGAAGAATTCAAACGGCGCGGTTACAGATGAGATTGCCGATCTGCAGTCGCGGATTCTCAAAGCGAAGGACGGAAAAGCAACAGCCCGGCTGACAGAAGAACTCGTCGAGGACGAGCGCGAACTCGGCTACATCAACGATGGCCTTGACCCCGATCAGCGCAACGTGACGACGCATCCCGTCGCCTTTTCGACGGCTCAGCGAACTCTGCTGCCGAGCGAGGCGGTGCTGGAATATGTGCTCGCCGACCCCGCTTCGTTCTGCCTCGCGTTCAACCAGAACGCTTCGCAGATTGTGAAGCTCCCGGCCGGACGAGCCGAAATCGCTGCGCTGATAAAGACATATCTCGCCGGCATCGCTGAAGGAAAAACCGATGAGCAGGATGCCCGCAAGCTGTTTTCGCTACTCGTCGCGCCAGTGCCGACATCATTGCGGCCTGAGCGTTTGATCGTTGTTCCTGACGGCGCGCTCGACGATCTGCCGTTCGAGGCCCTTCAGGATTCGTCAGGCCATTATCTGCTCCAGTCCGACATCATCAGCTACGCGCCTTCGGTGACCGTGCTCTGCTATTTGCGGGGCCGGAGACCCGTACGTGAGCCTCAGTTGGCCTTCCTGGGAGTTGGGGCGGTCCCATATGACTACGAAGCGAAGCCTGCTGGGAGGCACGGAAGGCTAATGCATTTTCTGGCGCGGGGAGTGTACGACCTCTCCGGTAAGCACCTTTACGACTTGCCATCGACCCAGCGGGAACTGACTGATGCAGACGCAGCGCTTGGCCACCCGCGCCAGACAGTTTTGCTAACCGGAACCGAGGCCACGGCCGCTGGTTTCGAGGCCGAGCCTCTTGCGAATTTCAAGATCATTCACTTTGCGGTGCACGGCTTGGCGCGGCCTGATTTCCCGGAGCGGTCGGCGCTGGTTCTTGGCCGCGTGCCGCATTCGAATAAGAACGGATTGCTGGAGGTCCGGGACATCGCGCGGCTCTCGCTCGATGCGGACCTCGTGACGCTCTCTTCCTGTAATACCGGCACCGGCAAGCTGGAGGGTGAGGAGGGAATTGCCGGGCTTGTGCCGGCGTTCCTTTTTGCGGGCGCACGGAGCGTGGTGGGATCGCTATGGGAAGTGGATGATTCCTCTACCGGAATTCAGATGAAGCAGTTTTACACGCACCTCGCGCAGGGAGAAGACGAGGCAGCGGCGCTCCGGCAGGCGAAGCTTGATTACTTGCGAATGATGGGAGACCGCGCGCCCATCTATTGGGCCGGATTCGTGCTTGTCGGAGACGGCTCAGCCTCGATAAGATTCTAAAGAGCACGTGCCAGCCCAAATGAGCAGGGTCGGGTACCGGTTCAATACCCGGTCGTCCCACCGTGAAAAAGAGGATTCCAATGCAAGAGCGGGAATTGGGAAGGAGCGGTCTTAAGGTATCAGCAGTGGGACTCGACTGCATGGGCATGAGTGCAAACTACGGGCCGCCGACGGATCGACAGGAGGGCATTAAGCTGATTCGTGCCGCCGTCGACCGCGGTGTCACGTTCTTTGACACTGCCGAGGCGTATGGCCCTTTTACGAACGAAGAACTGGTGGGTGAGGCGCTTGCGCCTTTCCGCGATGAGGTAGTCGTTGCCACCAAGTTTGGGTTTGGCATCAACCCGGACGGCACTCGCTATGGTCTCGACAGCCAGCCCGACCACATCCGGCAGGTCACGGACGCATCGCTAACGCGACTGAAGGTCGAATCCATCGGTCTTCTCTATCAGCATCGCGTCGATCCCAATGTGCCCATTGAGGATGTGGCGGGAACCGTCAAAAGATTGATCGAGCAGGGCAGAGTGATGCACTTCGGCCTGTCGGAGGCAGGCGCTGAAACGATCCGGCGTGCGCACGCGGTTCAGCCGGTCACGGCTGTACAGAGCGAATATTCGCTGTGGACCCGCGATCCCGAACAAGACGGCGTGCTTGCCGTTTGCGACGAGTTGGGAATTGGTTTTGTGCCGTTCAGTCCTCTTGGCGCTGGATTTCTAACGGGGAAGATTGGGACGACCACAGAATTTCACATCACCGATTTCCGTAATCAGTCACCGCGCTTCGCGCTTGAGGCCCGCGCGGCCAATCTGGCTCTTGTGGATCTGCTGAATCGCATCGCCGAAAAAAAGCACGCGACGCCGGCGCAGATTGCGCTCGCCTGGCTGCTGGCGCAGAAACCGTGGATCGTGCCGATCCCTGGAACGCGAAGGCCGGAGCGCCTTGACGAGAACCTGGGCGCCGCCGCCATCGAGCTCACGCCGGACGATCTGCGCGAAATCGAAGATGCCGCCTCGAAGATTACGATTCAGGGCGCTCGGCTTCCTGAGGCAGTTCTAAAGCTATCGGGGCGCTGAAAAGCAAAGACTCATCAGGGGCAGCCATGCCTAGTCGCTTATCGGCTTTAGAAACCGCATTAGCTAAACTATGATTCCCCTCGGCATCAAGGAAAGAACGGAAGTCTTTGAAAACGTCCGCAAGGCCGTCTCTAAGAAAATCTTCGCTCCCAGTTTTGATCCGAAAGAGTGGGCGCGACTGTGTGAAACCCGGCGCGAGCAGATTCTCAAGGCTGACACGGTGGAAGAGTTTGAACGCGAGGTTCGGGAATTGCTCGCGCAACTCAAGATCAGCCATATCACGTTCTTTCATAGCAGCTTATTAAAGATTCCTCCGCAATACGCCATTGGCGCCACGTTCCAGCACGAGCAGGTGAACGGCGCGGCTCACTGGATGTTTCAGGATGTGCATGAAGGCAGCCCGCCAAATCAGGTGGGTATACAGCCGGGCGACCTGCTGCTGGAAATCGACGGGAATCCCGTTTCGCCGCCCGAGCAGCCTGCCTTCCGCATGGGCGGCTTCTGTGAGGTTGGCGTTGAGAAGCTCAGCGGTGAGAGGACCACTGTCAAACTGGGCGTTCCGTTGCCCAGCTCGAAATGGCATCCGATTGTGCGGCCCCGGCTGGTTTCCTGGTCAAAACCACAGCCAGGCATCGGCCTGCTGAAAGTCACCGGATTCCCCGGTCAGGTGGGCATCGATGTAGCCAAGGAAATCGACCACGGCATTTCGGAACTTCGAGGTTGCGACCGGCTGATTATTGACTTGCGCGGAAACCCGGGCGGCGGCGCTGGCGGATTGCGCCTTATGAGTTACATGACGCCGGGCAAAATCCCGGTGGGGTACAGCGTCACGCAGAAGCGCGCGGCGAAAGGATTCAAGAAAGAGAAGCTCTCGCGATTCGGCAAAATTCCATCTCGCAAGAGCGCGCTTTACCTGCTCTTGCTCCGGTATGCTTTCAGCGACCGGTCGATTGTGATGGTCACTGAGGGCCTTGGCCCACAGCCCTTCCATGGCCGGATTGTTTTGCTCGTTAACCAGCACACGGCGAGCGCCGCAGAAACAATCACGGGTTTTGCTAAAGAGAATAAGCTAGCGACAATCGTCGGCACCAAAACGCCCGGCCAGGTTCTCGGCGGCACCGGCTTCAAAATGGGGAACGGATTCGTCCTAAGGATTCCCGTGGTGACATTCCATACTTGGAGCGGGAACACGCTGGAAGGTAAAGGCGTTGAGCCCGACCACGTTGTGGAATTGTCTCGTGATCACCTAAAGCAAGGACGTGACGGCCAAACTGACGAAGCTTTGCAGGTCGTAGGGCGCCTTTAAGAACTCACCGTCCGTGCAACTGCTGGTGCATGATTGGGATTACAGGTTGCAGTTGCCATCCCTCTCTGTCCTCAAGTATCGCTGTGACTGGGTCGAAGGCCAGGTTGACCGATGCTCAACAGATCCGATCAAGACGCGCTGTGTGCTAGCCTCGCGCGGCGCAGCGAGAAGCTCGCCCGCATATACCGCGGGGGATTGATCGTGTTGGCGGATGACAAGAATCCATGTCGTTATGAGTTGGCGGCACATTGTCTCAGAGAACTGATTGAAAAGTCACCCACGCTTATCTCCGGGCAGGCCTTCGTGACAGGCGATGGTATGAAGAACCGTCTCAGCCCAGTACGGAAGGCGTATTCGGTGGTTGTTCGCAGTCCGAAGTTTGGAGCCGTGACCAGTTTTGATGCCGTCGAGGGCCTTCTCCGTGGACTCTTAAGCGAGCTTGCAAAGTTCTTCGAGTGGCAAGACCAGAACCGGCCTGAAGCAGCAAAGAGGACGGCCCAAAACCTGAGCGCCCTGTCAGGTTCTGGGCCACTGCTGCCAAGCGATTACTTCGAGGCTGAGGTCGCTGGTTGGATGCAGGCAGACGAATACTTCAAGAATGTCGCTCACAATCGTTACGACGAGGTGGACCGCGACGAGTTTCTGTCCCACATGAATTTTATTGAAACTACGCTTTTACGTCGGCTCCAGCCACGATCGGTCGCGCAACTCAGCGAGCTTGATGCTCTCATCAGGGAGGCCGAGAATGGTCACTAAGCAGATGATCGATCGCGCCCTGGCGTTGGTTGCGGAAGGAGGAGGAAACTACGAATACTTCTTTTCCCACCTTAACAGCCCCGATTGGATTGAACCGTTGAGAGAATGTGGTAGGTTTTCTCACCCCCCTGACGCTGTTTCAAATGAACATGGGCTGCGCTTCCCCGGTTGGCCAGAGGGTGAGTACCTTAACCGCATGGCTTCGGTCGCTCCTGAGGCAGTATACAGCGCCCTCCCAAAGAAATGCTTCGAAAGCAACAATCATACGGTCCATGAAATCATTCTTCAGATCGCAGCGAAACTGCCGCCGCCTTTGGCTGCCCACATTGCGAGAGCCGAAGCAGAATGGGTTTCCAAACAGCCGGTCCTCCTTCTTCTCTATTCGGAGCCGAGTGCTCATCTCATTAACCATTTAGCCCAGAACGGCGAGTGTGAGGCAGCGATCTCACTTTTGGGGCAGATACTCGACGTCCGCGCCCCTGCGGAGCAGGACAAACAAACTGAAACGCTCATTGACGGAGAACCGTTTCGCTGGCCGGTTGACCCGGTTGGACGAATCGATCCGTGGCACAACGAACGTCTGATCCTTGCTGTCTCAGAACCACTCGTTGACTTCGCCCCTGATGCTTTCCTGACCTTGGTCTCACAGGAACTGGCCAAAGGGGTCCTCATTCACAGCAACCATCGCAGTGGCAATGAAGACTTATCGACGATATGGAGGCCTCACATAGCGCATGGAAGCCACAGGGACTTGCTAGACATTCTCGTCACTAATGTGCAGAGCTCTGCCCTACTTGTGAGCCGTAAACATCGGAACGGATACGAGATTGTTCGCCGTGTGTTCAATGAGCACAAATGGCCGATCTTCAGACGGCTGGAAGCATACGTGTTGTCTGAGAACGAATCGGTTCCGACAGATCTCATGAGCGAGATCTTGCTTGACGTGTCTCACTTTGACAGCCCAACGCAAAACCCAGAGTTCAACGAACTTCTAGGTCGTTGGATCGGCAAGGTCGCACAGCAAACAAAAAGCAGGGTTCTCGAAATAATCGAAGCTGGACCGGATTTAAGCCGGTACTCGTCATACCTGGAGCAAGAGGAAGCCAATGGTGCGAGGCCCCAGGCAGAACGGTGGCTGCGTGACGAATGGAGACTTCGGTGGTTCACCGCGCTTGAAAACGCTCTCGACCAGCCGAGGTCCGCAGAACTTGAAAAGCTCACAGAAAAGTACGGGACTCCTCAGCCTCCATATTCTACCGGTGGGGTGGCGCAAATTGGGCATTTGAGCGACACCACAGATGAGGCTCTGCGAAAACTGACCATGCCGGAACTGATTTCGTATCTAAAGAGTTGGGTCCCTCCACCCACCAACCATCCTGATGCGCCGAGCAGAGCAGGTATCGGAACCCAATTGACCAGATGGGTTTCTGATGATCCGTCTTTGTTTAGCAAGCAGCTCACTTTGTTTCAAGACGAAGAGCTTCATCCAACCTACTTGCGCTCAATCTTGGATGCGTTTACTTCATCTCTGAAGGAGGACAAGGAATTTGACGCCATCACAGTAGTCAGGGCGATCGAGTGGGTCCTAGCCAACACCAAGGCAGATGCTCGCGAACCTTTCAAATGGGAAGAGGACCCGGGTTGGAGTTGGGCGTATATGTCTTCAGCTCGTTTTTTGACCGAGCTATTCCTCCATCCAGACCACATTTCTGTCGACAGGCACGAGGAGTACTGGCCAGCCCTTGAGGGGATAGCACAGACCCAATCACCCACTGCGGACGACGAGAGAGAGTATCGGAAGAAGGCGGATTTCGGGATGATGGCATTAAATACTGCCAGGCCCGTCGGTCTCGAAGCGGTCATACGTTATGCCCGCTGGCTAAAGTTGTCAAAGACTGATGTCGAGGTGAGCGCGAACCGTTTGCCGAAGGTCTTCGATCTCCTAAGCAGGCACCTCGACCCGGCCGTCGATGGCTCTGTGGCGGTGCGGGAATTGTTTGGGATGCAATTCGGTGTCCTTGCGTGGCTTGACCGTACGTGGCTCGAACAGCAACTGCCAGCTTTGTTTCCAGGCAAGCCTTTCAAGATCCTGGATAAATTTGCATGGAATTCGTACCTCCGCTTTGGCAACCCAATCAGTGAAACGCTTCCTGCTATGCGTTTTCGATATGAGCGAGCAATCAACGCTCTCGATCTGAAGGCGACGAGCGTCGACGAGGCAGATCGTGCTTTGGGCGCCCACCTGATGCGGTACCTCGCCGCCGGCACAATTAGGATAGACGATCCGTTGTTGGTTTTGTTCTTCTCAAAGGCCAGTCAGGCGCTCAGGGCTCAAACTGTCGGTGACGTCGGCTGGGAACTCACGCAGGACACTAGGCAGCTCGAGGCCGTAGTGCAGAGACGGCTCATGGAGTTTTGGGAAGCACGTTTCGCGGCGGGAGTTGCTGAAGGGGCGAATGCACGTCGTGAACTGGGCGCATTTGGGTGGTGGCTTTCCAGCAGTAAGTTCCCCAGAGATTGGTCCGTCCGCCAAGCGGTCGCCGTGGCCGACAACTTCCATGATCTTCATCCAGATTTTGCAGTTATCGAATGGTTTGCCGAATTGGCGCAGGCGTACCCATACGAAGCAGTGCACTGCCTCGGTATCATCTTTGAAGAGGACCTCGAAGGTTGGGCAATCCATGGCTGGGGAGACAACGCAAGGATCATCATCAGGGAAGCGTTGAGCGGTGGAGAGAGGAGCCGCACGGAGGCGGTTCGTGTGGTGAATCTGCTTGTAGCGCGTGGCCATCGCGCGTATCGAACACTGCTCTCTGGTTGATTTAATATCGCAATCGCGAGAATCGAATGTCAGCTTCGTCCTGCATCCCAGTGCGGTGGTTTGCTCAACAACATGGACGGGCAGCAAGAAAATTGCTGCTAGCTCGCCTCGCATGGGATGGGGCCAGGATCAGCCCGCTGCCCTCGCTTGGTGAACGGAAGCACCCCAACCTACCTTAGCACGAGCGGGTAGTAACTCCAATCGACTCCGGGGGGGCGTATCGCCAGTAGGTAATGGCCGGGACTCCGCCTTGAAAGGTCGAGCTTTGCCTTGAGAACGGTCAAACTGCCTTCGAGGGTCGCAGTGCCCGCCACCGTGACCAGCGACGTTCCCGGTTCCTGGAACACGGCGACATCGTATGGTCCCGTGCGGCTGCCGGTGGGAAGGTATAGCGACACGTTGTCGATTCCACGAAGGAGCATCAGGGGTTGTTGCGCTTGCTCGCCCGTCTCTGGCACGCCGCGCAGAACCAGACGATTTCTCAAATCCAGGACCACCGCCGTGTACGTACCCACAGTGTGGTGTCTGCTCCTCACCACGAACCACGACGCGAAAAAGACGATGACGATGATGGCCGCGATTCCGACTGCTCTCAGGTGTCGCTGACTCTGCGCCGCTTTTCGGAACCTGGCGAAATCGTTGAAGCATGGCGAGCAGCGGGACATATGCAGGATGAAATCCTGATGCTGCGCGAGCTTCGATTTATCCCGTGCGAGCGCCGCAATCAGTTCCTGCGGGGGGCATCCTTCACGGTTGGGATTAGGGAACGCCGTCGAGAAGACAGAGCGCCCGGCTCTGAGCAGCCGTTCCTCTTCGCGCTTCGACAGCGGTTTGGTGTCATCGGGGGGATTGTTGCTCAATGTTGTCGTGTGGCCTCAACTGGGCCCAGGCTCGCTCTCGGGGCCGTATTCGATAAATCGTCTCATCCGCGCGAAGCCTCGCTGAAGTTGCTTCCGTACCGCCCAATCGCTCATACCCACAGCCCCAGCGATATCCCTGGGCTTAAGGCCCTGCGACCAAAGCACGCATATTTTTCGCGTGCGGTCGTCAAGAATTGCGAGAGCCTCTTCACTCAGAATCTTTGCTTCGAGTTTTTCAACGGAAGAGGCATCCGAGGTAGCGGACTGGCCGGCGAGCGCTGCGGAATCCAGCCGTTCGAGCTTGCTACTTCTGCGAAGCAACTTCCTCGCTTCGTTGACGAATGACTTGAACAGGTACGCCCCATAATCCTGAACCGGCGCTCTCGTCTCGGCCGCGCCGACGCCACCGACCACACGGTCGAGAAGGATGTCGCGGTCAACGGTGTCAGGCAACACTGCGTCCGAGTAAACCTGGATTCGGGGCCACGTCTCACCTACAGCCCGGAGGAGCGCGCGGCGCCGCTGGTCGTCCTTGATCTTCTCTGCCGACGCGATGTACGGAAAGGGTCTTTCGGCATCGTCTTCCATACCTAAACCTCGCCTACCCCTCGCTTCCCTAGCAACTTGGCACGGACCCAAGAAAAATTCAATAAAAATCTCGCCGGCCTGTCCAATTTTGCCTTTCTCAAGGCTCTACATACTGAAGGGACAAAATGGTGCTCAAACATTTGGCGATTCGAGGAGGCGTGGCCTGATGGAAACAATTACGGAAAACCCGAAACGAAAGCCGTGGTGGAAGAAGTTCACTCGGATGGGAGTGTTGACGTTTGCGGCTTCGATGGCGCTGGCGGAGAACACGTTTGCGCAGGGCGTTGGGAATTCGCCGTGGGAGAACGCGGTTCAGGTATTGCAGACGGCGTTTACCGGCCCAATTGCGACTGGATTGGCGCTGGTGGCTATCGTCGTGGGCGGGCTAGTCTTCGCGTTCGGAGAAGGAGGGGCGAAGCGGACCATGGCCGGCGTGATCTTCGGCGTCGGAATGGCCATTGGCGCCGTCAACTTCATGACGTGGCTCTTTCCCGCTTCCTGACATGCAAACGAGACGAACCAATCCGGTGTTCCGCTCGCTCAATCGCCCGCTCACGATCCTGGGCGTCGAGCGAAAGCTCTTTTTCTTTGCGCTGCTCATGGGCGCGGGTGTCTTTAACCTGATGAAGACGCTCCTGGGCGGAATCCTGATGTTCTGCCTGCTCTATGTCATTAGCCGGTGGGCGACGAAGACCGACCCGAAGATTCTACGATTCCTTCTGAATTCAGGAAGAACCAAGGCTCAGTACGACCCGATGAAGTTTTCGCCGGTCGCCGTTCGGAGAATTGACCATGTTTAAGCTCGACCGAATCGACAAGGTGTTCCGCGAAGTAGGTTCGTTCAACGCGCAGGTGAATCTGTTCGGATTCATTGACGACCAGGTTTTCCTCACGAAGAGCGGCGATGCCGGCGTGGTGCTGGAAGTCCGGGGCGTTGATTTCGAATGCCTGGAATCGGCGGCGATTGATAATCTCACGAAGCGCCTGGAATCGGCCTTCAGAATCTTCGATGAAAAATGCCGCGTTTATCAGTACCTCTTCAAGGCCAACGGCGAGCAGATTCCATACCAGACTTACGGTAGCCCGGTAGTGGATGCCGCCATCGAGAACCGGATCGAGTTTTTGCGGGGCAAGGCTGACTCCCTCTATTCCCTGAAAATCTACTTCGTCATCCTGTTCGAGGGATTCCGCTACAAGCAGGCCCTCCTATCAAGCGTCGCCAAAGTGGGATCAGAGCCTCGGGAGGCGTGGCGGGAGATCAAGGCTTATCTTTCACGCCGCAACCAAGTCGTTCTGATTGAATCTGAGATCAAGCGCGCCTGCACCGTCGTCCTTGGCAAAGCTCGCAATTTCATCCTCCAAGTCAGCGACTTTTGCGCGGTTGAAATTCTGGACAAGCACGAAGCCTTCCGGGTCCTCAAGGGGATTCTGAATTTTGATCCAAAGAAGCTGGAGTCTGCCAGCCTCAAGCATGATGCGTTTCTCGACTGGCATCTATGCGAGTCCCACCTCGAATGCCATCGCGGACACCTGCGGCTCGACAATCATTTCGTGAAGGTACTCACGCTTAAGGAGCCATCCGCCCAGACCTTCCCGCTGATCTTCAAGAAGCTTCTCGAAGTCGAAGCCAATTATTACGTCGTGACGGAATGGAAGAAGCAGCTGCCCGACAAGAGCCGCAGCCTGATCCATTCGCGCCGCCGGCATTTCCACAACACCAAGCGGTCGCTCATGAGCCATCTGACGCTCTCCGACCACCCCGAGCGGACCGACGACATCCTCATCGACGATTCCAAGGAAGCTCAGGTGCGGGATCTGGGGATGGCGCTCAAAGAACTGGAGCTTAACGGAAATTACTTTGGCGAGTTCTCGCTGACGGTGGTCATTTATGACCTCGATCTGGCCACGGTGGAGCGGGCGTGCTCGGATTTCTACAAGATCTTCAGCGTCTCAGACGCCACGCTTTACGAAGAGCGCTACAACCTGCTCAACGCCTACCTTGCGACTGTGCCCGGCAATTACGCCTTCAACCTCCGCAAGATGCTGATCCTGAACACGAATTACGCCGATTACTCATTCCTTTTCACGCTTCATTGTGGTGAGCCCCGGAATCAGCACCTCCAGCAGGAATATCTCGCCGTCCTTGAAACCAACCACAAGACGCCGTATTACCTGAACCTCCATCACCGCGACGTGGCGCACACGATGATCCTGGGCAAGACGGGCGCCGGGAAATCGTTCCTGCTGAATTTCCTCATCACCAATTTGCAGAAATACGACATTTACACCTTTATTTTTGATCTGGGCGGCAGCTTCGAGAGCCTGACGCAGTTATTCCAAGGCGCGTACGTCCGCATCGGAATGAACTCGCCCGATTTCAAGATCAATCCCTTCTCGCTCCCGCCCACAAAGCAGAACTTGGACTTTCTTGCCTTGTTCGTCAAGGTTCTCGCCGAATCCAATGCCGCGGAGCGCCTCAATGCCTCTGAAGACCAGGACCTTTACCAGCAGATCGAGAACCTGTACGAGATCGAGCCGGAACTGCGCACCCTCACCGTTCTGGCAAACACGCTCAGCCGCAGCCTCGCCAGCCGGTTGCAGAAGTGGACCACGGGCGGGCAGTTCGGGTTTCTGTTCGACAACAGTAACGACACCATCACCTTCTCGAAATTCCAATGCTTCGACTTTCAGGGGATGGATCACTATCCGCAGGTGCTCGAACCGCTGCTCTTCTACATTCTGCACAGAGCGAACGAAGTCATCTGCGACCGCGCAATTACGCACATCTTCAAAAGCTTCTTCATTGACGAGGCCTGGGTCTTCTTCCGCAATCCCGCTGTCAGGACCTACATCGTCGAGGCGATGAAGACCTGGCGCAAGCAGAACGCGGCTATGGTGCTTTCCACCCAATCGCTCGATGAGCTGCGCAAGTCCGAAATCTGCGACGTGATCATCGAAAGCTGCCCGACCAAAATCTTCCTGGCGAACCCCGACATGGACCGCGACCTTTACCAGCGGCAGTTCCACCTGAACAACAACGAGATCGAACTGATACAAACACTGATTCCCAAGCGGCAGATGCTCATCAAGAACCCCGACATCGCCAAGGTAGCGAACCTGGAAGTCGATCCCAAAACCTACTGGCTTTATACAAACGACCCGTTTGATAACCGCAAACGCAAAGAGGCTTTCGAGACCTTTGGCTTCGAGAAGGGCCTGGCAGTCCTGGCGGGAACATCTGCATGACACATGACTCTCTATTTCGGAGGTTGCCGGTGAAATTCCTAAAGCTTCATTTCGTGATCGCCCTGTTCGTCATCTCCGTTCTTCTCCCTTGTGGCCGCCTGCGGGCGGCGTGGGGAGCAAGGGTCGTGCATTACTCGCAGACCGACATTATCCCGATCCGGGCAAAGATTCGGTTCTCCACTCTCATTGTGCTTCCGGCGAACGAAGAGATCCTCGACTTTACGACCGGTGACAAAGACTTCTGGATCATCAACGGCGTTCACAACCTCTGCTACGTTCACCCCGCCCAGGCCAATATCAAGAGCAACCTGAACCTGATTACCGCGAGCGGCCACGTTTATTCGTTCCTCCTGACTGAAATCAGCGATCAGCCAAACGAGCAGCCTGACCTCAAGGTGTTTGTAGTGCCGAAGGATGAATCGAGCATTGCCTCGGTTGGCGGGCAGGTGGAGTACGTCCGGGCATCTGAGGTTGAGGCTTACAAGCAGGAAGCTGAAGCTGCCCAAGCTCAGGCGGCAGAAGTTATTCAGCAGGCACAGGCCCGCGTTCAGGAGAAAATCACCGCCTACCGGGAGCAATACCCGGCACGGCTGCACTTCGATTACGAATACAAATCCAAAGCCACGAAACCGCCCTTCTCCGTCACTGCCATTTATCACGACGACAGGTTCACCTACATCAAGTCGAACGCCCAGGAGAAGCCTGCCATATACGAAGTGAAGGACGGCAAACCGGATCTCGTGAATTTCGATCTTGAGAACGGCGTCTACATCATTCCTGAGATTGTGGACAACGGGTATCTCGTCGTCGGCAAACAGAAGGTCCGCTTCAAGCGCCGCGAACAAAAGGGAGGCAACTCGTGATGAGCGCCGCGAAATGGGAATTAGTCACCTGGGACTGGATCGAGCGCGAGATTGTGGACTACCTGCTGATCGCCAACCATGAGACGGAAAAGCCTCACGGAAAATCGTTGCCTAGCCTGCTTGCAAGAAGGCCAGCGGCAGGCAAGCCCAATCAGCAGCATAACGGAACAAAGAGACGGAGCTCCAGCAATGGCTGAAAATCCTGAGCGAATCCCGAATCCGCCAAACCAGATCGAGGACAAAGCACCGAAGCCGAAAGGCGTGATTCCGAAGAACACGCAGTCGCTGGTGATTATCGGAGTTGCCGTCCTGATGATCCTAATCATGTGGCTGACGGGGGGCGGCAAGAAGCCGGTCACTCCCACAAAACCCGCCCCGCCGCCTCTCCCTGCCGTAACCCCGGCTGATACGACCAAGGTGCAGGATTTCAAGCAGACGATCCAGGCCGAACAGCAACAGGCTATCCGCCAGCCGGTTCCAGTGCCCGGAGCCATCCTGAACGGCACGCCTGCCGTTCCTGGCGGCTACAACCCATACGGTTCAGCGCCAGGGCAGACCGCGGCGTATCCTTCCGGCGAAAACAGCGGCCCGCCCAATCCGTATTACGGGCAGCCAGCGGGAGAAACCTTTGCGCCGCAGCCGGACCCCATCAAGTCAGACGAAAAGAAACGCGCGTACTTGTCGCTCTTCGCCTCGAATGTCGCGCTGACCTATCGAAAAGGTGATGCCGCCGAAAAGCTTGCCGGATCGCCCGCAGACTCCCAGTTTGGGAATCCAGCTCCTGCGCCGGGTGAACCTACCTCTGTCTCTCAGGCTCAGGCTCTCCGAGATGCCGAAGCGCTCGCGGCAATGGGTCCGCCGCTTCCCTGGACGCAGCCGCCCCAACATGCCGCCATGCCGTCAAAGCAGACATCGAATGGCATTCAGCAGCTCGTAAAATCTGACGCAAAGCCCGTAAATCCCGATGTCGCCCAACCGGGAGAATTCAACTCTGCCACGGGTAAGAAATACGTTCTCTTTGAAGGCACGGTCATTGACAGCGTCCTCATGAACCGGCTCAACGGCAGTTTCTCTGGACCGGTCAACTGCCTCGTCACCCACGACGTTTATTCTCACGACCGGCAGCACGTACTTATCCCTGCGGGCACCAAAGCCCTTGGCGAAGCCCAAAAGGTGAACGCCTTCGGCCAGCAACGTCTTGCCGTCTTCTTCCACCGGCTCATCATGCCGGACGGATATTCCGTCAGTCTCGATCAATTCAAGGGCCTCGACCAGCTCGGAGCCACGGCTCTTCACGACAAGGTCAACAACCACTACGCCAAAATCTTTGGCGCTTCGCTGGCCGTTGGGATTCTGGGCGGGATCGGCCAGGCGGGAACCGGCCCCATCTTGACGCAATCCGCTCTTGATGAGGCCCGTGTTGGGTTTGGCGAGAGCATGGCCATGACCGGCGAGCGCATCATGGACCGTTTCTTGAACCTCATGCCCACGATCACAATCCGTGAAGGCACGCGCGTCAAAGTTTATCTCTCGAACGATCTCCTCCTCCCTGACTATAATCAGCACACGATGCCGTCAGACTTTTAAGGAGGATTTCGATATGAAACAGCTTCTCAGTTTGTTTGCCATTTCGATCATGATTCCGCTTGCGGGTTGCCGTTCTGAGCGTAAACCGCCGCAACCTGGCCTTTATAACACGAAGGCGGAGGCTCAATCCGAAGCCGACAAAGTGAATGCCTTAACGCAAAGCGAACGAGCGCAAGCAAAAACTCTCGGAGTACACGACCAATATCTGCCTTGCGGGACTGCCAAGCCCGTGCACGCTCCCAATGACTATTGGCTTGTTGAGACAGACAAGACCGGTTGCCCGTCAACCGCTGGGGAGGAAGATCCCAATCCTCAGCCGACTCATGTCGCGCCGAAATCGAAACCTGGAGGAACGAATCCATGAAAAAGGCCATCGCAATCGCGGCAATTCTTTTCTTTATCAGCGTCAAGCCGGGCCAGGCACAGTTCTTTGGCGGCATCGTCTACGATCCGACCAATTTCCATAACGCCGTTCTCCGTTACTACCAGTTGAGGATGCAGGTCGCCCAACTTCAGCAAACCTACCAGCAGGTTCTCAATCAATACAACCTCGCTGTTCAAATGGCCAAAAATATTCAGAACATGCCGGCGCGCTACAAAGCATACTTCTCCCAGTGGCGCTATCTCACTGCGCGCGACCTGTACAACAACACCGGTCCCTGGGTTAACGCCGTCAACTTTGGCTCGCCTGGGGCCTCAACTGTCGCGTATAAGCGCGCGACGGCGCCCTTGTTACCTTACAACCCCGGTGTTCTCTCCGCAATAAACCCTCACGATGCCGCGGCGATACGCTCTCGCTTTGCAAGCGTCGAACTTGCTGACGGAGCGAGCGCGAACGCAATGACCACGATCGGCAACATTCGCGCCGACGCTCATGCTGTTCAGCGCCAGATCGCAAACCTCGAACAGGACTCGCTATCCAGTAACCCGGCGCTGAACTCCGAAGTCGGTGTACTCAACAAGGTCAACGCGACAAACATCTTGATTCTTCGCAGCCTTCAGGACGCCAACAATCTCCGGCTTTCCAGTCTCGAACAGCAGATCGCTCAAACCAAGCTTAAACGAGACGTTGCAACCGTGAACCTCGACCGAAATACCCTGGTTCATTCGAACGCCCAAGCGCTCAGTCCTCTAACAACGGGCATGGGCCAAGCTGTCGATAACTTTCAAATACCTTAATCCGGTGCTGGTTTTAGAGGCCAAGGAGCGGCTTTGTGTCAGCGCAAAACTACATCACGTACATTCAGAACGTCGTTTTGACGCTCGCCGGCCAGCATAGTGCGCTCTTTCAGGGCATAGGCAAGAACATGTTCCTCGGTCTCGCCACCATCATGCTTGCGTGGTTCGGCATCAAAACGGCTCTTGAGGCGGGTGATTTTCTGGCCGGAATGCATTTCTCGAAATTTGCCAGCCTCGTCATCATGATCAGCTTCGGGTTCGCGATGATTAACTATTACAGTGTGCCGATCCCTGGCATCGGGACTGACTTCCATCACCTGATCACGAACGAGACCCTTTATCTCTCAAAGGCTATTGGCAACGCCCAACTGGACCAGATCGCCCAGGATGTCGATTACGTCCGCGCCAACCTTGTCACGCCCGGAATCACCGATATTCTCGCCATCTTTTTCTACGGTCTCACGATCCTTCTGCTTGCGGGCTGCGAAGCCGTTGCGATCATCGTCACCGCTTTCGGGCTTGTCGCCACATCTGTCTGTGCCCTTGTCGGTCCGATCTTCATTCCCTTTTTCATCGTGCCCAAGCTCGATTGGCTCTTCTGGGGATGGCTGAGGTGTTTCATCCAGTACGCTTTTTACCAAGTGATCGCGGCAGCCGTCATCTTCATCATCGGAAACTTCTTCACCGGCATCATTCACGCTCAGATCACCGGCGCGTTATCCCCGACCGACCTGATTAAGGCGTTCCCGTTGATCGTCGTGACTGCACTTTCAGCAATTTACGCGATCATCAAAATCCCCATGCTCACCAGCCACATCTTCAGCGGCAGCGCAGGCGGGCACGCTCTGGATTTCTGGAAGAGCGCATCGGGAGGCGCGTAGATGAAGACAGTCACCCCGATGAACGAAGCGAAGCAACTCTATATGGAACAGTTTGGCGAAGCACTGGTCACCGGCTCATACCTGAAGGTTGCTGTCGCCTTGCTCACACTGGCCGTAGCCGGACTTGTCGTGCTCAACGTGAAAACCATCCAGACGTTGCATAACTTCAAGCCGCTCGTCATCCGCATCGACGAACTGGGCCGTGCGCAGGCCCTCAGTTACGATTCGTTCACTTATAAGCCTGAGGCCAAAGAAGCGAAATATTTTCTGACCCAATTCTGCCAGCTCTATTACCGCCGCAACCGCTACACCATCAACGACGACTTCACGAAATCTCTTTATTTTCTCGACGGCAAGCTCGCCAATGACATCATCACCACCGACAAAAAGAACAAAGTTGTCGAAACTTTTCTCGACAATCCTTCTGCCCCCGAAGTCGACATCGAAGTGCAGCAGGTCGCCATCGAGCCGATGATCAAGCCGCCATATAAGGCGAGCGTGGATTTCTACATGGTCCAGTATTCGCCCGTCGATCATTCGGTGCTGAAGAAAACCCTTTGCACGGCAAGCTTTGTCTTTATGTTTCGCCAGAATGTGCCCAACCAGTTGATTCCTATCAACCCGCTGGGCCTGACGATCACTTACTTCCGTGAGGACGAAGCCTTTAACTGAAACAAACACCGAACCAGGAGTAACGACTATGCCCATTATTCAACCACCCCCCGCACCGCCGAAAAAGATCACCATTGGCGTGCGCTTTGAGGAACAGAAACTCGCCGCACTCAGGCGCTACGGCGTGTTTCTGGGAACGAGGAACCTTTCGCACATCATTTCGGAGAGCCTGGAACGAGTCTACAGGATGGACAAGCAATACAAGGCCTGGCTGAAGATTCATCCAGATATTGCGATTGAGAACAAGCCACGGCGCAACGGCGCTGCGCAACAACCGCGCATTACTCTCTCCGGCGCGACAGTGCCGTCCATTGTGGCCGCCGCGGATGCGGCGCGTTGATGTGGAGATTTTATGGACGTGATGTGCGCCTTTGGCGAGTGTTCCTTATGCCCAAATCGCTGCTTCGCAGCGGCAGAGGGAGGGTCCTGGCTTCGCCGGACCCTGACACGCCACCCCTGGGAAGGGTACTGCCGGCTATCCTTCGGATAGCTGTTGGTATCCCTTCAGGCTAAAAGGCTTCCCGTTCGTCGGATACCCGCTGCTATCATTCGCTAGCCGTGAGTACCCGTTGAAAAATAACAAGTTATCGGAATCTGATTATGCCGAAATTCACGAAGCCAATCGGCCTTAAATTTGCGGATGCAGACTTCAGAACCATCCAAGCCCGTGCCTTTCAGGACGGCAAGCGTCTTGGAGAGTGGTGCCGCGACAAGATTCTCGAAGCGATCCAGCCACGGGGTGCCCGCCCTGGGGAATACGCGATCATGGCAGAGATCACCGCAACACAGTCCATTGTCATCGACTTGCTCTGCGCACTTGGACGCGACGGAAAACTCACTCAGCAAAAGGCCCAGGCGGTTGTTGATGCCGCCCACAGCACGAAGTACAAAGAGGCCGCTGAACTATTGAAATATGCCTACACCCAGTTCCAAAGTGGCCATCTGGAGACCGGTTCCGATCAAGCCACCGGGAGCAAGAGGTGAACCCATGAATCCCACTAAACCGAACGAAAACCACGATCACAACGGGCAACGTCATTGGCCCCGGCACAGCCCTGTCTTCGTTCTGATGGCGATGCTACTCGCCCTTGCGAGCGGAGCCGCCGTTTTCACTTATCAGTACAAAGTCCGTTGGAATCCTCTTGAGCGCCTCTACCTTCCGGCGTACTTCCGATCCGCTCATCTTGTTAAAACCAGGAATCGTTATTTGCGACCCTCTCATTCGCTGATGGCCCTCTTCATCGTCTATCCGCATGAGACCCGAATTGCCCTGAATACAGAGGTTATCCCAGCACTGCCGCCAGCGAATGCCTCACGTAAGACGGTTGCCTATGCTCTTTCCAACGAGGCCATTCACAGTTCCGCCAAACGCCTTGAATGGCGGTCAATGCGGTTTGACGATCAGTGGTTGCACGCCTGGCTCGGACATTGGATTTATGGCGGGAAGTCGCTGTGGCGACTCTTCCGCAGTGCCTGGTACGCGACGCTGATTGCCTTGGCTGTTCTATTACCTTTCGCCATTCGCAAAGACGCCGCCGACACTCGCAAGCGCCGCCGCGGCCGGGCTTTGAAAGGCGCGAATATCGCAACCCGGAGCAAGTTTCACCGCCACGGCAGGAGCTACACGGGCGTCGGCTGGAAGACCACGAATCCCCCAAGTCTTTGGGAGCGGCTATTTATGGAACCGGCCGAGCGGATGATGGTGCGTGTTGCCCACCGCCATGAATGGGAGCACTTCCTCGTCATCGGAGATACTGGGACTGGCAAGTCTTCCCTCATCCGCCAGATTCTCGTTCAGATCGAGCAGCGGCATGAAACGGCCATCGTCTATGATCCCGCCAGGGAATACCTGCCGCAGTTCCTCAATCCTGAGCGGGGCGATGTGATCCTGAATCCGTTAGACGCCCGGATGCCCTATTGGAATCCGGCGCACGAACTCCTTCATCACTCCGAGGCGGAAACTATTGCGAAGTCCCTCTTCCCGGACCGCGACCGCGAGAACCGGTTCTTTGTCGAAAGCCCGCGCAAGCTCTTTGCCCACCTTCTGAAGCACCATCCAACGCCGGAAAAACTCTGCTATTGGATTGCCCATCCCGATCCTGAAATCGACCGCCGGGTTGCCGGGACACCGCTCGAAGCCATCGTCTCGAAGGCAGCCTCGCAACAGCGGGCCGGCGTCCTGGCGGGACTTGAACGAGTGAGCAATTCCTTCAGCCTGTTGCCGCCACCGTCAAAGACCCGCCGATGGACAGCCACCGAATGAGCGGAGCGGCGCCAAGGATGGATTTTCCTCACCAGCCGCCCCGAAACCCGCGAGACGCTTCGGCCCTTGATGAGTCTGTGGCTCGATTTTCTCGTTCTCCGGCTGACCGCACAAACCGATTATCCCGAGCGCCCGGTCTGGGTGATTATGGACGAGCTTGCCAGCCTCGAAACGCTTCCCACACTGCCATTGGCGCTCACCGAAAGCCGGAAATCGAATACCCGGATGGTGCTGGGCCTTCAAGGACGCAGTCAGGTCGAAGTGCGTTATGGGCGGGAGGCCGAGTCGATGCTTTCTCAACCGCGCACGAAAATTTTCCTGCGGACCAGCGAGCCGCGCGCCGCTGAATGGATCAGCAAATGTATCGGCGATGTGGAGATGGAGCACCTGCGGGAGGGCAGAAGTATTGGCGACTGGGGCCTGAATCGTTCTGAAAATGCCACAGTAGACCGTCGCATCGAGGCCGCAATTCTTGCTTCAGAGGTCAGCAATCTGGAAAACCTGGAGGGCTACTTCTTGACGCCAGGATACACCCTGAAACTCACTTTCCCGTATGTCTCAGCGGGAGCGCGCAACCAGGCGTTTATCCCAGCAGACCGCAATGATCCATCGTTTGCCAACGTCCGCGAAGATGAACCGCCTGAGCTGGAAGAGGCCATCCAAGTACAGAAACCGCCCTCGTTTGTTCGTCCGACGAAGGCTCGAAACGGTCATGAAGTAACCGGGGACACGCTCCCTTTTGACAAGGGATAACACATGCTGACCATTTCCAAGCCGCTGAGTGCCGGGCAAGCCCGCTCATACCACGAGAAAGAGTTTGCCAACGCCGAGCAGAACTATTACTCGCAGAAGGGCGCCGTGCAAGGCGAATGGAGCGGAAAGCTTGCTGCCGAATGGGGCCTTTCAGGATCTGTAGGCGCGGCGGAATTCGCACGGTTGGCCGAAGGCCAGCATCCCGCCACCGGCGACCAGATGGTTCAGCATCGCGTTGCCCGGACCTACGCGAACGAGCGTGGAGAGACCGTTACGACTGCGGAACATCGCGCCGGATGGGACGCAACCTTCAGCGCGCCTAAGAGCGTTTCGATTACGGCCCTGGTTGGCGGGGATGAGTTGGTTAGGCAAGCGCACCGTGAAAGCGTTTCGGTGGCTCTGAATGAACTCGAACGATATGTTCAGGCGCGGATCGGGGGCAATCATCCGGCTGAGACAACGGGCAAAATGATCGCGGCGAAGTTTGAGCACGACAGCGCCCGGCCAGTGAATGGCTACGCCGCGCCACAGCTTCACACGCACGTTGTGATTTTCAACGTCTCACAAACAGCGGTTGGCCAGACGCACGCCTTACAGCCTCATGAGCTTTACAAAAGCCAACAGTATGCGACTGCAATCTATCGCTCAGAGCTGGCGCGGCAGCTGCAGAAACTTGGATATGAATTGGAGCCCGCGAAGAACGGGGCATTTGAGATTAGAGGCTATACGCCCGAATACCTTCAGGCGAGCAGCCCACGCCGCCAGCAGATCAAGCAGTATCTCGAAGCCAACGGCCTTGCGGGCGCTGAAGCAGCAGAAATTGGCGCTCATCGGACCCGTGAAGGCAAGATTCATCTCACGCCTGAAGAGATGCGGCACGTGAATCTGGCGCTCGCAGTCGAGCATGGAAATAACCCCCAGGCCGTTGTCTCAGAGGCGCGGCAGCGACAGAGGCAACTTCAGGAAGCGCCTGCCGGGGAAAGATTTGTCCATCGTTCGCGTGTTGCTCACGGCGCGCTCAACTTCGCCCGCGACCGGAATATCGAGCGCGAGGCGGTGGTGGATGAGCGGATTTTGCTCCGTGATGCTCTCAAAAGATCATTGGGCGAGGCCAGCCTGAATGACATCCAACGCGCGCTGAAGAGCCGGATCAGTAGCGGGGAGTTTGTCGAGGTCAGGCATGAATCCGGCTTACAACCCGGCCGCTGGTTTACCACCGCGCAGATGATCGCCTACGAGCGCGAGAACCTCTCCACAATGACGAGCGGCCAGAACCAAGGAAAACCACTGGTCCGGCCTGAGAGGATGCCCAAGCTCCACAATGAAATCGAGAGATTGAATCCCGCCCAGCAGCGGGTGGTAACCGAGGTCCTCCAAAGCGAGGATAAGATCACAGGTCTTCAGGGAACCGCCGGAACAGGAAAGACCACTACGCTTGCAGCGATCCGCCGAGCCGTTGAAATCGAGGGCTACGAAGTTCAGGGCTTCGCTCCCACATCCAGGGCTGCCCGCCAGTTGGAGGAGGCCGGCATTGCATCGAGCACTTTGCAGAGGTTCCTTGTGGCAGGCCAGGAAAAGATGAGCGAGAGGCCGCCTCTGTATGTCCTCGATGAATCGAGCCTGGCAAGCACGGAGCAGATGAATCAGTTTTTCAAACGACTTGGCGAGCAGGACCGCGTGCTTCTGGTGGGCGACATCCGCCAGCATCAGGCAGTCGAGGCAGGCCGGCCATTCGAGCAGATGCAAGAAGCCGGGATGAGAACTGCCCGGTTGGAAGAGATCGTCCGCCAGCAGGACCCTGGCTTGATAGAAGCCGTCGAGCTTCTGGCCCAAGGCAAGGCGAAAGAGGCGAAAGCAGTAGTTGACCGGCTGAATTCCCAAGGCAGGGTTCATGAAGTAAGGGATTCCGGCGAACGGCTCAAAGCTATTGCTCAGGAATACCTCAAAGAGCCGGAGAAGAGCTTGATCGTTTCGCCTGATAACCGCAGCCGGTCAGAGATCAATCGCCTGACGCACGAAAGCCTGCAAGCCGCAGGCAAGGTGAGCGGGCACGAACACCGCGTCACGGTCCTTGTGAATCGTCAGGAGCTGACGGGAGCCGACCGGCAATGGGCAGCCAGGTATGAACCGGGCGACATCATCCGCTACACGCGCGGCAGCAAACAGGCAGGGATCAAGGCCGCGGAATACGCCACGGTGCTTCGAGCCGACATCGGGCCAAACACGATTACGGTACAGCGCGAGAACAACGAGCAAGTCACTTACGATCCGCGGCGGCTTCAGGGCGTCAATGTTTACAAGGAAGAAGAAAGGCATTTCGCCGAAGGCGACCGAATTCAGTTTACGGCGCCGTTCAGAGACCAACAAATTGCGAATCGCGAGCTCGGTTACATCGAGAAGATTGACGCGAACGGCGATCTCAAGCTACGGCTTGAATCAGGCAGCAGGGTTGAATTCAATCTGCGAGACCACCCGCATCTCGATTTCGGCTACGCCATGACCAGCTACAGCAGCCAGGGCCAAACGGCTGACCGTGTGATTGTTCACGCGCCGGTGAACGAACGCGAACATCCCGACCTTATCAACCAGCGCTTCGCTTACGTTGCGCTCTCTCGGGCGCGATACGACGCCCAGATTTACACCAACGATGCAGCCTCGCTCGGAGAGAGGCTAACGCGAGAGGTTTCAAAGAGGGTTGCCATCGAGATTCAGCCTGTGAGAGGCCAGGAACGTTCGCGGCACAGTGTTGAGCAAAAGAAGGAAGCAGCATTGGAGCAGACCATCGCATGAACGGATT
This sequence comes from Terriglobia bacterium, assembly GCA_035945515.1. GTDB lineage: Bacteria > Acidobacteriota > Terriglobia > UBA7540 > UBA7540 > RH2-MAG17b. The sequence continues at coordinate 28,452 of DASZAE010000231.1, forward strand.
CGAAACCATCCTGCCGTTCCTGAGACCGATTGAGTCGCTGATTCTCAATCCTGACATCAGCGAAATCATGGTGAACGGCTCGGAGCGCATCTTTATCGAGCGAGCGGGGTTCATTGAGCCTGTTCCCGGCCTCAGCTTGACTGAAAAGAGCCTGATGATCGCCGTCAAGAACATCGCCCGGCGCCTGGGAGACGACATTTCAGAATCAAAGCCGATTCTCGATTCGCGCCTTCCCGATGGCAGCCGCGTGGCCGCGGTGATCCCGCCGTGCAGCGTCAACGGAGTTACGCTGACGATCCGCAAGTTCAATGCCCGCCATTTCACCATGAGTGATCTGGTCGAGATTGGTACGCTTTCCCAGGGTTTAGCCAGGGAGCTCGAAAGGCTTGTTCTCGAACGAAAGAACATCCTCATCAGCGGGGGCACGGGAACCGGGAAGACGACGCTGCTCAACATATTGGCCAACTTCATTCCCGATGACCAGCGGCTGATCATCATCGAGGATACGGCTGAGATTCAGCTTCGGAAGGACAACCTGATCCGCCTGGAGGCCCGGCGTGAGCAGGACGGCCTGGCCGCTGTCACAATCCGGGATCTACTCAAAGCCACGCTCCGCCACCGGCCAGACCGGATCATTCTGGGGGAGATTCGAGGAGGAGAGGCGTTTGATCTGCTTCAACTCCTGAACACTGGGCACTCCGGCACACTTTCGACTGTTCATGCGACCTCCGCCGCGCAGGGTCTCGCCCGGTTTACGAGCTGCGTCTTGCAGAGCGGCATCGAGTTGCCCTACCGAGCCATCAAGACAAACATCGCCGATTCACTCCATCTGATTATTCAGCTTGAACGCCGGCCAGGATGCCGGTTTGTCTCCGAGGTGCTCGAAATCGCGGGCTACGGCCCTGAGCAAGACCGGTACGCATTCAAACCCGTTTACAGCCGCGAGGCCGAAGTGAGGTGAACATCCCATGCCGACACTGGAACAAAAACCTGAAGGCGACCACGCCCTAACTACCGAGGACTACATCCTCAGGAACTTCGACCGATCTGACCGGATTGCCGTGCTGGTCCTCAATGGTGAGAGGGACACAAAGGTTCAGCGAGTCGTGACGGCTGAGGCCCTTGCGACCGAGCGCTGGCAGGCATGGCTGAGAGCCGAGAACGCCCGCGGGGCCAACGTCTACATTTCGTACAACGCCCTGCGAGCGGACACGCGAAACCGCACCAAGTCCGATGTTGCGGCGATCCGGCACGTCTATCTTGATCTCGACAAAGACGGCGAAAGGTCGCTTGCCGCGATTCAGGCAAGTAAAGAAATCCCGCAGCCGAACTATGTTCTTTCAACATCACCCGGCAAGTATCAGGTGATCTGGAAGGTTGAAGGAATGGGCCAGTATCAAGCGGAAATGTTGCAGAAGCGGATGGTCGAAGCCTTTGGCGGAGACCCTGCAGCAACGGATTCAACCCGCGTCTTGAGGCTCCCAGGCTTTAACAACAAAAAGTATCAGCAGGATTACCGGGTGAAGGCTCGTGAGCTCTCTACCGCCACCTATCGACTCTCTGATTTTAAGCTGGGCGAGCAGCAGGCACAGACGCCAGAGCACGCCGCGGCGCCCCCGTATTCACACCGCCCAGGGGTAACGGCCAAACGAACCCCTTCGGACCACGACTGGCGTTGGGCGCAGGACCGGCTGCGGAGCGGCGAGTCGATAGCAGTCTTAATTCAGCGGCTCGTAGATTACCGCTATGACAAGCCACAGCCCCAATATTATGCCCGGCGCACCGTCACTCGCGCATATGCCCGCGTCGCCATCAGTCGGGGAGACAATCCTGAAGCCATCGTGCAGGCGATCCGAGAATATGCCCCGAACCAACACGAAAGCGGCGAGCAGTATGCCCGGCAAACTGTCCAAGAGTTTATTGCGAAGCTCGGAAAGGCGAATGAAAATCAAGAATCCCCCGGCACCGCCGCCCAGCAACAAGCACAACAACTCAGTTTTGAGGTGACGCCTTGAGCCGGAGGCTGCCGTTAGCCCGATGGCTTTTATCGACATCGGTTCTTGCCGTGGCGCTCTTGCTATGCGCCGGAAGAACGGGCGTTCCGATGCTCAAGGCGTATTTAGCTGCCTTTGCGGGCATGGGCCTGGCAACCGCGCTGGCCGCTGAAGCTGCTTTGGATGGCGAGCGCAGGAAGCCAGGCCCAGCAGAGATCGATCCAGGCTCCCGGTTTGTCGCAAGTTTGCTTTTTCTGGCGACCGTAATCATCGCCGCTCTTGATGCGGGCCGCTTCCGCTGGACTCCCGAGGTGACTGCGACGACTCAAATTGTGGCGCTCGTCGCACTAATCTTGTCAGGCGCACTTCAGGTCTGGGCGATGACGGCCAATCCGTTTTTTTCGACGGATATTCGCATCCAGAGTGAACGCAGCCACGAGCTCGTCACACACGGCCCGTACCGATTCATTCGGCACCCCGGTTATCTTGCGATGGCGATTTTCATGCCAGCCACGGCGCTTACACTCGGTTCAGTAATCGCCCTGATTCCAGCGCTGAGCTACTCGGCCCTGATTTTGCATCGGATTATGCGAGAGGACCGTTTTTTGCGGGAGAAACTCGGCGGATACGCCCGATATGCAGAAACAGTTCGCTGTCGGCTTATTCCGGGCATCTGGTGAGGTGAAACATGAGTATCGAATGCCAGAAATGCGGGTCAAATGAATTCACAAAACTCTCGCTTATTTATGCGGATGGTTTCTCCAATCTGGAAGCTCGCTCGCGCGGATGGGGACTCATCGTTGGCAGCGGCGGAGCGAACCTTGGCTTCGGGAAGTTTAGAACGAAAGGCGCGATTCAAACCCGGCTCTCGCAGAAGCATTCGCCTCCGCGCAAATGGTCTTACTGGAGGATCGTCTTTTGGGGTCTGATCGGGCTTCTGGTTCTGGAATTCATCGTGGGTTACGTTGACACATTCCTTCGAGTCAGTAGGAATTTTGACCAGCAGCTCGCCTGGTTCGGTTACAGCTACCTCGGCATTGTCGCATTTATCCTTTGCGTCGCCTTCCGATACAACTTTAGCGTGTTCCCACGTCGCTACCGCTTCTGGGATCGTTCCTTCATGTGCCGTCGCTGCGGACACATTCTTGAATTACCCGAGACCCGCGACTCCGCGCGCCAAGTGCTCAGCCGGCAGGTTGAGCCGCAAGAAAGGTGTTGATCCTGATGCCGCAACCACCACGGAACGACGATGAGCGCATTGCTGCGATGCTGTCTGGAGCGCCACGCCCGGCAAGCGGAGCCGGTACGACGAGGCTGCCCAGAGAATGGCTCGGCCTGAAAGATCTCAGTCACTATGCCGCGATATCGGAGCGTACTCTCCGTTCCTGGATCTATTCCCCGGTCGATCGTCTCCCCGCTGCAAAAGTATGCGGCAAAGTCCTGGTAAGGAGGTCCGATTTCGATGCGTATCTGGAGAGGCATTGGATCAAACCCTTGGAGGAAGTCAACCTCGATGCTATCGTCAAAGATGTCATGAAAGGAATTACGCATGGGCGTTAAGGTGAGAAAGTACAAAGGAAGCTGGTATGTCTTTATCAATCATCAAGGTCACCGAAAGGCCAAGAAGATCGGTTCTCGAATTGCGGCAGAGAAGGTGCGGAGAGAAATCGAAGCGCGCCTCGCTCTCGGGCAGTTGGGTGTTGAAAGGAATGATACATCCCCGACTTTCGCCTCATATTCCGCCCGATGGCTAAACGAGCACGCGCGATTAAAATGCAAGCCTTCGACCGCAGGTTTTTATGAGCAGTACCTCCGCCTTTACGTATTGCCCTCGTTCGGTGTTTTACGCCTGAACGAGATCAGCCGGCAGAAGGCGAAGGACTTAGTGGAGTCGTTATGCAAGCGCGGTCTTGCCAAAAATACTGTTCGTCTCGCGCTCACCGCAGGTCGCTCAGTTCTCGATGCGGCGATGGAGGACGGTCTCATTCTAGCCAATCCTGCCGTCCGGCTTGGCCGATTCGTGAAGTCTCAAAAACCCGATCACGAAGCAACCGCCTTGACCGCGCAGGAAGCCCGGCAGTTATTGCGCACCGCAAAGGAATGGCGCCCACAACACTACCCGATGCTGCTTACGGCCGTGCGGGCAGGCCTGCGGCGCGGCGAATTGGTTGCTCTCAGGTGGGGGATATTCAGTTCGGAGAAAATGCTTTGGATACGAACCGCTACATTCTGGTACAACGCAATTTCGATCAGCGATGGTCCAGGACATTTTCCACGCCGAAAAGTAAAAAAGCACGCCGGGTCGATTTAAGCCGTGATCTTCGTATCGCCCTTCTCGATCTCAGAGACCAGCGCCTCGTTTCTGCATTCGCCAGCGGCCAACAAAGCATTGCGGAGAGTCTCGTGTTTCCCTCGCAATCTGGAACAGTTCTCAACATGAACAATTTTATAAAGAGAACCTTTGTGCCTCTGGTCGAGCGCGCCGGGCTACGAAAGATTCGATTTCATGATCTTCGCCACACATTCGGAAGTCTCCTGATCCAGCAGGGTGCGAGTCTCGCGTACGTAAAGGAACAGATGGGGCACAGCTCGATTCAGGTCACCGTAGATACTTACGGCCATCTGGTGCCGGGGGGCAATATTGAGTGGGTAGACCGCCTGGATGACGGGATGGGTCCGCAAGAATCCGCAACCCTCGCGCAACCCGCGCTTTCGGCTGCCGATGAAGAAATTCTGCAAGGTCTTCAGAATGAATGGCTGGGAGGCAGGGATTCGAACCCCGATACGCAGATCCAGAGTCTGCAGTCCTACCGTTAGACGACCTCCCAGCATGGAGAATCATTTCTACAAGTAACCGGCCAGCCGCCAGGTTGTCAAGGTATTGTTGGAGGAAGCCGCCATTTAACCAGCATAATACTACTTCAAAATAGGCTCTCGTCCAAAACTTGATGATGTCACAAAGGAGCGCAACCGGACGATTGGTAATGAGTCAGTTTGACTTTAGTAGAGGTGAGTTTATCTCGCCAATGGGCGCCATAAAGCCGCCTCTACATTCAAAGTGACCCACAACCGGATGATTTAACCGGCTCAATTTGTGTTATATTGAAGCAAAGTGAGATATATGCTACTGACCGATAAATACCAGATTAGATACGTCACATAGGCATGAAGGTCAGGGTAAGAGGTATTCTTTTGAAAATGAATCAGCGCAGGCGCAAAAGCGGACGCATGGCCATAGGGTCTTTGCGGCGTCGAGCAGAAAAACGCTCGCAGGTCGCGCGCCTTGTAAACGACGTTCCAGCAAGTTTGCATCCTGAGGCGCATGGGAGGGCGAGTGAAAGGGCGGATGCAAGATATGCAGCTTCATTGAAAAGCTACGAAGCCGCAGTCCGGCTGATCCAGAAGCAGGATTACCACAAGGCGCTCGAAATTCTGGAAAAAGTGGCAAGCGAAGGACCGCCGGAAGTGGCGGATCGCGCTCGTGTCTATATGCGGTTCTGCAACCAAAAGCTGCAGGTCTCGGGCAAGGTTTTGAAATCCGCGGAAGATTTCTACGTGGCCGGCATCTCTGATTTGAACTCAAACAAAATTGACCGGGCGATTGAGTATCTCAGCAAAGCTCAGAAGCTGGACCCGCGGCGAAGCGAGATTCATTATGCGTTGGCCGCCGGTTATGCGCGGCGCGGCGACCCGGACCCGGCAATTGCGCACCTTAAGGCGTCTATCCATCTCGATCCACAGACCCGGATTCAGGCCCGTCACGAAGAGGATTTCGAGCCGGTGGCGAGCGACCCGCGATTTACCGAGCTTGTAAGCAATGCGAAGCGGTCCGCGGCGGCAAGAGCCTGAACCCCGCATTGGGCGCTTCCCAACACCTCTAAGGTTTCAGCAGAAAATGAACGTTGTGGCTATTGGCGGAGGCACGGGTCTCGCCACGCTCTTGCGCGGGCTGAAACGCCACGTGGCCGGGGGTGCGGCTTCCCAAAGGATGGCTGCGATCCGCTCGCTCGCCGCGATTGTCACGGTCACGGATGAGGGTGGAAGTTCAGGGCGCCTGCGGCGGGATTTCCGCATGTTGCCGCCTGGAGACATTCGTAACTGCCTGGTGGCGCTCGCGGAAGACGAAACACTCTTCGCCAAGCTTTTCAATTACCGTTTCAAGTCAGGCTTGGGACTGCGCGGCCACAACTTCGGCAACCTTTTTCTGACCGCGCTCACCCATCTCACAGGCGACTTTTCAAAGGCTGTGCGCCTTTCGAGCGAAATCCTAGCCATTGAAGGCGAAATTTTTCCCTCAACCCTCGCCGACATTCACCTTAAAGCAAAACTCCGCGACGGCCGCACCATCTATGGCGAATCGAGGATTACCAAGACTAGCGTGCCCATCGCCACGCTCTCGATTGTTCCGCGACGCTGCAAGCCGCTGCCTGAGGCGCTGGCGGCTCTCAAGGCGGCGGACTTGATCACGGTGGGGCCAGGATCGCTTTATACTTCACTCATCCCTAACCTTCTCGTTGAAGGCATCTCAGACGCAATTTCGCGCTCACAGGCCCTCAAGCTCTACATCGGAAACTTGATGACGCAGCCTGGCGAGACCCACCGCTACTCCGCCGCGGATCATTTAATCGCGCTCCACAAGCACGCCGGAGGTAAAATCTTCGATGGGATGATTCTTTCCACCACGCGGTTTTCATCTACCATGGAAAGGCGCTACGCCTCGCAACGCGCCGGTCCGGTAGTGAATGATTTCGACCAGATTGAGGCGCTCGGCGTGCGGCCCATTCCAGCGAACCTGCTTGCCGCGGATCACGTTGCCCGGCACGATTCTGAACGCATTGCGCGCTTACTCTTGAGTCTCACCAGCGGCGGAAAGCCGCTCGATGATCTGCCGCACGGGAGACCTCGGAAAGCTCAATAGAAGAAACCTTGAGCGATGAAACTTAATGCGGCTGTGGCAGCGGCCTCTGGCCGCCGGCCTTTGCTATTTAAAAACGTGGCGGCCAGAGGTTGCCGCGCCGAGAAAATTTAAGCCCGGAGAACCCTGTGTCTGACAATTCTTCAAAAAAGGCTTGGAATGAGCGTTACGAGAGTTGGCTGAACTTTCTCTCCCAAATCATCAAAGCGGTGGATGCAGGCCGCGCTATCCCGCTTGGACCTGCGCCGGAGCTTCTCACGCCGCCTAGCGAGGGCCCTGGGACGGCATCCCCGGCGCCCGCGAAAATCGTCTTTTGCGCGCCGCACCCGGACGACGAATCGATCAGCGGATCGCTCGCGCTGCGCCTGCTCCGCGAATCCGGCGCCAGCGTCACCAGCATCGCGGTCACTCTCGGAAGGGACAAGAGTCAGCAAGCGCGCCGTCTGCGCGAAGTCCAGTCTGCCTGCCACGCGCTCGCTTTTAAATTCGTTCTGGCGCATCCGCCCGGCGGTTTTGATGAGGTGGCCGAAGAAAGCCACCGGGAGCATCCCGCGGAGTGGCGCGTCAAGGTCGACGCGCTGCGTGAAATCTTCGACGCGGAACAGCCCGACGCCGTCATGGCCCCTCACGCCGACGATTTCAACACCACTCACGTGGGCACGCACCGGCTGGTGCTCGATGCGCTTGGGGAACATCTGGAACAGAACCGCCGCGCCCCGGTGCTGTTGATTGAAACCGAAACCTGGCATCAGATCGAAAGGCCGAATCTGATGGTGGGCCTCGCGCCGGAGCTCGTGGCGGCGCAATTGGTGGCGATTGCGGAGCACGGCGGCGAAATGCGGCGCAATCCTTTTCATCTCCTCCATCCTCCCCGCTTAATGGATAATGTGCGGCGCGGCTCGGAAGTGGTGGGCGGACAAGGCGCCGAGGGGCGCAAATTTGCTTTCGCGGAGATTTATAACGTGGCGCTGATGAAAGGCCGCGAGCGCCTGCCCGCTCCGCCCGGGGGCTGCATCGTTGATCCATACCAAACGATTAGCTTGGCTTGGCTGAAAGCGCAGTTCTGGCCGCAAGGCGTTTGACGCGGCCGCAGTGCTATAATCCAACTGCTTCAAACCGGCTTGGAGGGAGCAGGTGACATCTTCCGCGCGACTGACGATGCTCGTGATCACCGGATCGGCTGCCATAGCCGTCCTTTGCGCCGTGCTGGGCGTGATGCTCGCGCGGTGGATCGCCCGACGACGAGCCAAAAGTCCAGATGAAATTGAACGGCAGCGGCGATTGGAAGTCAATCGCGTGGGGCGAATTACCTCCGGCGAAATTGTCGACTATGTTGAGCGCGGCGCAGCCGGGAAAGAATCTCGCGTGGTGCTCTACCGCTACGAAGTCGCCGGCGTGACCTACGAAGCGGCTCAGGAGATTATGGGCTTTGCTGAACTGCCGGCGGCGGGCATCGCCGGGTTATCGTCCAGCGTGAAGTACGACCCGCAAAAGCCCATGAACTCGATCATTGCCTGCGAGAAATGGAGCGGATTCGCCCAGGCAAGCGACCTCGAGGCTGCGCAAACCTAGCCTGGATTATTTACGAATCGGCTTGGCAATTAGGGGGGCGCGGTTAAACAGGTTGCTGAAAAACTCCGTAACCAGGTCATTCTGAGGAGCCGAAGGCGGTCCTGAGCGTAGCGAAGGAAGAATCTTGGAAGTTACTGATTTCACATAAGAAGCAGATTCTTCGCGGAGTTTACCCTGAGCGAAATGCCGGGATTCTTCGCTTCGCTCAGAATGACAGCGCAAATGGGTTTTTCAGCAACCTGTTTAACCGCGCCGTTACACCCGTTCAACTGAATACAACGTCCGTGACTTGCCTCATTCTTTGTGCTCCATGAAATCTACGAAAAAACCGGCTGGCCCGGCTAAGCCTGATGTCAGCGGCAAGCTTGCGGGCGGCGGCGCGGCGCGGCCAAAGACGGAAGGGCGGCTTGCTGCGCGCGCCCGCATTGAGACGCTCTTCGACGAGGGCAGCTTCGAGGAAATCGATCAGCTTGTATTGCACCGCTGCCAGGATTTCGGCCTGGGAGAACGCCGAATTGCGGGCGACGGCGTCATCTGCGGTTCTGGCCGCATCAACGGGCGCCTCACCTACGCTTTTGCCCAGGACTTCGCCGTGTTTGGCGGCTCGCTCTCCGAAACTAACGCGGCCAAAATCTGCAAAGTGATGGACCTTGCGCTCAAGGTGGGCGCGCCCGTGGTGGGCCTCAACGACTCGGGCGGGGCGCGGATTCAGGAAGGCGTGGCTTCGCTCGCCGGGTATGCGGAGATTTTTCTGCGCAACACGCTGGCTTCGGGAGTAATCCCGCAGATTTCCGCCATCCTTGGCCCATGCGCGGGCGGCGCGGTGTATTCTCCCGCCATTACGGATTTCACTCTCATGGTGGAAAACACCAGCTACATGTTTGTGACCGGCCCTGACGTCATCAAAACCGTCATGCACGAAAACGTGACGAAGGAAGAATTGGGCGGTCCCCTGACACACAATCAAACCAGCGGCGTAGCCCATTTTTTGGCGGCGGACGACCGGGACTGCCTGGCGCTGGCGCGTGAGCTGCTCTCATTTCTGCCGCAAAATAATCACGAGGAGCCGCCTCGGGTGGAAACCGCAGACCCGGACGGCCGGGAAGACCCCGAGCTTGATGACCTCGTGCCGTGCGATCCCGGCAAGCCCTACGACATCAAAGAACTCATCCGGCGCGTGGTGGATGACGGCAATTTTCTCGAAGTACACGAACATTTTGCCAAGAATCTCGTGGTCGGCTTTGCGCGCATGAGCGGACAAAGCGTGGGCATTGTGGCCAATCAACCGGAGGTGCTTGCCGGATGCCTCGATATCAACGCCTCGGTCAAAGGCGCGCGATTCGTGCGCTTCTGCGACGCGTTTAACATTCCTCTGGCAACGTTTGTCGATGTGCCGGGTTTCCTTCCTGGAACCGGGCAGGAGCTCGGCGGCATCATCCGGCACGGCGCCAAGTTGCTTTTCGCTTTTTCGGAAGCAACCGTGCCCAAAGTCACAGTGATCACACGCAAAGCATACGGGGGCGCTTATTGTGTGATGTCTTCAAAACATATTCGGACGGACGTGAATTACGCCTACCCGACGGCGGAGATCGCCGTGATGGGCGCTGAAGGCGCGGTGAACATCGTCTACCGGCGCGAACTGCTGGCTGCGAAGAATCCCGCAAAATTGCGGCAGCAGAAAGTAGCGGAATTCCGCGAGCGGTTTGCCAACCCCCAGGTTGCCGCGGAACGCGGCTACATCGACGCCATCATCCGGCCCCGCCAAACCCGGCCCAGGCTCATCAACGCTCTTCGGATGCTCGAAACCAAGGGCGAAACCATGCCCCCCAAAAAGCATGGGAATATTCCGCTATAAACCCTACGAAGGCGCTCGCTTGTTTTTGTAAATGAATGGTGGGTTGCTGAAAAAGGTGTAGCGGCGGCTTTATGCCGCCACTCGTCCATTTATACAGAGCGTCATAAGTCAGCGACGGTCATTGGCTGTAGCGGCGGCC
>DASZAE010000232.1:0-6065 GCA_035945515.1 Terriglobia bacterium
CATTCCGGAGAGCGTGGCGCCTCGCTGATGATGCCTTGCCATCGCCTCCGCCCAGAGAACAGGCAGATCGAGGGCGGAACTCATCTGCAATCCCAACTCACAATGATCAGTCCCAAAGCGCCGCCGCTGTGGTTCAACGGCGTCACCCACTTCCTCGAACCACCCTTCTGACCTGGCCGGTCCAGTACGGCCCAGAATAGCGAGAAAAGGCAAAATGCCGATGTCGTGGAATAGACCCGCGAGAAAGGCCCGCTCGGGCTGCGCATAGCATGCCCACTCGCTGATGTGGCGGCTCAACTGAGCGACCAGCAAGCTATGACTCCAGAACATCCCGTTGTCGCGGGCCGGCATGGTTGAGCCGGTGTGTTTTGCCAGCCAACAGGTAATCAACAACGCGCGGACAATATCCGCATCCATAAGAAGAACCGCTTGCTCAAGAGTCGCCACGGGTTGCGGAAGGGCGAATAGTGAGGAATTGCAGAACCTCACCGCCTCGGCCGCAAGGCTGGGCGCTTCCTTGAGAGCCTCAGTTAGGCTCCTGAGGTCAACCGGAGCCGCGCTTAATAGTGTGTTCATGCGAGCGAGAGCGGGCGGCAAACAGGTAAGCTCCGCCTCGGCGCGCAAAGAGTCTAGTTGGCTCACCTCCGGTCCCTCGCAAAGAGGGTGAGGGAAAGACTCCTGGCCTTTGACAATCATGATGGCCTCAATCATGGTTGCTAACCGCCGGCTGGAGTCAAACCAGCCGTCCTCCATAGCCCCATATTTGCTCTATCGGCAGCACAGAAATGACCTTTAAGGCTTCCCGCTCGATGTCGAAAAACATATCCGGTTGTAGCTGTAAAAAGCCAATATAATCAATAACCTAGAATCCATCCGCAGAGAAGCGGCGAGTGGCTTTTCAAGCCCCGCCTGCGCTATGCGCCTTCAGAAAACCAATTCGGGAACCGCCTGAGGCAGCTTGAAGAGAAGATGCCCTGTTAGAGACGGGTTCTCCAGACGGACCCAGAGATTCTCGGAGGCGACAACCGCCCTCACCTGATCCGCCTTGTTCGATTCGGCCCATTCGCGGGTCGTCGTGGCTAGACTCTTAGGGGCGCAGTCGATATCCAGCACAGTCTCGCTTGGGCGCGGTATCCGCCGCATGGCTTCAAGGGCCTCTTCCATTTCCGACTCGCCGATGACGCAGGGCTGCGTGCTGCACTCAATCATCTGCTCAAGCGCCCGTAAAGCTGCAAAATCAATTCCATCCGAGAAAGCAACATAAAGATTGCGGCTAGTCGGCATATAGTGGACCAGCGCCATGCGCGACGCCTCCATGAGATGAACCGGCGCCATGACGGCGCATTCGACAAAACCGCTGCTCTGCGCGAGGTGGAAAACCGGCAGCCCCCATTGCACGCCCAACGCGCCCGTGAGCTGCTCTTCAGTAAGAATGCCGTGCTGACGCAACCAATCGCCCAGCCGCCCTTTTTGCGATTCCCTTTGCGCCTTGAGCGCGTCCTGCAAGTGCTCGGCGCTGATCAGGCCTTTTGAGAGCAACAACAACCCCAAAGGAAGCCGGTAGCGGATGGCGCGGCCCCGGCTTGCCTTGAGATTGAGTTGCGAGAATAACTCGAAAGCTCCCTGCTCGAAGCATTCGAGCGAGCAATACCAAGCGTCATTCAGGCGGATGCCCGCCGGCCGTTTCCATCGCCACAACCAAGCAATTCGCGCCCGCGGACATTGGGCATTCTCACATCGGCGCGTGATGGATTGAGGCGTAGTCCTATTCCTGAAAGACAGATTTGCGTTCGCTGTTCCCACGCGTATTCACTCTTTCCTTGGCTTGCGCAGGTCCTATGAATTTGCGGCCTGCGAGATGATGAAACCTTTGCCGGCTTGAGATGTCCGCGCCCGCTCAATGAATGTGGCGTCTATTTTCGCAGCGATTCAAGCCTCTCTTCGCGGCTGGCAAGGCCTGTGATGCGAAGGCCGTAGCTTCCATCCACGGTCACCACCTCGCCCCAGGCGATCACTTTATTGCCCACGAGGAGTTCCACTGGGTCCTGGACTTCCTGGTCTAGTTCCACAACGCTGCCTGGGGCCAGCTTGAGAATGTCGCCGAGAAGCATTTCGCGCTGGCCAAAGCGCAGCGTGACTTCGAGCTCGACATCCATCAGCAGGTCCAGGTTAATGTCGTGGGAGTCTTCTGGGATTTTTTTGCCAGACATCTTCTCCGGCTGCGCGCCGGGCTTTTTCCCGCTCACCTTGGCAGCCTCCGCGGCTTGCGAGGCGGCGCGGGCTTCTTGGGCCGATTCGAGGGCGCCTAAAAAATCCGAGCTCAGCAAGGCTTGCAGACTCAATACGGAATCCTGCGCGGTGAAAAAACGGAACTTCGCTTGTCCGGCGCTTTCCCACGCCGGAGGCTCCGATTGAGAAACCTCAAGCTCACCATTGAATCCCAGCACGCCGGCCATAGGAATCATGGTCGCAATCTGCTCAAAGAACTGAACTGCTGCTTCACGGCGCTCCGGTGTTAAGGCATCCGGCTCTCCCTGCGCGCTGCCCATTACCAATTTCGCCAGGCGAAGGGCGTCCGGCTCTGCCACGAAGAAGGCCTGCTCGCCCGCTTTGCCGCCAAAAAGACGAATCCAAAGGCCGGCCTCCGCGGCGCTGATCACGGGTGGATCAACCGGCTCCACTTCCACGCTTGCGCCTGTCATGCGCGCGAGACCCTCAGCGATATTTTGGGTCCAAAGCGCAAAATAATTCTTAGGCCCGGGGCCAAGTTCGGGTTTTGTTTTCATTCGTTAACTCTTTCAACGGGGTATGGAACTGGAAACCTTTGCTGGATCATTCCGCCCCTCTGCTTGCCATTCCTAACCGGATACCCGGTAAACATTTTGCTTCCCGCCACGTGAATCTGCGCTGGCTGCTTGACCCGGTGCTGTATCAGAATCGTCTGGCCGGGGTTGAGCGCAAGCAGGTCCTTGCCCCGGATGCGAGTGGGCGGCAGAAGCATCTCGACGCCAAAAATGCTGCTGAGGATCTGCTCGAGAATTTGCGTCTTAGGCGGCGGGATTGACCCCTGACTGCGTGTATTTTTCTTTGCCAGCCGTCTTAAGAGCAATGATGATACGACGGCGGGGAACGCCAGCGTGAGCGTGCTGAAGGCGTCGGGCACGCGAATTTCAAAACTGAGAAAAAGCATCTTCTCGTAAGGCGAAAGCAAGCGGAACAATTCCGCCGCCCGCTGCGTCTGATCAAAGCGGAAGCGAACGTCGGCAGCCTGGCGCCAATCCGTCTGAAGTTCGTCGCAAATCATGTCCACCACGGTCTGGAGAACCTGCTCTTCAATCTCCGTCGTATGGCGCTGCGGCGGCTCAAGCTTGCCGTTGCCGCCGAGCATCAGGTCGATCATCGCAAAAGCAATCGGCAGGTCGATGCTCAAGAGCGCGATGGCCTCCACAGGCTGAACCGTAAGCGAGGCCAGATAAGCCTGCTGCGGGATGCTTTCGATATATTCCGAATAGGGCACCTCATCCACCGACATCAGATTGATCTCCATGGCGACCTGAAGATATGCGGACAGCCGGTTCTTCATCCGGTAGCAAAAAGTTTCATGGAGCTGAGCGACATCTTTGACCTGCTGTTTTGAAATCCGGGAAGCTTTTCCGAAAACGAACGGCGCAAATTTGCGCGTGGTCGCCGCGCCTTCCTCCTTGGCTTCGGAAGCCTGGGCGGATCGCAAAAGAGCATTGATTTCATCTTGCGTCAGTGTTTTTTCCATGCTGAACTCTCTCCGGATTTCCGGACTTTCGGTGAATCTTTAGACCTAGGGCTTGGCCGCTCTCCCAGAAACTCTTTCATTCTGACCCGCAGAAAGGCCATTGCCGAGGAGTGCAACTGGGAAATCCGCCCCTCTCCAATGCCAAGGACCGCGCCGACCTCCTTCATAGTGAGGTCTTCTTTGTAATAGAGGGCCAGCATTTGCCGCTCGCGTTCCGGCAGCTCGCCTACCGCCCTCGCCAAATAGTCTTTAAGCTCCGACTGGAGGCACAAGAAATACGGGTCTTCATCCGGCGAATTCGGCACGTACTTGAATACTTGCTCGCCCTTGCCGCCGTCTTCCTGCTGAATGGCCTGGATGCTGCCCAGATTCAGCCCGCGCAGATCGCACATCAGCGTCCGAAGTTCTTCGATGCTGATGCGCATGTCCTTGGCCAGCTCGTGCTCGGTGGGCGTGCGCTCCAAAGTCTGGCGGAGCCGGCTGTGAGAATTCTCAAGCTCGCGGCCCTTGCGGCGCAGCGCGCGCGGGCTCCAGTCCATTTCTCTCAGGCTATCCAGGATGGCGCCCTTAATGCGAAGCTCCGCATAGGTCTTCACCTGCGCGCCGCGCGCCGCGTCATAATTCCGGATCGCCTCGAGCAGCCCCACAATTCCCGCATTCACCAGATCGTCAAAGGGGACGTGCGGCGGAAGGCGGTCGTGAATCCGTTTGGCGATGTAATGCACCTGGGGAAGGTGCTCCATCAGAAGACGGTCGCGGTCTTCCTGATCGAGATTTGAAACTTCTTCGTAGTTTCTTTTAGCCGCTTTCAAGGGCGTCATCATTGCTTTCCGTTAGCCGATATCTATCCCGAGAGCCATAAGTCGGCGACGATCATTGGCTGTAGCGGCGGCCTCTGGCCGCCGGATTTTAAGTGTAAAAACCGGCAGCCAGAGGCTGCCGCTACAGAATCAGGCGCCGCCGACTTATGGCGTCGCGTATAGCGAAGTTCTCATCGCACGACCCCCATCGATTGCACCGTCACCGAATTTGGGATCTCCGCCGGCGAGATTACCACCAGCTTGGGAAGAAACGGTTCGAGCAGCCGGCGAAGATGAAACCGGGCAGGCGAGCTCACGAGCAGCGCAGGGCAGGTGAGCGAGACCTGCTCGCCCATAAAACTCCGCAGCCCGTCAAGAATGCGCCGGACAAACGAAATCTGCGTTGCCGGGGGCCTTCCTTGCGTGGCCTGCGTCTCAAAAATCTGCTGGATTTGCTCCTCAAGCTGCGGGTCGATGGTAACGACGGTCAGCTTGCCTTCATCGTTCAATAATGGCTGCACCAGGGCGCGGCAAAGCGTCTGGCGCGCGGCTTCAACTAACATGACGGGGTTCTTGCCTACAACAGACGCGTCGAGCAGAGCCTCCAGGATCGCGGGCAAGTCACGTATCGAAACCTGCTCTCGCAGGAGCTGTTGAAGCACGCGATGCACTTCACCGAGGCTGAGAGCCTTGGGCACGAGCTCTTCCACCAATTTGGGCTGTGTTTCGGAGAGCGAATCGAGAAGGCGCTTCGTCTCCTGGCGGGTCAGCAACTCATGAGCGTAACGCTTGATCAATTCCGCCAGATGGGTTGCGATGGCGGAAGTCTGATCGACCACGGCGTATCCGGCGGCCAGCGCGTTCTCCCGCAGGCGGGGATCGATCCATTTCGCCGCCACGCCAAAAGCCGGTTCGCGCGTCTCTTTCCCTTCAATGTGAGGCGCCTGGGTTTCGGCGCTGATGGCGAGCAGCGAGTTGCTCTCCGTCTGCCATCGCGCGATCTCTACGTTGCGCAGGCGGACCACATATTCCCTGGGCTTCAGCTGCGGATTATCTGTAATGTGCACGGGTGGAATCACAAAACCCAATTGAAGCGCCAGATGACGGCGCAGCGCCCGCACCCTCTTGAGCATCTGGCCGCCCTGCGCTTCATCCACCAGCGGAACCAGAGCATAGCCCACTTCCATGCTCAGATCGTCCAATTTGGGCATGGCGGGAGGCGCTTCGGCGGCTTTGGCTTTGCCCGCCGCGGCCTCGCTCTTCTGCTCAGCTTCCTGGGCTGCTGCCGTCGCTTTCGCCTGGCGCGCCAGGAAAGCCATGACAACCGCCACGAGGAAAAAAGAAAACTTCGGCAAGCCGGGAATCATTCCCAGAGAAAACATCACGCCGGATGCGATCCAGAGCGGACGGCTGCGCGGCAACAGTTGCCTGCTGAGGTCGCTGCCCAGGCTGGCTTCGGAAGACGCTCGCGTGGCCACCATGCCGCCCGCCACGGA
>DASZAE010000233.1:0-6546 GCA_035945515.1 Terriglobia bacterium
CGTGCCGTGCACGCTGATGAGCATGATGTCCAACAACCTGCTGCCGAGCGCGTGCGAGACCGATATGATCGGCATGATCGCCATGTACATCCTGCAGCTTGCCGCGGGCGATCCCAGCGCCATTGTGGACTGGAACAACAACTTCGGCGAAGACCCCGACAAGGCTGTCATCTTCCACTGCTCAAATCTTCCCAAGCATTTCTTCGAGGATTTCAAGATGGACTTCCAGGAGATCATCGCCACTACCGTCGGCAAAGAAAGCACTTTTGGCACGGTGGTAGGGAAGCTCAAAAGCGGACCGCTCACCTACCTTCGCGTCAGCACCGACGACCTCCACGGCCGCATGAGGGCCTACACCGGTGAAGGTGAAATCACCAATGACAAGCTTGAGAGCTTCGGCGGCTACGGAGTGGTCAGAATTCCCTCCATGCAGAAGCTCATGCGCCACATTTGTCACAACGGCTTTGAGCATCATGTTTCCGTCAACCGCAGCTATTACGCGCAGGCGGTGGTTGAGGCGCTTGGAAATTACAAAGGCTGGGAAGTTTACCATCACCAGCCGGAAGAAAGATAAAACCTCTATGTATTTTGCCCTTTTCTACGACACCGTCTCCGATTATCTGGAGCGCCGCCAAGTGCACCGGGCCGCGCACCTGGCTTACGCTGAACGCGCTCATCAAGCCGGGCAGTTGGTGCTGGCTGGCGCCTTTGCCAATCCCGCTGACGGCGCTCTCTTCGTATTCCGTGCTGAAAGTAAATCCGTAGCCGAAGAGTTTGCCAAGAACGATCCCTATGTCCTCAACGGCCTGATTAAAGCATGGCGCGTGCGCGATTGGACGGTGGTGATCGGCGGCGAAAAGTAGCGACGGGTTTGTTCACCGCGAACAGAGGGGGTTTTAATGTCACCGACAAATCCGGACTCGGTAAATGCTGTTCGCCCTGAACTCACGCCAGGTGAAACCATTCTATGGGCGGGACAGCCCAAAACAAGCATAGTTTTTCATAAGCAAGATGCTCTCTTAATACCGTTTAGCCTCCTATGGGGAGGCTTTTCGATTTTTTGGGAAGCGGCTGTCTCCGGCCACCCGCTATGGGGAGCCTCTAATCATACAAATGGTCCTTGGCCATTTGGAATGGTATGGGGTATACCATTTGTTCTAATTGGGCAGTATCTGATCTGGGGACGGTTTCTATACGTGGCCTGGCGAAAAAAGGTAACCCATTACGCTGTGACAAATCTCCGGGTGATTGCGGCTCAAATGAAATGGCCGCGGCGAATCACTTCAGCCTATATCGAATCTTTACCAACCCTGATAAAGGAAGCCGGATCGAGGGGTATCGGAACACTCCGTTTTACCACTCAATCTGAGCGGCGGAGATGGGGAGCATGGAACATTATGGACCCGGACGGCCTGCCTAGTTTCATCGACATTGAAGATGCCGATGCGTTGTACAAAATGATTCTTAACTTGCGCCCAAAAGGCCAAGGGTATAAACAGAGTTTTAGTTTTGAGTAAAGTCATACACTCCTTTCCGCGAGGAGGCAATGAATGCCCGAAAAAACGCCCGAGTACGCGCTGGGTCACTCTCAGGACGAACTCAACCGGCTCACCACACAAGCCCGGCTCATGGAGCCTTTCACGCGTGCAATCTTTACACAAGCTGGCATTGCAGCGGGCATGAAGGTGCTTGATGTGGGTAGCGGGCCAGGTGATGTCTCATTTCTTGCGCGCGAGCTGGTGGGGTCTGAAGGCCATGTAACCGGCATCGACCGCTCTGCCGAGGCTTTGGACATGGCCAGCGAGCGCGCCGTGGCGCTCGACTATTCAAATGTCAATTTTATCGAGGGCGACCCCGCCGAGATTCGCTTTGACGAACCCTACGATGCCCTGGTCGGGAGATTTGTCCTAATGTACTATCCCGACCCCGCCGAAGCTTTGCGCCGCCTGATTCGCCATGTCCGCCCGGGCGGCATCGTTGCATTTCAGGAAGTCTGCCACTCCGGTATCCGCTCTTTCCCGCTTGTACCATTACTCGAACGGCTCTTCGAGCTCACCGGAAAGGCGCAGGAACTTTCGGGCGCGGAGCCTCAGATGGGCCTGAAACTGTATTCGACGTTTATCGCCGCGGGTTTGCCTGCCCCAACGTTGCAAGTCAACATGGGCATCGTCGGCGCTCAAGACCCCATGGCGGAGCGGCTGCCGAACTTTCTGGTGCAGAGCCTCCGCAGCATGATGCCTGCCATCCTCAAACAGGGGCTTGCAACGGCCGAAGAAATTGATATCGATACATACGCGGACCGCATGAGCCTCGAGTTCCGCGCCGGAGGCGGAGTCTTTCTCAGTCCGCCGTTTATTGGCGCTTGGACGCGCAAAAGCCTGTAGCCCATCGAATCCTGGGTAGTATAGCGATTTCCCAACTTATTGGCGCTTTTTTCAGACGATGTGTAAACTATCACTTTACAGCTCTAAATGCGCTGTGGTATGAGTAAAGGGTGATCCGAAGTTTCCGGCATAGAGGATTAAAGCAACTGTTCGCTTCGGGTTCGTCAGGGAAGGAGGCGGCCATATTGCAGGCGCGATGCCAGCGCCGCTTGGATGCCCTTCACCAGGCCGAAAAAATCGAAGAGCTTAATCTGCCGGGATTTAATTATCATCGATTGCACGAAAAACCAACGCGCCACAGCATCCACGTGAATGGCCCTTGGTGCATTACTTTTGAATGGATTGACGGTGAAGCTTGGCGCGTCGATCTCGAACAATATCACTAAGGACAAATATTATGAACCGCGAATATTTGATTGACCCGCAAGAAATCAAGCGAGTCCCGCACCACCCCGGCGTGATCCTAGGCAAAGATATTCTGCCCGCCCTACGGTTAACGGTCACTGAGGGCGCGGCGAAGCTACGGGTGAGCCGTCAGACCCTGCATCGGATCATTGCCGGCCGCGCCTCGATCACGCCGGAGATGGCCGTGAGGCTGGGCAAGCTGTGCGGCAACGGTCCTGGGCTTTGGCTGCGAATGCAACAGGCTCACGATCTCTGGCTGGCCGAAAAGCGGCTGAAATCAGAACTAGCGAAAATCCCAACCGTGAATGCCGCAGCATAGGAGAACTCATGTCCAAGCCTTACAAACGGTCGGCGCCCATTCATTCCGATAGTGCCGCGCGAAGAATCAAGGACTGAGAATTAACTCGCCGCTGTTATTCAGCGGGTGGTGCGCCTTCTGGCAATCCCTGGCAAACCCTCCTCATGAATGATGGCAGCTGAACGTCTTGTAGCCTTAAGCCTTCCGAAGTAGAATACCTCCAAATCCGTTGGGCACATTCCATTGTCACCTTGCGTCACGAAAGGGAGGGGTCTAAGCATGGAATTCATGAAGAGCCCTGAAGTCTGGAGCGCAGTGATTGCGCTCCTTGCGCTTGTTTTGTCTCAACTGCCCCCGGTTCATCAGCTTCTCAGGCGGCGCGCGCTGCACATCGTCATCCCGGAATACCTCAGTCTTTATCACTTCCTGGGCAATCTCAATCTGCTCGGATTCGTCGCCCTGCACAATACGGGGGGCAAGACGCTGACCGTCGCCAAGATCGACTGCATCGTGACCAGCGACAGCGCCGTATGGCACTTGCCCGGCTTGATGTATCAATCGCGCCAATCGCAGGGCGGGGGCGGGCAACAAAACCTGGAATTTTTCGTGGAGTGGAGCGTGCTCAAACCAGACGAGCACTGGAGCGAAACCGTCCATTTCTTCAAGCCTTGGACCGTGCAAGAGGAAGAGGACGCGGCAGAAATTATTTCCAAGATCAGAAGCAACATCAACGCGAAAATTGCGCAGCGGCCTGCCGACGCTCCCAAGATTCCGGTCGAAGCTGATGACGAGTTTGTGAGAGAGGCGAAGGAGTTTTTTCTGAAGCGGTTCCAACTTGTTAAGGGGAACTATCGCATTGTGATTGCGGCCCTCTCGGAGAAAAAAGAGGTGCTGGCCTTGCGCAGCTTTGACTTTACGCTTTTTGACAATCACATCAAAACTCTGCGGTCCGCGACGGATGACTACAAGCTCGGAGCCGGCGTCTATTATGCAGCCGATCCGTCGAAGCAAGTCCCCATCCGGCTGCGGCCGATTTCCGATGCAGACGCGCGCCAGGAGTACCTGAAAGCCTATTGAAGATTACAAATTATAGTGACGACAAATATTGTAGCGGCGGCCTCTGGCCGCCGGTTTTTCGGCAGAAAAAGTTGTCACTATAATTTGTAATCCTCAATAGGCCGCTCACCGCCCGCGGAATAAGCTCGCGCGACCAGCCGCCGCTGCGGGCGGCGCTTCGCCATCCGGCCGCCTGTAAGAGACCGGGCTACGCTGGGACAACCGCCGCCCCATCCTCCCGCCTGGTCTGCTGATTCCATATCACGATTTTTTCAATCAGCTTCTTATTGAACTGGCTGAGCACGTCTTCGTGGATTCCAAAACATCCCACTTCTCCGCCCATATTGGGCTTAAAAGTGACCGCCGGTTGATTGTCCGCCACGTATTCCCGCTGCAAACCCCGCAGCGCGTCAAGGGCGCCGGCCTTCAGATGAACCCAGAAGGACCTATCGCTGTCGCTCACGCTGGTGGTGGCGTTTCGGACGCCCAAGTCTACAAACCATTTGTAACGTTCGAAAGAAAATCCGCGAGCCTGATAGAATCCCTTGCGCGCGCGGATGTCCCCAGCCTCCCCGGTCGAACCGTATCGCCGCAATTTTTCCGCTCCATCGCCGTGCCCCTGAATGTTTGCCCAGGCTTGAACTTCCTGGATGCGGGCCGCGGTAGCTTGCCGTTCCGTGGACCAATATTCCGCCACTTCTTTGATGTCCTCGCCTCTTACTGCTTGAGGCACTGCCTTGTTAAAAATGGTGAAATCACAAAGCGTCGAGTCGGCCCCTAAAAACGTTTCCGCCTTGCATCGCCCAAGCTGGGCCTTCACTAATTCAACGCGGCGGTTCATTTCGTTTGAGTGGGGCACAGCGGTAGTCCCATAAGCGGTGATGGCGGCGATGACGTAGTCAATATATCCGATCACCCGCGCGCGCTCCAGCCCGTCGTCATAATTTACGCCGTGAAAGTAGTCCGTAGGCGAAGGGATCGCGGCAGTGGCGCTTGCCAGGCGATGAGCATTGCTTCGCTGAGTTACTTCTTGCGCAAGCGCGTTCGCGTGCTGGGCTTGAAAATTGGTTACGTATAGGTTGATTGCCGGAAGCAGATTCACTGCCCAGTTCTGATGTCCGGTCAGATAAGCCTGCCTCGCTGGCCCCGCGGGAGGCAGCGGGGCCACTATAGCCGGACGGGCATTGAAAGTTACATTCAGCCCATTTTGAACGTTAGTCTGCAAATTGTTTCCAGCCGTCCTTGCCCAGAAGGCCGCTTCTTGCACAGTCGATTTAAGATATTCAACGATAGAAGTTGCGATTTGTGCGTTGGTAGTGGCTGCGTTGGGAATTTTCCCATTGTTCCGCGCCCAAACTTGGAAAGTCTGCATGAATTTCTCTCCTTACATCCTAATCAACGTATAAATCGGGATATTAGCACATCTTTAATGCGCAAGATGGACGGCGTTAACATCATATTTTTGAGGACTTCAGGTCTAGCAGGTTACTGAAAAAGACCCACGACTGTCATCCGAGGAGCCGAAGGCAACGAAGGATCTCTGTATTTGCTTGATTTTATAAATACAGGGATGCTTCGCTTCGCTCAGCATGACAAACTAGACGACTTTTTCAGCAACCTGCTAGCGACGGTACGCGAGGTAGCGCCGCCGTCCCGGCGGCAGATGCTGGTGTACTCGATCCCAGCAACGATGCGGGCAATATCCATGTGTAACAGCCGGCAAAGCCTGCCCTGAGCCGATTCGCTCCTCTTCGAATCGCTCTGAGCGAAGCGAAGAGGCTCACGGTAAACTCCGCGAAGGGATGCCGGCGCTACGATCGCGCCCCCAACACATACCGGCTCACCCGGTTGCTCACATCGCGCAAGTAGGCCTCGTCGCCTGCCTTGAGCTCGGTGATTGCCGCGCCGTGGTAGCCAACCTCCGAGAAAGCTTTGCGAACTTCGGGCCAATCGATATCGCCGTCGCCGATGTTGACCCACTCATAGCAGCTTCCGGTGCGCTTAAAGCCCTTCACGTGCACATCCACGATGCGATGTCCAAGGGTGCGAATCCAATCCTGCGGGTAGCCGTATAGCACCACGTTGCCTACATCAAACCAGGCGCCGATCCAGGGGCTCTTGAATTCGTCCACGTAGCGCGCAAATTCGAGCGGGCTGAGGAGGAACTTATTCCACACCTCTTCGAGGGCAATTACGACGCGCAATTCTTCCGCCAGGGGAATCAGTTTGCGAATTTGCGCCTGCGAGCGCACCCACGCGTCACGGTAACTTGTCTGTTCATTCACTACGGCGGGCACAAGAAGGACCGAGCGCGCGCCCCAGAGTTTCGCGTTGTGAAGTGAAGTGCGCATCCCGGCAAGACTCTTTTCCACCACCGCCGGATCGGCGGACGAAAGCGGATAT
>DASZAE010000234.1:0-4869 GCA_035945515.1 Terriglobia bacterium
CTACCTTGAAGCATGAGGCACAAATCTTATGATTGAAGTCCAGCAACTGACAAAACGTTACGGGCCTGCGCTCGCCGTTTCAGACGTTAGTTTTGAGGCAAAGCAGGGCGAGGTGCTCGGATTTCTCGGACCGAACGGCGCCGGAAAGACTACTACCATGCGCGTAATTACGGGTTACTTGCCGCCCACCTCTGGCAGCGTGAAGGTGGCAGGTTACGACGTGGTCGAGGAATCGCTAGAGGCGCGGCGGCACACGGGTTACCTTCCCGAGAATCCGCCCGTTTATACGGACATGCGAGTGTCGGAATATCTAGCTTTCGCGGGCCGCATCCGGGGCGTGCCGCGAAAGGATTTGCGCCAGCGCATCGCCGAGGTCAGCGAAAAGTGCGCCATCGCGGACGTGCAACGGCGGCAGATCGGCAAGCTCTCCAAGGGCTACCGCCAGCGCGTGGGGCTTGCTCAGGCGCTGATCCACAATCCCGACGTGCTGGTGCTCGATGAGCCTACCGCGGGTCTCGACCCTAAGCAGATTATCGAAACCCGGCTACTGATTCGCAGCCTCGCCGGCCAGCACACCGTGGTGCTGAGCACGCACATCCTGCCCGAGGTCTCGAAAACCTGCGACCGCGTGGTGGTGATTAACGCGGGCAAGATTGTGGCCGTCGGAACGCCCGACGAGTTGACGCGGCGCTTACAAGGATTTGAAACCGTTCTCCTCACCGCCGAGGGGCCGCGCGAGGAAATGAAAGCCCGTATTGAGAAAGTCGAAGGCGTGAGCCGTGTGGAAGAACACGGCTTGGCGGACAATCGCTCGACGTTTGAAATCCATGCGGAGAAAGAGAAAGACGTGCGCAGCGAGCTTGCGCGCGCGGTGGTGGAGTCGCATTGGCGCCTGATGGAACTCAAGACCAGCGGACTGAGCCTGGAGGATATCTTCCTCAAACTGACCACGCGGGACGCGGCAGACGCAAAACCAGAACCCAAAGATCAGAATTTAGAAAAAGAACATGGAGAAGAAGACCGCGAAGCGGCGGGTGAGGTTAACGAGCCTGCGCCGTAACCGCGGCTAATTGCTGTAGCGACGGGCAAAGCCTGTAAGGGGCCGCCGGATTTCAATAGTAAAAACCGGCGGCCCCTTACAGGCTTTGCCCGCCGCTACAACTTAAGCCGGTTTCTCGAAGGAGACAACATGCGTAACACTTTGGCTATCGCAGGGAAGGAAGTGCGGGCCTATTTTCATTCGCCCATCGCTTACCTCGTGATGGCGATTTACTCCGTGCTGTGCGGCTTCTTTCTCTACAGTTTCGTGGCGGAATATCTGGTGCAAGTTTTCCGGACAATGGAGATGGGCGGTCCGGCTCCTAACCTGAACGAATGGATCGTCCGCCCGCTGCTCGAGGGCATCCTCGCCGTTGTGCTGCTGTTTCTGGTCCCGCTCATCACCATGCGGCTTTTCGCCGAGGAAAAGCGGTCCGGCACCATCGAGATGCTGCTTACTTCGCCGCTGACGGATTTCCAGATTATCTTGGGCAAGTTTCTGGGCGCTCTGGTGCTTTACATTGCGCTGATGGTGATCACGTTCCTCTATCTCAGCTTGCTGTTTATTTACGGCAATCCAAGCGCCCTGCCCCTGCTGGCCAATGCGCTGGGGATGCTGCTTTATGGAGCGGGCCTGTTGGCGCTGGGAATGTGGATTTCCAGTTTCACCAAAAACCAGATCATCGCCGGCGCGGTCTCGCTGGCGGTTTTTCTGCTGCTTTTCGTCATCAATTGGGTGAACGGCTATTCAAGCGGCGTTGTTGGGCGCGTCTTCAACTATTTGTCGCTGACCACGCATTTTGACAATTTTGGCAAGGGCGTCATTGATCTCACCGACGTCGTTTACTACGTCTCGGTCATCGTCGTGGGTCTTTTCCTCACCGCGCGTTCACTCGAAGCCTTAAAGGGGAGGCCGTAAATCATGGCAGAGCAAGAGCACGGAAAAAGCCAGGCCAGGCAGAAGGCGTTGCGAGGCGCGAATTTCGCGGTTTACACGCTGGTGGTGCTGGCCATCATCGTCCTGTGCAATTGGTTCGTCAACCGCAACGACCATCATATGGACCTTACGCCCAACAAGGCTTTCAGCCTCTCGCCCGAAACCCTCAAGCTGGTGAAAGGACTCGATCAACCCGTCACGCTCTACGACTTCAATCAACAAAATGCTTTTGACCAGCAACGCGACCTGCTGAGGCTTTATTCTTCCGCGTCGCATTTTGTCACCGTGAAATATGTTGATCCCAACCGCGATCCGGGCCTGGCGAAGCGGCTGGGCGTGCAAACTTTGGGTTCGATTTATGTGGCCGCCGGCTCGCGCCACCTTGCCGCTTCGGACAGCACCGAAGAGGGCATCACCAACGCCCTGATCCGCCTGCTCAAGGGCGAAAAAATTATCTATTTCGATCAAGGGCACGGCGAGCGCGATCTCTCAAGCACCGACCGCGACGGCTATTCAAGCTTCAAGCAGGCTCTCGAAAACGAAGACAGCGAAGTGAAGACGCTCGCCCTGCTGCAGACGATGAAGATTCCGGCTGATTGCGCCATCCTGGTGATCGCCGGCCCGCAGCACGACTTCCTGCCGCAGGAAATCAGCGTTCTGGACGCTTACCTGAAGTCCGGGGGACGCATCCTGGCGATGCTCGATCCGGGCGTGGCTCTGCCCAACCTCGCCAAGTTTTTTTCCGATAACGGCGCCACCCCGCGCAATGATCTGGTGATCGACGAAAATCCGGTGGCGCAAGTGTTCGGCACGAGTCCCAGTATGCCGCTGATCATGAGCTACGGGGATAATCCTATTGTCACGCCGCTCCAGCGCGTGGCCACGCTGTTTCCACTGGCGCGATCGTTTGAGGTTGCAAATAGCGCCCCGCCCAACGTAGTGATTGATTCGCTTTGTAAAACCTCCGACGCGAGTTTCAGCGTGACCAATTTCAATCCCAGCATGCGCCAGGTTTCCTTCGTGCCCGGCAAGGACGTAAAGGGGCCGCTGGTGGTGGCAGTGGCGGGCACGCTCAGCAAGAGCGGGTCCAATAAACAGGGACGTTTTGTTGCGCTGGGCACGTCTCTTCTTCCCGCCAACGCTTACCTTGGCTTTCAGGGAAACCGTGATTTTGCGATGAACGCCATCGAGTGGCTGGCCTCAAATGAGGGGCTGATTTCCATCCGTCCCAAGACGCCGCAATCGCAGCACCTGAACCTCACCGCCCGGCAAATGGGCGGGCTGCTCGCGCGCTGCATGTCCATCCCGCTCGTAATCATTATCATCGGCATTGGCGTGTGGTGGAGCCGACGATGAGCGCCCGGTATCTGAAGTCGCTTATTGCCATTGTCGTGCTCGTGATCTTGTGGTTTTCGTTTACCCGCTGGAACAAGCATAAGAGCCGCGAAGAGGCGCAGAAGGCAAACCAGACTTCGGCGCAAAAGCTGCTTTCCGCGACGAGCGGCCAGATTCAATCGTTCACCCTCACGGCGCGCGATGGCGCGGCGTTCACCTGCGACAAACAGGGAAAAACCTGGTCCATCACCAAGCCACAGGCGACTAGCGCCGACCAGGACAAAATCAATTCGTTTCTGCAAAGCCTGACTTCCGCCACCGAGGGAGAGCAGATCGCCGCGCGCCCGTCCAATCTCAAGGACTATGGACTCGATCCTCCCGCCAAAACGCTCGCGGTAACGACGGACACGACGCCCGTCGAATTCACGCTGCTCCTGGGCGACGAAACGCCCACCAACTCGGGCATCTATGCGCAGGTGGCCGGACGGCCGCAAGTCTTCACGCTTACCGACGACGTGAAGACGGCTTTGGAGAAAAAGCTGTTTGACTTACGCGACACGCACGCAGTTACCCTGCCTTCAGATCAAATCAACCGCATCGAAGTGAAGAACGGAAGCCAAAGCGTCACGCTGGCGAAAAATCCTGACGGCATGTGGGACGTGTTGCTACCCACAAGCGCGCGGGCTGACCACTTTACGGTGGAAGGCCTCACCGACAGCCTGCAATCGCTCACCATGCAGAGCATTGTCTCCGAGTCGAAGACAGCCGACGCGAAGTACGGGTTCGCCAAGCCCACGCTTACGGTTGACCTGATTACGCCCGGCGGCAGCCAGACGCTGGTGATTGGCAAACGGGCCGATCAGGGTTACTACGCGATGAACTCCGCGCTCGCGCCCGTCTTCACGCTCGATGAAAGCTCAGTAACCCAATTTCAGAAAAGCGCCCCCGACTTCCGCGACAAGAACCTGTTTTCGTGGGATATGTTCGACGTGAAGAGATTTGATGTCACTACGCCCAAAGGCCACTGGGCATTTGAGCAGAATAAAAATCAGTGGAAACAGACGGCGCCTGCTTCAAAAAGCGCGCCCTCCGACGACGTGAATGCCTTTCTCTCCACCTTGCGCGGCCTCCAGGCGTCTTCGTTTCCGGCGTCCAAGCCAGGCGACATGAATCAATTTGGTTTGGACAAGCCCTCCTACACCTTCAAAGTCACCTTCGGCTCAAAGAACCAAACGGAAGTGGTGGATGTTGCGCAGGCAGGTGGCAAGGATTATGCGCGCCGCGCCTCTGACGAGCTTCCGAGCGAAGTCAGTGAATCCTCCGTCGCAGCGATTGAGAATACCTTCCAGAAACTTTCAAAATAGACCGCTCAGAGCGACGCGCCAAGCTCGTTTTGGCGCGCAGAGTTTTGCCGGCAAAACCTTGCGGCCTCTCGTTAGGGTCGCTGAAAAACCCGCGGAGTTACAAAACAACTCCGCGCGCCTTAGCTGTAGCGGCGGGCAAA
This sequence comes from Terriglobia bacterium, assembly GCA_035945515.1. GTDB lineage: Bacteria > Acidobacteriota > Terriglobia > UBA7540 > UBA7540 > RH2-MAG17b. Next base: position 4,815 of record DASZAE010000234.1, read on the forward strand.
GTCTGTAAGGGGCCGCTAGCTTTTGCTAATTAAAGACCGACGGCCCCTTACAGAC
>DASZAE010000235.1:0-4334 GCA_035945515.1 Terriglobia bacterium
GGAAACGTTAACGACTACTATGCCTCGCACAACGGAGGCCAAAGGTGGAAGGGCAACGAGAACAGTTGGCAATACAAGACCATCTTGGAATGGATCGAAGGCGCGAAGCTCCAGACTGCGGAGAATAGAGTTCCCGGCGGCAATTATAAGAGAGAATAAGCCGCGCAAGGCGCGCAGAGTTTTGCTTTTGAAACTCTGCGGTCTGTTTCTATAGCGGCGGCCCTTTACAAGCCTCGGCCGCCGGATTTTACTAAGGAGGCCAGAAGTTAGTAGACGAGCAGGCATCCTCATGGTCGGGTTGTATCAGGGCACGGCTTCAGCCGTGCCGAGATGCCGCAGAAGGAATATCGGCTTTTAGCCGCTGAGGCATCAGGGGCTCAAGCCCTGAGACGGAGGGACTGTCGTACGGCACGGCTGAAGCCGCGCCCTGTTACACTGCGATCTCCCCTCGGTTTATGTCTACTAACCTTCGGCCTCATTGAGTGACAGTAAAGACCGTAAAGGCCGGCGGCCCCTTAAAGGCTTTGCCCGCCGCTACAGCGGCTGTCGTCGGTCCCGACGAAAAGCCGCAGAGTTTTAAGAGCAAAACTCTGCGCTACAATTGATCGCATCACTCTCACCCATCAGCATCCGCCATTCACCCATCTTCAATCACAAATCGTTCTTGACAGACCGGAGCATCATCTTTTATACTCCTAATCATCTTAGGGTATGGCATGAACAAGCAGGCTCAAATCCTTCCCGGCACGCTCGATCTTCTCATCCTCAAGGCCGTCTCTCTTGGGCCGCTGCACGGCTACGGCGTTCTTCTGCGGATTGGGCAGATTTCCAAGGGCGCTCTGATCATCGAGCAAGGCGCGCTCTATCCCGCCTTGTTTCGCTTGGTCCGCCAGGGCCTGCTCAAGGCAACGTGGGGCATCTCGGAAAATAACCACCGGGCGAAGTATTACGAGCTTACAGCGACGGGCCGAAAGCGGCTGCGGGAAGAAGTGGACGGCTGGAACCGTCTCGTGGCCGCGATTGGAACCGTCCTCGGCGCGCAACCGGAGGAAGTATGAAGAGGAAGTGGCGAGTGGTAAGTGATGAGTGATGAGCACTGATAGCCAGGCGTCAGTCGCTTTTTGGCTGACCGTGGGTGTTTGGTAGCCACGGCACGGTTTATGTGCCGTGGGCTTTTGCAGTAGATCGAGGAAGAATGAGCCTACTGTCTTCATCTCGCACAGTCCTGGATTTTCTGCTCCGTCGGAAGCGCGTGGAGCGCGAAATGGAGGAAGAACTCCGCTCGCACTTGCAAATCCGCGCCGACGATCTGGAACGGTGTGGACTCTCTCGCGCTGAAGCGGAGCGGCAAGCGCGGGTCGAGTTCGGCGGGTATCAGCGTTACAAGGAAGAGTGCCGCGAGGCGCTGGGAACACGCTTCCTCGGGGAACTGTATGCGGACGTGCGTTACGGCCTGCGGCAACTGCGCCGCAGTCCAGGATTCACGTCCGTCGCGATTATCACGCTGGCTCTCGGGATTGGGGCGACAATGGCGATATTCAGCGTTGTGAATGGCGTCCTGTTACGTCCGCTGCCCTATCCGCAGTCGGATCGCTTGGTCTCGGTGCAGCAAGTAGGTCCGGGAACCGGTAACCCGGCCTCTTATCCGAACTTCTTCGACTGGCGAACCCAAAATCACGTATTCAGCAGTATGGCCAGTTATCACGACAGACAATTCACATTGACAGGCGGTGCTGAATCCCTCCACATCCAGGCTGAAACGGTCTCGGCAGGGTTATTCGGGCTGCTCAAGGTGAAGCCGTTCGTAGGCCGCGATTTCGAGCGACAGGATGACCAGCTTGGCGCAAACGTAGTAATTCTAAGCCACGCGTTTTGGCGGGAGCGGTTCCACTCCGATCGATCTGTTGTGGGGCGAACTGTTGTCTTGAACAACAAAGGCTTCACGGTGATTGGCGTCATGCCGGCCGGATTTCAATTTCCTCCCGCTGGGCATACAGACCTCTGGACTTCTATGGCAGTTGACCGTGAGTCGGGCTCCAACATCATGACCGGGCGCTCATACGACACGTTGAGCGTAATCGCGCGACTACGCCCGAGTGTAAGCCTTGTTCGTGCGAAAGTCGATATGGACCTGATTGCCCGTCGCCTGGCGGACAAATATCCACAAAGCAATGCCCGGCAAACAACTGTCAGAATAGTGCCTGAGTTGGACCGGATTGTGGGAAGTGTCCGGTTGCCCATGCTCATTATTCTCGGTGTCGTACTCGGAGTTCTGCTGATTGCCTGCGCCAACGTAGCTAATCTGGCGTTGGCACGCAATGTGACGCGCGGGAGAGAAATTGCCTTACGTTCGGCGCTGGGAGCACATCGGGCACGTTTGTGTAGACAATTGCTGAGCGAGAGCCTTCTGCTCGCGCTGCTCGGAGGAGCGGCGGGAACCATAGTGGCAGCCTGGGGCGCACAGGTGCTGGTGCATATCGCTCCGGAAGACCTGCCTCGCGTTCAGCGGATCGGTATGGACTGGCGTGTGCTGGCTTTTGCTCTGGCGCTCTCGCTACTCACCGGTGTTCTGTTCGGCACACTGCCAGCGCTGTTATCGTCAAAGACGAGCCTGACGGGGGCGCTCAAAGAGGCGGGCCCGGCCAGTTCAGACGGCGTTTCGCACGGAAGACTTCGCGGCGGACTGGTGATGGTTGAAATTGCGTTAGCGCTGGTGCTCCTGGCCGGCGCAGGCTTGCTGATTGCGAGCTATCTGCGGCTCAGTCAAGTTGATCCTGGGTTTGAACCGCACAATCTGCTCAGTTTGAAGTTGGATCTTCCGTCTCCTCCGTACAACGACGCAGCGCAGGCAAATTTCATAAACCAGTTGGTGCCACGCCTTCAGAAGTTACCGGGCGTTCGCTCTGTTGCTGCTGATTGGACTCTACCCTTCTCAGGCGAGATTGACTCTGCGGGCGTTGATTTCGAAGGCCGCACCTTCGCTCCTGGATACACGCCTTCTATCCGGGTAGACGGCATAACACCGGGTTACTTTCGGACAATGGGCATACCCCTTCTGCAAGGGCGTACGTTCACGAATCGAGACACCGCCTCGAGCCTTCCCGTGGTAATCGTCAACGAAGCCTTAGCCCGGAAGTATTATCCGAACGAAAGCGTCATAGGAAAACAAATTAGGCCCAGCATTTCCGCAACATCTGCGACTCCGTGGCGAGAAATAGTCGGAGTTGTCGGGAACACCAAGCTGGGAGGGCTGGCTGAGAACTTTCAACCCGAATACTACCTGCCGTTCGCGCAATTCCCGATATTCAGCACCATCGTTCTCCGAACGCAAGTTGAACCTCTGAGGCTGGTCCCTGCCGTGCGAACAGTCATCACTTCAATGGACGAGAACGTGCCGGTGTATGATGTTTCGACAATGGGAAACTATCTTGCGTCTTCGGTGGCGCGGAGCCGTTTTAGCACGTTGCTCCTTGGACTTTTTGGAGGCTTGGCGCTGGTGCTGGCGGCAATCGGCATTTACGGAGTTGTTTCATACTCGGTGAGCCAGCGAACACACGAGCTCGGGATTCGCATGGCTCTGGGCGCACAAAAGACAGATGTTTTAAGGATGGTCATCATCAACGGCATCAAGATGGCGCTCGTGGGCGTGGGCATCGGAATAGTTGGCGCATTGGGTCTGGCACGCTTTTTATCCAGCCTGCTATACGGCGTGAAGTCTACCGATCCTCTGACATTTGTAATCGTGTCGGTTCTGCTAACCAGCGTCGCCTTGCTCGCTTGCTACATTCCCGCGCGCCGGGCGGCGAAGGTGGACCCCATGGTTGCGCTGCGGCATGAATGAGGATCAAAATTGGGGAAGGATTTGATGAGCAGAGCTTTGTAGTTCAAACTCCGCGGCTCGTGCTGTAGCGGCGGCCTCTGGCCGCCGGGCTTTACTATTAAAATCCGGCGGCCAGAGGCCGCCGCTACAGAATCCGGCGCCGCCGGCTTTTATGGCCTGCTTTCTTACGAGGTCACGCGCCGCCACGCGGCGCTATCCGCCAAAAATCGTCTCATTTATCCCATTTGTATCAAAATTCTCAGAGTGACGTAGTAGGCTTGTAGTTGTAGCGGCGGCCTCTGGCCGCCGGTCTTTAATTAGTAAAAACCGGCGGCGAGGACGCCGCCGCTACAGTGAGCTCCAAAGATTAGAAAATGGCGCGAGCAAACGGGAAGAAACACAAACAAACTCACGGAACGAACCCTAGGACCCCTTTAGAATCAACATCTATGCTTTTTGTTCGCCCCATTCGGCGGTCCGCAAAACGTCTCGTTTGTCTCAAAAGTCTCGCAGT
>DASZAE010000236.1:0-2477 GCA_035945515.1 Terriglobia bacterium
GCCAACTGGGACCCGAAGGTGGACAACATCCGCGAGATTGCCACGGAGCTGAACATCGGTCTCGACAGCTTGGTATTCGTTGATGATAATCCAGCCGAGCGGGCGTTCGTGGCGGAGCAGTTGCCTGAAGTGGCCGTGCCAAACGTGGGCTCGGACGTTTCCCGGTTCGCGGAAGTTCTCGAGCAGGAGCATTATTTCGAGGCAGAGAAAGTGGTTCAGGAAGATCTCAGCCGCGCGGTCTATTACACGTCAAACGCCCAGCGCAGTGCTTCCCAGGCAACCTTCAGCAATTACGGTGAATATCTCGCGTCACTGGACATGAGCGCTGAGATCGGTTCGTTTGTTCCCATTTATCTCGAGCGGATTGCACAGCTTATCCACAAGACGAATCAGTTCAACCTTACCACTCGGCGCTACACGAGCCCGGAAGTCGAGATGATGAGTCGCGACTCAGGTTTTGTCACGCTTTGCGGCCGGCTCGCCGACAAGTTTGGCGATAACGGCCTCGTCTCGGTGCTGATTGGGCGAATGGCTCAGAAGACGCTGGAGATTGATCTTTGGCTGATGAGTTGCCGCGTATTGAACCGCGAAATGGAGCTCGCCATGTTCGACGCGCTCATCGAGGAATGCCAGGCGCGAGGAATTCGCGAGATTGTAGGTGTCTACATCCCATCCAAGAAGAACCGTATGGTCGCCGGGCATTACGCTGGCCTTGGTTTCACCCATCTGGAAGGAAACCCAGAGGGCCGCGAGCTGTGGCATTACGACATGCCCGAGGTTTATTCGCCGAAAACACGCCATATTCGCCGCACAGGAAATTGTGGCGCAGGGGCCGTTGTTTGACACTGCGGCTTTTGCTTCTCACAAAGCATGCGGAGCCCCAACGGGGTGACCTACACTAGCCCAGGCCAACGGCCTAGGTGCGAAACAGAACAGGTTTTAACCGCACAAGCGCTGAAAAGGGCGGCCTACCGCGCTCGGCCCGATGGACCAACGGCACTTCCGATGATTTCTGAAATTGCGACAGGAGAAAAGCACGATGCGGCGCCGGTCGCCCGCTTGGGGCCTTTAGTCGGCGGAAACGCCGTTCTGCATCATCTAGGCTTTGTGGTGTCGTCAATTTCCGCCGCTGGCGAAGAGTTTGCTGCTTCCATGTCAGCGCACTGGAACGGCAAGATCATCTACGATCCCATCCAGCGCGTTCGGCTATCGTTTTTTGATCCATGCGACGAGCGAAATCCTGTCTATGAGTTGGTCGAGCCCGCCAGCGACACTTCGCCCGTGAGCGCCTTTTTGAAGAAAGGCGGCGGGTTGCACCACGTTTGCTATGAAATTGGCGGCCTGGAGCTTGCCCTCGCGGCAGCGAACGGTGCAGGCTTCGTCGTGCTCACGGCTCCGGCGCCTGCCGTGGCGTTTGATGGACGCAGAATCGCCTGGATGTGCTCCAGAGCCAAAAACCGCCTGCTCGTAGAGCTGCTCGAGCGCGACGTCGACGGTGGACGCTAACTCTTATAGCGCGTTCGCGTTGAAACGCCGCAGCTTGTACGAGAGAGCCGACCCTGCGCCACAGTCTCCATCGATAATATGCTGCATTCTCCTTGGCAAGTGGAAGTGGATCGGTCATCGCCCGCCGAATGGACGGAGATGCTCGATCTCTTCAATGACGCCAACATTTATCAGACGCGCTCCTACGGCGCAATTCGGTGGGGAGCAAAAAACCTTAGCCATCTTGTCCTAAAACGAGGTAGGGATGTTGTGGCCACCGCACAGCTCCGGATCGTTCGCCCCACCAGGTTCAAGTTCGGCATGGCGTATCTGCGCTGGGGCCCGTTATTCGAGCGGCGCGAAAGGCCGCTCGATCCGGAAGTGGCTGAAGCGGTCGCCCGAGCTCTCGAGGACGAATATGTTGGCAAAAGGAAGCTTTATCTGCGAATCCTGCCGAACGCCTTTGCCGGCTCCCCACGGGCCGTACTGGTTCAGGCCGCCTTCGCAAGTTTTGCTGCAGAGCTGCCAAGCGCCGCCAACACGGACCGCACCTTTGTGTTGGATCTTTCGCCCTCGCTCGAGGACCTGCGGCGGCGGCTCGACAAGAAATGGCGAAACCAGCTTTCAAGAGCCGAGAAAAACAACCTCGTCATCGTTGCTGGAGCGGGCCACGAAGAGTATAGCGCGTTCAGCCGGCTTTATATGGAGATGCGGCAGCGCAAGACCTTCGAAACCAATGTTGATGTTGAGGAATTCGGAAGAATTCAGGAAGATCTGCCGGAGCCGCATCGCATGCGGGTGTTGATCTGCACGTCTCAGGGCATGCCTGTCGCCGGGCTCGTGGCGGCGGTGATGGGCGATTCTGCAACTTATGTACTGGGAGCGACGGGTGATCAAGGAATGAACTCGAAGGGTGCCTACCTGCTGCAGTGGTCCTTGATAAGCTGGCTCAAGGAAAACGGATATAGATGGTATGACCTGGGAGGAATCGA
>DASZAE010000237.1:0-17242 GCA_035945515.1 Terriglobia bacterium
CTGGTCCAGAAACACCACCGCCACGCGGTTCGCCGTGAGTTCCGTGGTCAGCGCCGAGCTGAATTCCGAGGTCATCACCGCCACGCCCCTCACCTTGTTTTCGATCATCTTGCGGACGGCTTGTTGCGTCCGGCGGGGGTCATAGTTGGTGTTGGACAGCATCAGGTCGAAGCCGCGGTCAAGCGCCGCCGTTTCAAAACTCTTGATCAATTCGGGAAAGAAAGGATTCCCAATGTCAGAAACGATCAAGCCAAAGAAATCGCTCTGGCCAATCGCCAGCCTGCGGGCGTGCGCATCCTTGTAGTAATTCAGGTCCTGGATTGCTTTGAGGACGCGCTTCTTCGTGTCCGGAGCGACGTAGCGCGTCTTGTTGACCACGTGGGAGACCGTCGCAATCGAAACATTCGCTCTCTCAGCCACATCCTCCATCCGATGTCCCATTTCGAGGTCCCCTTGCCGATACGCTTAAGAATGCCTTGCGGTTCCATCCTCGGAGCGTGTTTACTTTGCCGTTACCAGCGCCAGCAAACTGTCGCGCTCCAAGAGCCGCGGCGTTCATCGACGAACAGTGCGCTTACAAAATACCCTTCAAAATCATCCAGACCCACTGTGTTTTTCCGCTTCGCTTTATTGATTAAAAACCCTTATTTTCAGGCTAGTTCATTTCCATTACATTTCGCTTGACAAACATATTATAGTTGGGGCAGGATTGCAATGCGTTTACGTAAGCGGTTGCGCAGGCTTCGTTGAGATAAACGCGGAATGAGTAAGGGTTCACTTTTTCCTTGGGAAGATGAAGATTTCGTAGCGCAGCTTTGCGGCCGCAACCCATGCCGGCCCGGCGTCTCAGTCTGGAGTGCGGCAGCTTACTTGCGCTGTGGAAAGCGGCAGCGAGCTGCCGCACTCCAAATGCGCCTTCGGGACAAATCAAAAATCGCTAGGTCTCGAGTGGACCCTAACGCTACAATGGCGGCCAAAAACGCGGAAGGAGGAATTCAATGCGTCAGTTCATCGGGTGTTTGCAGGCTTTGAGCTTGATTGTTTTGGCCTTTGCGGTACTTGGCGCGCCCGGCCTTTACGCCCAGGTGGACACTGGGTCGATTCTTGGCGCCGTAAAGGACCAATCCGGCGCGTTGGTTCCTGGGGCGAAGATTACAGTGACGAATGAAGAGACCGCCTTTTCGGTTTCAACGGTCACGGGATCCCAGGGCAATTATGTTGTCTCGCCCTTAAAGATAGGATCTTACACCGTGGCGGCGGAGCTCCAGGGATTCCAAAAAGCCCTGCATCCCCACGTCACCGTCAACGCCCTGCAACAGGTGGTCTTGAACTTCACATTGACACCCGGCCAAGTGGTTCAGACCGTGGAAGTGACCTCGGCCGTCCCCATCCTCCAGACTCAGAATGCCGCAGTCGGCCAGGTTGTGAATTCCCGCTCGGTCAATGACCTGCCCCTGAACGGGCGGAATTTTACGTTTCTCGCCCAAATCGTGGCCGGGGCGCAAACCCCGCAATCGGATACACGAGGCAATGCCGCCAGTGGCGCCTTCTCGGCCAATGGCTTGCAACCTGCCCAAAACAACTACCTGCTCGATGGCATCGATAACAACTCGAACGCCGTTGATTTTCTAAACGGAACCAATTTTGTCGTTCTTCCTCCTGTAGACGCGATTCAGGAATTTCGAGTTGAGACCGCAGATTACAGCGCGGAGTATGGCCGCGCGGGCGGCGCGGTGCTCAGCGCCACCATTAAATCCGGCACCAACCAGATCCATGGCGACGTCTGGGAGTTCCTCCGCAACGATAAATTTGACTCAGCGGACTTCTTTGAGAATTCTGGCGGAGTAAAAAAGGGCGAGTTCCGGCAGAACCAGTTTGGCTTTACCTTGGGCGGCCCTGTCGTGATTCCGAAGGTTTACAATGGCCGCGACAAGCTCTTTTTCTTCGTCGATTATGAAGGCTTGCGGCGGCGGCAGGGAGTGCCTTTCACCAGCTCCGTCCCCACGGCGCTCGAGCGAAACAGCGCATTCACGGACTTTCAGGAGTTGATTTCTTCCCAGTCCGGCAGTAAAACTGACGCGCTTGGGCGCACCATTCCTGTCGGCGCGATCTTGGATCCCGCCACCACTCGCGCTGTCACCAAAGGCGTGGTCGACCCCGTCACCGGGATAGCCGCCACAACCACCGGATTTGTCAGGGATCCCTTTATCCTGGGGTCGGTGGCGGGAATTCAGAACTTTGCGACAGCCGCGAATGAGGCGAAGATGAACACTCTGCCCACGAACCGCCTCGATCCAAACGCCATCAAGATCCTGAACCTGTATCCCTCACCAACCTCCTCGGGTATCGTCAGCAACTTCGTAGATTCCCCCGTCGACCAGGAAAGCCGCAACGCTTTTGATACGCGCGTGGACTACAACCTGAACGACAAGAATCAGATTTTCGGCCGCATCAGCTTCGTGGACGACCCCCAATTCCTTCCCGGGCCGTTCGCGGGATTTGCGGATGGCGGCGCCTTCCAAAACGGGAATCAGACTGCAACTTCCTGGCAGGGGCCGTTGACCTGGACCCATACCGTCTCGCCCAGCATGGTGAATGAGGTGAGGGCGGGACTGAGTTACATTAAGACAACGCGCCATCAGGCCGACGCCAGCACGCTGGGCATTCCGGCCCAGTTCGGCATTCAAGACGTCCCCCAAGTGGCGGAAAATGGCGGACTCACGCAGTTCGCGATCAACGGACTTACCACTATCGGCGGCAACCAATTCTTGCCTTCCGATGAGATCAGTTCGACGTTCCAGGTGAGCGACGACTTGACTAAAATTTTGGGCAAACACACTTTCAAGATGGGTTTCGAGTGGCAGCACATCAAATACTCGACTCTGCAACCGACTACCTCGCGCGGAACGTTGAGTTATGGCAGCAACTTTGTCCGGATTCCCAACGGGTCGGCCGATCTCACGGGTATCGCCCAGTTGCTTCTGACCCCAATCCCATCGGATGCCCCCGGCGGGGTCGATTTCGTGGGCGGCGCCAACCAACTGAGTGTCACCAACATCTTCCTCACCGATGACGGCCGTAACTATTACGGCGCGTATTTTGAAGATAGTTGGAAACTGACCCCCAAACTGACCTTGGACCTTGGGATGCGCTGGGACTACTTTGGTTCGATTGTCGAAAACCACAGCAATCAGGCGAACTTTGTGCCTGGCGGACCTAATGGCGCCGCGCAGTACCTGATCCCCGTCGAGCGCAAGAGTATCACGCTGTCTCCAACCTTCCTGAGTTCGCTGGCCACAGATGGCATCAACCTGGTCTACACGGGCAACGACGCCGTGGCCACCGCCCAAAAAACAAACTTAGCTCCCCGCTTCGGGTTCGCCTACCAAGTCAACCCCAAACTGGTCATCAGGGGCGGTTATGGCATCTTTTACGGCGGGTTTGAAAACCTGGGTTACGGTCCCAATATTGGCCAGAACTATCCCTTCGCATTCGGCTTTTCGTACCCTGCGATTAACGATGAGCATGGGGTTGCGATCACCAATGCGAATGGCTCAAGCTGCACCTCTGCGCTCTTTGTGGAGACGGGCTTCTCGTGCACCGTCTTTAACCCGGCGCTGGTGGTTGCGAACAGGTCCAACCTGTTGGGTCTCAAAGCCTTCCAGTATGACTGGAAAACACCTTACACAGAAGGCTACAACTTAACTCTCCAATATGAGCTCACGCCGAGCGTGTCGGCCACGTTAGGTTATGTGGGCAATACGGTTTACCATCTGCCCGTATCTCCAGGCGCCAATGCCGTCTCGACGATTAATTTCGCCGGCCAGAACGTGCAGAATTTCCGTCCTTACCCGGACATTGGCGGCGTCGGCTACATCACCACCGAAGGGAATAGCGATTACAACGGCCTGCAGTTCTCGGTCCAAAAACATTATGCCAGCGGATTGGACTTCCTTGGCGCCTACACGTGGTCGAAGACCCGGACTGACGCGGGAGATCTCTTGAATGGTGGCAGCGTGGGTGGATATCGCGCGCCTTATCTCCCGAATTTCGGGATTCAGGCGGACTATCGCAATGCGCCTTTTGATGTCACAAACGTCTTTCACTTCAGCGGTGGTTACGAGCTCCCATTTGGCGAAGGGAGGCATTTCCTTTCAGGCAGCCGTGGCGCTGTGAAGCAGGTCGTCGGCGGCTGGCAGATGAACTGGAGCGCCACCGTTCAGGGCGGCCAGCCCTTGACCATCGGCTGCCCCACCGGGACGGTAACGGGGCTTGGGTGTAATGCATTGCTGGTGCCCGGTCAAAACCCGTATGCAGGGCCGAATAACGTGAATCAATTCTTGAACCCCGCCGCCTTCACCCAACCTTGCCAGCTAACTTCGACCGGGCTCAATTTGACGACGCTGGGTTCCAATTTGTCGTGCGTTCCGCTGACCGGCGCGGGATTGCTGGGCGGAGCGCCAACGCAGGTTCGCGGGCCTGGCTATGCGCGCTTTGATTTCTCGCTGTTTAAGAACTTTCAGATCTCGGAGCGGTTCCGGCTGCAGTTCCGAAGCGAGTTCTTCAATATTCTCAACAATCCGAACTTCAACGCTCCGGGCTTTGGCGGTAATGGAGTGGTTGCAATCCCGAATTCGACCAACTTTACGAGCTCAAACTTCGGCAAGATTGGCTCAACGCGCGACGCTCCAAACGATCCGCGGCAGATCCAGTTTGCCCTGAAGTTCTACTGGTAAAGGCTGCGCCGTGTGGCGCTACAGGTTTTAACTCCGAGGCATTTTGCCAAGTGGTAGCCACGGCACGGCGTTTGTGCCGTGGGTTTTTGGTTCGGCAAGAAGGAAAGCCCACGGCACGCAATCGTGCCGTGGCTACCATCGTACAAAATAGCCTTCAAAACCATGCAGCCCGGCAGTATCTTTCCGCTTCACCTTGTTGATTATAAAATGCTTATTTTAAGGCTAGTCCATTTCCATTACATTTCGCTTGACAAACATATTATAGTTGCGGCAGGATTGCAATGCGCTTACGTAGACGTTTACGCGGGACGTTTGCGCGAGCTTGATGGGTGATGTTGCTGGAATGCGAAGAAGCAACGCCGCCCTTTATCTCTGAGGAGGAGGAAACTCCATGCGCCAGTTTGTGAGATTTTTGCAGGCTCTGAGCTTGGTAGTTTTGGTTCTTGCGGTGGCGGGATCGGCGCGGCTCTTTGCGCAGGTCGATACCGGCACCATCACCGGCACGGTCACAGACCCAAGCGGCGCGGTAATCCCGGGCGCGACCGTCGATTTGATTAACCAAGGCACCAGCCTCAAGCTGACCACGACCACCGACTCGTCAGGAAGCTACACATTTACGCCGATTAAAATCGGCACTTACACGGTGGAAGCCTCTTTTCATGGTTTCCAACAAGCCGTTCATAAGGACGTCTCGGTGCAAGTGCAAGCCACCGTCAACGTCAGCTTCGCGCTCCAGACTGGCTCAGTCACGCAGACGGTTCAGGTAACAGCGGCGCCGCCCTTGCTCGAAACGGCTTCGGCTTCGGTGGGGCAAGTAGTAGGCCAGCGGCAGGTGAACGACCTCCCGCTCAATGGGCGCAATTATACGTTTCTCGCCCAAATTTCGGCGGGCGTCACCTCGGGAGGACAGGAAGGCCGCGGCCTGGACGCCACCGGCACCTTTTCAGCCAACGGCGTGCGCCCCGCGCAGAATAACTATCTGCTCGACGGCATGGACGACAACGCCGACCTCGTGGATTTTCTGAACAGCACGTCTTACGTTGTGCTGCCGCCGGTCGACGCCATTCAGGAATTTAAGGTGCAAACGAGCGACTTCAGCGCCCAATTTGGCCGTGCTGGAGGCGCCATCTTAAACGCGACCTCGAAAAGCGGCGGCAATGCGGTTCACGGCGACGCCTGGGAATTTCTACGCAACAGCGGTCTTGACGCCAGGAATTTCTTTGAAACCACTAAAGGCGAATACCGCCAGAATCAGTTTGGCGCCACTCTCGGCGGCCCGCTCACGATTCCTCATGTCTACAATGGCAAAAACAAAACCTTCTTTTTTCTCGATTACGAAGGCACGCGCATCCGCCAGGCGCAGCCCTATGTTGCAACTGTGCCCACTACTGAAGAGAGGCAGAGCGGTTTCACGGACTTCTCCGAACTGATTACAGGCCAAAGCGGGACGCAGAAGGATGCAAACGGGGTTCTTTGGGCAAAAGGAACCATTTTCGATCCCGCGACCACCCAGCAAATCGGCCCTGGAACGTTTATCCGCCAGCCTTTCTCCCCAACTAATCAAATCCCCGTCGGCAGGATTGATCCGAACGTTGTGAAACTGTTGTCTCTCTATCCCACGCCCAACGCCGGCGCCTCGCACGCCATCTTTAATAACTTCACCAGCGACCCTGTTGAATCGGATACGGTCGACAATGGCGGCGCGCGCGTCGATCACAATTTCAGCGACCGCGACCAGGTGTTCGGCCGCGTCAACTTTGCCAATGAGCCGATCTTCAAGCCCGGCCCGTTCACCGGTTTCGCTGACGGCGGCGGCTTCAACCAGGGATCTCAGACGGCGGCTACGAATAGCGACGTCCTGAGCTGGACGCATTCCCTTTCCCCCACGCTTATCAATGAAGCGCGCGTCGGCTACACGCGCATTGGCACGTCGCGCGTGCAACCCTTCTCCAACAACCTGACCAATATTCCCGGCCAGTACGGCATCAACGGCATTCCCCAGGTTCCGCTGAATGGGGGATTGCCTAACCTCAACTTTTCGGGATTGACGCAGCTCGGCAATGCAGGCTTTTTGCCCTCGGTCGAGTACAACTCCACCGTTCAGGCGACGGAAAACCTCACCAAGGTGTACAACGCTCACACCTTCAAAGGCGGCTTTGAATTCCAGCACGTGAAGTTTTCCACACTGCAGCCGCCCTTCTCACGAGGTTCGTTCAACTTTAACGGCACTTTCTCTGAGGTGCCGACCTTCACCAACGGCAACACGGGAATGGTCGACGCGCTGCTAACTCCGATCCCCGCCACCGTGCCCGGCGGATTTAACTACGTGGGCGGATCTTCGGGCGACAACTTCTCCAACATTTCCAATACTGACGACGGTAAGCAATATTACGGCCTCTATTTCCAGGATGACTGGAAGACCACCCAGAAGCTCACTTTGAACCTAGGCGTGCGCTGGGATTACTTCGGTCAGGTTTATGAGATGTTCGGCGGCCAAGCTAATTTTGTGCCGGGCGCCCCTGGACAGGCGCTATACCTGATTCCGTATCAGCGGTGCAATCGAGGCGACATCTCCCCGTCGTTTAAAAATGTGACGGCGGCGATGGGCATTCAAATACAGTGCTCGGGTAATCAGTCGCTCGGGAACTCACAGTTGACGAACTTCTCCCCCAGGGTGGGTTTCGCCTACCAGATGAAATCCAACCTGGTGATTCGCGGCGGCTACGGTTGGTTCTACGATGGATTTGAGAACCGCGGTTACTCGCCCAATATCGGCGAGAACTATCCGTTCCAGTTCCAGTTCGCCTTCAGCCCGCCTGACCCCGCGCACCCGATCACCTATACCAATGGGGACATCGGCACGCTGGCTACCGGGTTCAACGGCGTTCCGCTTACGCCGACGGCGGTGCAAGCGAATGGCTTGAACCTTGAGGGCATTCAGTACAACTACATCACGCCCTATACGATGGGTTACAACCTGACTGTTCAATATCAGTTCACCCCGAATCAAACATTCCAGATCGGCTACGTGGGCAATTCCACGCGGCACCTGGAGACTTTCGTGGGTTCGAATGAGGCGAGCGTGATCGTGCCAAACGGACTCAACCGGTTTAACTATGTGCCATTTCCCGATTTCGGCTATGGCCAGAGTTATGCCGCCACGGAAGGGAACGCCTTCTACAACTCGCTGCAAGCAACCTACGAAAGAAGGTTTAGCGGCGGATTAAACGTGGTGGCGGATTACACCTATTCGAAGTGCATGAACGACACTCGCGATTTGCTGAACAACAATCAGCAGGGCTTCCGGGCGCCCTACTTGCCCAACTTTGGAATCCAGGCGGATTATTCATACTGTGACTCCGACACCCGGAACCTTGTTCACTTCAGCGGCACTTACCAGTTGCCGTTTGGAAAAAACAAGGCTTTCGGACGCAATGCCAGCGGCATAGCCAACGCCGTGGTGGGCGGCTGGAGCGCCAATTGGATTCTGACGCTTGAAGATGGCCAGCCGTTCGGTATTGGCTGCCCGCACGGGACAACGGCTGACTTCGGGTGCAACGCGCTTCTAGTCCCAGGGCAGAGCATGATCTCGGGTCCGCACGACGTGAATAATTGGCTGAACCCGGCCGCGTTCGCTCAGCCGGCCTCCGCAACCGCTGTGGGGCAGACGGACTATAGCGTGCTCGGCGGCGCCGCGACTCAAGCCATGGGACCCGGCTTCCACCGGCTCGACTTCTCGCTCTTTAAGGAATTCCAGACCAGTGAAACGACCCACTTGGAATTCCGCACCGAAGTCTTTAACATTACCAACACCCCCCAGTTTGACCTGCCGGGGAATAAAGACTTCACCAACCCGAGTAACTTTACGCAAATTACCGGAACCCGCGACGGGGCCTCGGACCCGCGCGAAATCCAGTTGGCGCTGAAGTTTTATTGGTAGGGGCTGTTGTAGCGGCGGCCTCTGGCCGCCGGTTTTTACTGTCTAACAGCCGGCGGCCAGAGGCCGCCGCTACAGCCGCCGGGACGGCGGCGCTACAAGAAAAACGGTTATTCAATGGGCGCTGGAGTCATCCAGCGCCCGTTTTGTTTTGTAGCGTGGACCTCTGTTTTTGAGGTCCGCGGCTGGGTAATTTCTAAAGGGAGGTTCCTGTTATGTCCGATGACCAATTCACGTTCAGCGAGACAGACATCGCCTCTGCCATCCGTGGATTGCGCGAGGCGCTTGGGCGCTCGCAGGAGGTGATGGCGGAAATGCTGGGGTGCAGCTTGCCTGCATACCAGAAATGGGAGCTAGGCAGCGTGGTTCCAGGCGGGGAGTGGCTCATTCACTTGCTGCGCTTATGCCCGAACGAGGAAACGCGCAACGCATTCCGTATCCGCGCCGAACGCCGGAGCGGCGCGAGAGAGAAGCCAGGATTGCTAAAGGCCGCCAGTCCCTTGACGACGGCTGACCGCCGCCATTTTTTGCAGATGGCGCGCGCGGCTGCTGACGACCTATACCAGTGCGGGGAAGCGGGAGTGCAGGCGGCCGATGGCCGCCTGATGGATTTTGCCCAGAACCTGCGCAGCGCTGCGGATTACTTTATGGCCCGCCGTTTTTCATAGCGCCGGCATTCCTTCGCTGCGCTCAGGACGGGCCCTGCCGGCAAAAGCCGCCGGGACGGCGGCGCTACACTAGGGGAGAACCCTTGCTATGCGTCGATAATCTGGTTGCGCACCGCGTAGTGCACCAAGTCGCAGATCGAATGCAGACCCAGTTTCCGCATGAGATTCGTGCGGTGGGTTTCGGCAGTTTTCACCGCGATACCCTGAATCGCCGCCACCTCTTTGCTGGATTTCCCCTCGGCCAGAAGCTGGATGACCTGCCGTTCGCGGGAGGTTAAGTCCGGGCACGAGCCGCTCGTTCGCGCCATTGACGCCAGGTATCCGTCGAGAACGATTTTCGCCACCTTCGTGGTGAAGAACGGCCGCCCCTGGGAAAGCGAGCCTATCGCCGTCTGCAGGTCCCGAGCGATGTCAGATTTCAACATATAGCCATGCACGCCCGCAGAAAGCACTTCTTGGATGAGTTGTTCCGAATCATGCATAGTAAGGATCATGACCTCGGTCGAGGGCGCCTCTTTGGTGATTTGGCGCGCAGCCTCGAGGCCATTCATTCCTGGCATGCTCATGTCGAGAATAGCCACATGAGGCTTGATTTGGCGGGCCTTTTCGACCGCCTCCATGCCGCTTGCAGCCTCACCGGATAATTCGCACCCCGGCGCGGATTTGATCAGCTCGGCGATTCCGCGCCTGACGGACTCATGATCGTCCGCCACTAAAATTCGCGTAACACGACTTATTCCGACAGCGTGGTTCCCCTGATTTGCGCTATTTGTTTTATTCGCTTCCGCAAGGCTAAAGTCCAATCCCATATTCCCTCCTTTCTTTTTTTGCGGAATTTCGATTTCTGTTGATGTCGCTTAAACCGTGCAACTCATGGTCCATTGCTGAGCTATAGCATAATAGGTTTAATAATCAATAAGATATACCCAAAACTGTAAAATCGTTGCGATTAGGTTCCGGGAAAAATCTACATGGGCATGGAGCCGAGAGCATCGCTTTGCCGCCGGTTAAGAACCACTGAATCTTCCCATACCTGCTGAACTGGTAAATTCTTCCCTCGCCGGATCATCCTCGGCCAATTTACAAGCACGTAATCCTCTCTCGCTTTTCACCTCGTATCTTATTGAAACCATTAGCGACCTGTCGATATTTCGCCTGTTTTTAAGGTCATTTAGACCTTTTTGGCAGACATCGTGCCTGATACAGCATGGGGAACGTTCCTTTCCGGCAAGTAGTTTTTCAATGTGCCGCTCAACCCAATGCGGGCTAAATGAAGAAACCAGGCGCAACGACGGGCTGCACCCCGAAAAGATGAAATCCTATGAAACTGCTCAGCCTCAGCCTTATCGCAGCGATGATGTTTTGTTCGCCGCTTTTTGCCTCGAAGCGGCCCGAGCCTCCAAAGACCCATTCCGTCCATCGCGTGCAATATGGAATGGCAAGCTGGTACGGAGGCCGTGATCAGGGCCGCCTGATGGCGTGCGGCGAGCCGTTCGACGAGCATAAGATGATCGCCGCTCACCGCACCCTGCCGTTAGGCACCGATGTGCGCGTCACCAATTTAAGGAACGGGCGCTCCGTGATAGTTAAGATCAAAGATCGCGGCCCCGGGGTTTCTGGCCGCGTGATTGACGTTTCAAAAGCTGCTGCCAGGGAATTGCATTTTGTGGGCCGCGGCTTGACGCCGGTCAAAATCCGCGTGCTCAGCGAGCCGCGAAAGTCATCAACTCTGCAAGCGGCGAACCGTTAAGCCCCGCCTAAAACTCAATGAAGGCTACTCTACTCCTATTTGATGCACCCCGCAACAGAGTTTACCGCATATTGCAGGCGCGTCCCTGTCTACAAAAAAGGCTGTGGTTTGTCGGCGCTACGAAATAAAGGCCTCTGACAGCCGCAACCTTCTTTACCCTTCCGTATAAGAACAATCAGCTACAAGCGGGAGCAGCTTTCTCTTCCAAAAAATAATATAAATTTAGGGGGTAGCATTCTTGTAAAGTTTTGGATAAACTCTAGGTGTCTTTTGGGGGCCCGAAGACCCGGCCATACGACCTCCTCTTCCGCCCGAGTTCGTCACCTTTCGAGGAAATTATGTTCAGACTAGACGCGGATAAGAAAGTCCATTTTTGCGACGGCGTCACGCGCCGCGATTTTCTGCACGCCGGCTCGCTGGCCATGCTTGGCCTCACGCTCCCGCAGTTCATGGACCTCAAGGCCATGGGGGCGGTGAACCCCAAGAAGGACATCAACTGCATCCAGTTGATGCTGGTGGGCGGCCCGAGCCAACTCGATACGTGGGACATGAAACCAGACGCGCCCGCTTCGATCCGCGGCCCCTACAAGCCGATTCCGACCAACGTTTCCGGCATTCAAATCTCCGAGATTTTCCCCCGCATGGCTAAACACGCGGATAAATTCGCCCTGCTGCGCTCGGTCTATCACACCGCCGCCGCCGTGCACGATACCGGCTGCCAGATGATGCAGACCGGGCGGCTGTTCCGTGGCGGCCTGGAATCGCCGAACTATGGCAGCGTCCTCAGCGATCGGGAAGGCCCGAAGGGAGCAATCCCAGCCAACGTGCTGCTGCCTTATCCCATTGGGCAGCTTGGCGGCAACCTCCCGCATGGCGATACGGCGGGCTTCCTTGGAAAGAAATACGATCCGTTCGTTTTGAACGCTGACCCATCCGACCCGAATTTCAAAGTTCCCGACATGCTTCCTCCTGATTATATTGCGGCGCTGCGCGTGGACCGGAGGCGCGATTGGCGGAATCTGATTGATCAGTCCGTGTCTTACTTTGAATCGAATCAGGACGCCAAGTTGATGGACTCGACCTTCAGCGAAGCCTATACCTTGATGACTTCCTCGAAAGCGCGCGCCGCTTTCGATCTGAACCAGGAATCTGAGGAGGTCCGCAAGAGATATGGCATGAACCGCTTCGGCCAAGGGTGCCTGCTGGCGCGCCGCTTGGTGGAGAATGGGGTGCGGTTTGTAACCGTTAATATGTTTGAAACGGTTTTTAACGAAATCACCTGGGACATCCATGGCTCGGCGCCCTTCAGCCCCATTAGCTGCATGAGCAACCTGGTGGGGCCGATGTTCGATAACGGCTTCACTTCATTGATCGAAGACCTCAGCAAGAGCGGCCTGCTCGAAAACACCTTAGTGGTTGCCACAGGCGAATTTGGCCGCACGCCGCGCATCAACCCCGCTGGCGGGCGAGACCACTGGCCGCAATGCTGGAGCATTGTGTTTGCGGGCGGAGGCATCAAGGGCGGCCAGGTGGTGGGATCTTCAGATTCGATTGCGGGAGCGCCGAGAGACCGTCCCGTGCAGCCTTCGCATGTGGCTGCTACCGTCTATCATGCCCTGGGTATCCCGATTGATTTGATCCTAGCAACTCCGGAGGGCAGGCAGGTGCGCCTGGTTGACCACGGATTTGATCCCATTACGGAATTGTTCTCTTAAGCGACGGAGGTTTACCCGTGAACCGTGTTTATCGCGCGCAAAGATATGCCAATTGGGTAGTGATAGCAGGCCTAGCGGTCTGCGCGACGGTTGCATTAAGCGTGCGACCATCGTTCGCCAGCCAACAGAACCCAGCGGCGCCCTATCACAGCTTTGATAAGTCTGAAAGCTCTTCACAGAACTGGGGCCATAACAAGACGCAGAAGATCCAACCTGTGGCCGCGCACCCGACGCCGGATAACTCTCCGCTTACCGGAATGAAGATCCTGCCCGCCTCGGTCTCGCTTTCCATCCCGCTCTTGAATCAGCGGGTGATCGTGGAAGCAACATACGCCGATGGCCATGTGGCTGACGTGACTTCGCAGGCCGCCATCACCGTCTCCAATGCAAGCATTGTCAAGGTCGATTCCGATGGACCTGATGAAGAGTTTGTCCATCCCGAGGGAAATGGCCGGGCAACGCTTAATGCGTCATTTAAAGGTCGCGTCGCTTCGGCGCCGGTTGAGGTGGCGAACTTCACCACGCCCTTCGTGTGGAGTTTCCGCAATCATGTGCTTCCCGTGATGACAAAGATGGGATGCAATTCTGGTCCGTGCCACGGCGCAGCCGCAGGTAAAAACGGATTTAAGCTCACCCTGCGCGGCTATGACCCGGAAACCGATTACTACACGCTGACGCATCAGGCCATTGGCCGGCGGACGAACCGGATGGAGCCCGCTAAAAGTTTGATTCTGCTGAAACCCACACTGACCATTGCGCACGGCGGGGGTCAGCGGTTCCCCGTGGGCTCGCCGGAATATAAGGTGATTTCGGGATGGATCGCCGCCGGGATGCCGCCGCCAAAAGACTCCGACGCGCGCATCGTAGACCTGCAGGTATTCCCACACGAGGCATCGCTTGTTCCTGGAGCCAACCAGCAACTGGTGGTGATGGCGAAGTTTTCCGACGGCCACTCCGAGGATGTCACCCGGTGGGCCAAGTATGATAGTGGCGACGAAGGTGTGGCGACGGTCAATGATGCAGGCCTGGTCACGATGCACGGTTATGGCGAAGCGCCCGTGACTGTTTGGTATCTAAGCCACGTAACGTTCGCCCGCATGAGAATTCCTTACCCATTCGGTCTGAATGAGGCTGCCTTCCGCCGCGCGCCGAGGCACAATTATATCGATGACTATGTGCTCGCGCACCTCCAGCAGCTTCATATTTCGCCTTCGCAGCAGGCCACGGACTCTGAATTTATCCGGCGCGCCTATCTTGACGCCGCTGGTATTCTGCCCACGCCGCAGGCGGTGGAAGCGTTCCTGAAGGACAAGTCGCCGGACAAGCGCAATCGCCTGATTGACGCGCTCATGCAGCGGCCTGAGTTTGTTGACTACTGGGCGTACAAGTGGTCGGACCTGCTTTTGGTCACGAGCAACCGGCTTTCCTACCCCGAAATGTGGAGCTACTACGATTGGATCCGCGCGAGCGTGGCGCGCGACGAGCCGTGGAATCAATTTGTGAGCGCGATTGTTACGGCCAGCGGCAATACATTGCAGGACGGCGCGGCCAATTACTGGGTGATCCATCGCGATCCGATTGATATTTCTGAAAACATGACCGAGGCGTTTCTCGGCATCAATATTACCTGCGCACACTGTCACAACCATCCTCTGGCAAAGTGGACCCAAAAAGATTATTTCGGCATGGCGGACCTTTTTGCGCGCGTGCGGCTGAAGATGGGCGCGCCCGGAGGCTCGAGGCCCGGCATTGGACCGATTTTCCGCGATGTCACGGTCTACTCCGGCTCTTCGGGCGTCTACACGGACGACCGCTTCACCCATCCGCTGCCGCCCAAACCACTGGGCGCGCCGGCTCTGCCGATCAATACTACCGCCAACCTCCGCGCCTACTTTGCGCAGTGGCTCACCTCGCCCTCAAACCCGTTCTTCGCTAAAGCGGTGGTCAACCGCGTCTGGAAGAACTTTATGGGCGAGGGACTAGTTGAGCCGGTGGACGACATGCGCGACACCAATCCGCCCACCAATGAGGCGTTGCTCAACGCGATGACGAAGGACTTTGTGGCGCACCACATGGATGTGGACTATCTCATCCGCACCATTATGCAGTCGGCTACTTATCAGACTTCGTCACAACCTACAAAGGAAAATGTTGTGGATGAGAAGTATTATTCACATTACCTTATCCGACGGCTGCCTGCGGAGGTGCTGCTGGACGCGCTCTCGCAGGTGACGAAAGAACCCGAGCAGTTTGCCGGGTATCCGCTGGGCACGCGGGCGTTGCAACTGCCCGATACGGCGGTGAAGTCATATTTCTTGACGGCGTTTGGCCGGCCATTGCGCGAACAGACGCAGGAGAGCGAGCGCAGCTCCGTGCCCACCATTACTCAGGCGCTGCACATCATCAATGGAGATACGCTCAACGGCAAACTCCGGACCAAAGGCAACGTGCTTGACCAGCTCATCAAGGCTGGCGATTCGGACGCGCAGATTGTCACCCAACTTTACCTCGCGGCATTCAGCCGATATCCTACGAGCGCCGAACTAAGCGCGCTCACCGGCCGGCTGGCTACGGCGGAAACGCAAAAGCTCAAAAACGAAGCCGACCCGCGCCGCGCCGCGCTCGACGATCTCACGTGGGCGATGCTCACCGGCCAGGAATTTGTCTTTGAGCACTAACAGGTTGCTGAAAAAGACCACGACCGTCATCCTGAGGAGCCGAAGGCGACGAAGGATCTCTGTATTTGC
Source organism: Terriglobia bacterium (assembly GCA_035945515.1). Lineage (GTDB taxonomy): Bacteria > Acidobacteriota > Terriglobia > UBA7540 > UBA7540 > RH2-MAG17b. Next base: position 15,554 of record DASZAE010000237.1, read on the forward strand.
TTGATTTTATAAATACAGGGATGCTTCGCAGAGTTTACCCTGAGCGAAGCCGAAGGGCTCAGCATGACAAACTAGACGACTTTTTCAGCAACCTGCTAAAGGCTTTTGTGGCGGCGGTTGCTTATAGATTTTGGCCGCTACGCGTTAATAAAAGGTAGCAAGGTCACTTGTTTTGCGATTGAGTGTGGGCCTTTGTCCGCGCGCAAAAACCCGTGGTCAGATAAACCAATGACTGTGGCACCTAGGCCTATTAAAAACTGCCGGGCGCCGCTTTTAACCGCCAATAGAGCTATGAATCCGAAATTTCCGATGCGTTTTCTAGTTTTCACCATCGCTGTGCTTGTGTTCGCGGGCACGATCCTCGGTGCGCAAGCCCCATCCAAATCGCCGGCTTCCTATCAGGCTTTCACCGCCATCCTGCAACAAAAATGCCTTGCCTGCCATAGCGCCGACGCCAAAATGGGCGGGTTTGTCATGGCGTCCTACCCAACGCTGATGAAGGGCGGCAAGCACGGCGCCGAAATCGTTCCGGGCAACAGCGCCAAGAGCCGTTTGGTTTTGATGGTCGAGGGCAACATGCAGCCGCGGATGCCTTTTGGCGGGAATCCGCTTTCCGCGGCCGAAATCGCAACCATCAAGGCATGGATCGATGCGGGCGCGAAAGGACCTGCGGCGGGAGAATCTGCCAGCATCCAACAAAAGCTCAACATCCCGGATATCAAGCCGCGCTTTCCCGAAAAGTCTCCCGTAGGATCGGTGGCTTTTTCGCCCGATGGCAAGGTGTTGGCCGTGGGAGGATACAAAGAAGTTCGCCTTCTCGACCCGGTCAGCGGGAAGGAACTCCATCACCTCGACGGCGCTGTAGGCATGGTGCGCTCGGTGGCCTTTAGCCGCGACGGCAGGTGGCTGGCTGCGGGCGGAGGATTATGCCAGCGGAGTGGTGAAATCCAGCTTTGGGATTTGCAATCGGATAGTCTCGCGCGCACGATGCGCGGGGACCACGACTGCATCTATTCTGTTGCCTTTAGCCCTGATGGCAAACTGATCGCCTCGGGAAGCTACGACAAGCTGATCAAATTGTGGGACCCCTCGACCGGCAAAGAGCTGCGCACACTGAAAGATCACATTGACGCCGTTTTCGCCGTGGCCTTCAGCCCGGATGGCAAGTGGCTCGCATCGGGTTCGCAGGATAACAGCGTCAAGATTTGGGATGTGGCCACAGGCGAGCGCCTTTACACGCTCAGCGATCCACAGGATGGCATCTCTTGCATCGCTTTTTCGCCCTCCGGCAAGAAAATTGCCGCTGCCGGGTACGATATGCGAATTTACGTCTGGAGCCTTTCGCAGACGGCGGGAACTCTCGATCAATCGCTGATCGCGGACGAAGGCAGCATTCTCCAGATTAACTGGTCGCCCGACGGACAGCGCATCATTACCAGCTCCTCGGATGGCTCCATCCGCATCCGCGACGCCGCCACGCTGAACCCTCTCGGGGAAATTCCTCGCCAATCTGATTGGGTGGATGCCATGAGTCTCAGCCCGGACGGCAAATGGCTGGCTGCTGGGCGCTTCGATGGAACGCTTAGTGTTTACCGTATGAACGGTGTAGGATCGCCTCAGCAAGCCCTTGGCCCGCTGGTCGCGTTTAAGCCCGCCCAAGCGCCGGAGCCGGTGCGAACCGCGCGCGCA
>DASZAE010000238.1:0-18859 GCA_035945515.1 Terriglobia bacterium
ATCGTCCAAACACCCTACTACGGCATAGCCGCTTCCTGAGTGAACGATCTCGCGGATAACCATCTGAGCCGCGAAACCAGCGCCCATGATGAGCACCTTTTTCAAACCCTTGGACTCACGCCGCATCGACTCGGCCAGAACCCGCGACATCAAGCGTCCCCCAGACAAAAAACCGGCCGTGAGTACCGCCTCGAAAAGATATACAGAGCGCGGAAAGGCAAACACGCCAAGACCTATCATGAACAGATAGAAAACGATTGTTCCCAGGGCGACCGCTTTCAAGATGTTCAGAGCATCGGTGACGCCGCTGAAGTGCCACCATCCACGATGCAGGTTGAACAGCCGCAGCGAGCCCAGGCGGATTAAGACGAGGATGGGCGCAGACCAGAGCAAAAGGGGCCGCGAAGGCAGGCTGAAATCGAACCGCAGCAGCCACGCCAGCACAAGCGAGCAAAAAACCAGCAACGCCTGGAACAGAACGATAAACCACGGCCGGTTCTCAAACACCAGCTTTGGTAAGTTCAAAATGAATTTTCTCATGGGTGTTTATCCAATCGATAACACCGTTGAAGTGAACCGTTCGCCGATTTATTCATTTTTCACCCAGGATGCATGCTTTAGAGGAAGGCGAATAACAAATTCAGACTGTGGTTTCCCTCGCGGGGACTTTAGCGAGCGTCGCGGAAAGCGTTGAACGATGGTCCGGATTGCGAAACGCCGGCGATTTGATGTTGTGGTCACACGAAGATCGAACAAAGTGTATCCAGGCGAATCAGACATGTCCTGGGAACGAAGCATTGCGGGCTTCGATCATCGAAACTCGGAGATTCTTCCGATTACAACGGGATCCATTACTGATCGTGGAACCAATACTCAAGAGGTCCAAACAACAGAAACGCGGCTCATCAGCGCGTACGAAACCTTGTAGTCGGTTGCACATCGGCCAGGAGAAACAAATATGAGCGGACCTTACAGGGCAGATTGTGGCGCAACACTGAGTTCCGTTGGCAAAAGCCGTGCCAAACGGCGGCACGATTCTTCAAGATCCTTCTCTGTCTTTGCAAAACAGAATCGCACCAAGTCTTTTCCGCCGCCATCCTGAAAGAAAGCTTCACCAGGCACGGAGGCCACGCCCGTCCGCTCTAGCAAAAACATCGCTTTCTCCTTGCTATTCTTCCCAGGCAGAAGAGAAACATCTGCCAGAACGTAGTACGCTCCTTGGGGGACGTACGGGTGAAGCCCGGCATGCTCGAGAGCGGCGCACACGCGATCTCGTTTCTTCGCATAATCAAAGGAGATATCCTGATAGTACGAAGCATCGAGTTGCGAAAGCCCTATGGCGACGCCGTACTGCAATGGAGAGGGAGCGCAAACGTAGATCAGATCATTCATGTAGCCAATCCTGCGCGCCCATCGCGCCGGACTCACCGAGTAACCAATTCTCCACCCCGTGATGCTAAAAGTCTTCGAGAATCCGGAGATCGTAATCGTTCTCTCCGCCAGCCCGTCCAGTGAGCCTGGGCTCAGATGGGACCGACCGTCGTAGAGAAAGTGCTCATAAATCTCATCAGTGAAAACGAAGAGGTCGTGGCGAGCCGCAAACTCCGCGATCGATTCCAATTCCGCACGGGAAAACACCTTTCCCGAGGGATTGCCCGGAGTATTGAGTACGAGCGCTTTCGTGCGCGCAGTCGCGGCTCGTTCCAGATCGGCCGCTTCAAAAGACCAGTCAGGCGGTCGAAGCATGACATACGCAGGAACCGCCTCGACAGCGAGCAGCGTGTTCACGTGATAGCCGTAGTAAGGTTCGAACAGGATCACCTCGTCGCCGGGATCCAGCAAAGCAAGGCAAGCACAGTAGAAGGCGCCGGTGGAGCCTGCGCTTACCACAATCTCTGTTTCCGGATCAGCGGTGATTCCGTTGTAATGTCGCATTTTGTGTGCGATGGCCTCGCGCAACTCCGCGAGACCATCGAAGCGGGTGTAGCTGTTGATCCCCTTCTCGATCCCTCGATGGGCATTCTCCCGGATCGAAAGAGGTACCTGTGTGTCGCACACCCCTTGAGCCAGATTGATACCTCCGACTTTCTCGCATTCGATGGACATCGCACGAATCTCGGACTGCTCGATGCGCGCACTGCGCTGGCTTAGGGAAAGTGTCACCGTATTCCTCCTGAGTCCGCGGTTGCGGTTCTCAGTGCCGCGGGACGTGAAGCGAAGAAGTCGCGGATACAGGCGACGGTAATCTCCACGTGCTCGGGAGTCGTTTCCGCGCTCATGGGCAGGGAAATGACTTCACTGCAAATGCTCTCAGTCTCCGGGAGTCCGGGATCCTCGAGACCGAGGCCCTCGTGCTCCCACATGGGCTTCGGCCAATGCACCAACGTTTCTACACTTTGATCTTTCAGGCGCTGGCGCAACGCACTACGCTGTTCGGTCCGAATCACATAGTTCTGATAGCTATCGAAGTACTCATGATCCTGGAAATGGGGCAGGTGAAGACCTGCGATCCCCTCCAGTCCCTCGCGATACAACCCCGCGATTTGGCGGCGATGATCGATCCACTTGGGCAGGTACCGCAGCTTCACGTCCAGAACGGCAGCTTGCACATTGTCCAGCAGTGCCGTGTAACCATGGTGATGGAACTCACCGGTCTGCCGGTCTTCCCCGTTAAATCGAACTAGGGTTACAAATCGAGCGACCTTGGGATCGTTCGTTGTCACTGCTCCGCCGTCTCCCAAACCTCCCAGGGACTTAAAAGGGTAGAAACTGAAACAGCCAGACAATCCAAACGACCCTGCCATTTTCCCACGGAAGGTAGCGCCCAAGGCTTGAGCTGCGTCCTCGATGATGGCAATTCCGTGTTTCTCCGCAATGGCCGCAATTCGGTCCATCTCGCACACTCGTCCGTTCAGATGAACCGGGATAACGGCCTTGGTTCTTGGCGTGACTGCGGACTCGAACTTGTCGGGCGCAAGGTTATAATCTTCACGGACATCGACGAGGACGGGTGTGGCGCCCGTGTGAACGATGGCAGATACCGTGGCCACAAAAGTGTGACCGACAGTAATAACTTCGTCTCCAGGACCAATTCCAGCGGCGAGCAAGGAGAAGTGCAGCGCGTGATAGCAGCTATTGACTCCGATCGCATACTTGACGCCAACAAACTCGGCCAGATGTTGTTCGAAGTCACGCAGTTGCTGACGTAAGACTAGGTCACCTTTCGCGAGCGTATCCGTAATGGCGAAATCGATTTCGCTTTTTATCCTTCGGTAATGCTCGCGAGGATCTATAAACGGCACACGGTATGACAAATCTGTGTTCCTCCTTTTTGATATGCTGGATCAAAATCGATGGCCCGTCGGGATCGACGGGTTAACCTTCGGCCGCAGCAGTCAAGTTGCGGGTGCCGCCCCTCTCCAACGTCGATCGGATCGCAGTAGCTAAGGATTCTGCGGACAGCCCATGGTGGGCGCGAAGGTATTCCTGCGTTCCAACGACGGCAGAAAAGACAGGGGGGAGGCCAAATCTCTTGAACGTGACGAGTCCTTCCCAGGCTTCGGCCAAAACCTCGGCCACAGCACTTCCTAGCCCGCCAATCACGCTGTGCTCCTCAAGAGTGAAGATTGCGCTGGTTTCGCGTGCGGCTGAGAGGACGGCGTCGACGTCGAGCGGCTTTACAGTGTGCATACTTAGGACACGCGCTTGCAAGCCGGAATGGAGGAGCAGTTCGGCCGCCCGTATTGCCGTTTCCAGTAGCCCGCCCGTGGAAATAACGGTTAGGTCCTTACCGTCACTTAGTTGAATTGCCTTTCCTAGGTGAAATTCAAGATGCCCGACGTGGACTCTTGATTCACCGGCCCGACCCAAACGCAGATAGCAAGGACCTGAATGAGCGACGACCGCTCGCGTCGCAGCCTCAGCTTCCGCAGGATCGCCGGGAGCGACTACAACCATTCGAGGCAGGGATCGCATGATAGCCAGGTCTTCCGTCGCATGATGAGTTGAGCCCAAAGATCCGTACGCAAGTCCGCCCCCTACCGCAACGATCTTGACGTTCGCGTCGTGATAGCAGACATCATTGCGCACTTGCTCGAGGCATCGGAGGATCGGAAAATTGGCGATGGAATAGGTAAATACGATCTTTCCGCTGAGGGCCATACCGGCCGCTATGCCGGTCATGTTTTGCTCGGCCACACCCGCATTGACGAAACGCTTCGGAAACCGCTGCGCGAAAGTCTCGACTACGCCGAATCCGAGATCCCCGACAATCAGGTGGATTCGCTCGTCGCGCTCTGCCAAAGCAGTCAGCGCGCGGAAAAAGGCGCTTCTCATTCTCCATGCTCCAATTCGGCGAGAGCTTTCGCCATCTCGTCATGATCCGGTGAACGGTAATGCCACAACAATTTGTTCTCCATGAAGCTGACGCCCTTGCCCTTAATTGTATGTGCGACGACGCAAGTAGGTTTACCAGGTTCTGTAGGCACCTTCGCCAACACGCCCTCAATCTGTTTCACATCGTGACCGTCGATCTCCCGCACCGCCCATCTAAACGCTTGCCACTTCGCCGTGAAGGGTTCCAGCTCCAAAACTTCCGCCACCGCGCCCAGGCTCTGAATCTTGTTGTAGTCAATGATTGCGATCAGGTTATCGAGCCGGTGATGCCCGGCGAACAACGCCGCCTCCCATGTCGAGCCCTCATCGCATTCACCGTCACTCAGCAACGCGAACACGCGGTAAGGGCTTCCGTCACGCTTGGCTGCCAGCGCCATTCCGCACGCAATAGGCAAGCCATGCCCCAATGAACCCGTGGACACTTCCACGCCGGGAATGCCCACGTGCGTCGCGTGTCCCGCGAGCCGGGCACCGTCCTGGTAAAAATCATCGAGCCACTCCTTCGGGAAAAATCCTCGCGCCGCGAGCACTGCGTACAGCGCTGCGCAAGCGTGTCCTTTGCTCAAAATAAACCGGTCTCGCTCCTTCCAGTTCGGGCATTCCGGATCAATCCGCAAGATTTCCGCATAAAGCACTGCAAGTAATTCCGCCATCGAAAACGCCGAGCCGAGATGCGAACTCTTTGCTCGATGAATCATCTGCGCCGCCTGCACACGGATCTGCCGTGCCAGCGACGAAGCGTCTCTCGACTCTGCACGCAATTTAGTCATGCACACTCCTGAATCAACCGACCTATGCCGGGAAAACTTAACTGTCGTGTGTGGGATAACTATTCGACCAGCGCTTTCAACGTGCTCAGAATGATGCGGCAGTCTGTCAAGAAGGAATGGCTGCGAACATATTCCAGCCCCAGGCGAATCTTCTCGGGACGAATTTTCTCACGATAGGCTTGATGCGGATCGGCGCTCCCCCGGAGGATCTCTCCCTCGTTCCGGAACCGGATCGACGCACAATCCGTGATCCCCGGCCGCACTTCCAGTAGCCGCTTCTCTTCCTGCGTGTATAACAACACTTCCTGCACCACTTCCGGACGCGGCCCCACCAGGCTCATCTCGCCTTTCAGCACGTTCATCAGTTGCGGAAGTTCATCCAACTTATATCGCCGCAGAAAGTTTCCCACGCGCGTGATGCGCGGATCATCGGCCGAACTCGATGGTCCCCCGATCTTGTCGGCGTTTACCACCATCGTTCGAAACTTGAAGATCCGGAATGCTTTTCCATACCGGCCAGCACGCAATCCGCGGTAAAACGTCGGTCCGGAACTCTCCCACCTAAGAACAATCGCCACAGCGACAAACAAGGGCAGCAGAAGCATGAACCCCAAGAGCGAAGCTACTATGTCGAATGAACGCTTGAGCACGGTTCAGTTCAGGCCTTTCGGCCTCTCCTTCCTTTCCAATGTTCTCCCGGCAGAACAACCAGAACCAAGCCATATAGCGTTCCTATGCCATGCGCGAAATGACGCACCAAAAACACCACGGGCAGCAAAAACGCGTGCCGCGGATCCCACTCGCGAACCGCGATCTGCAAGGACACCGCAACGTTCACGGCCGCGTACGCCGCCGCAATTCCCAGCCCCAGCCACAGAAAGCGTCGATTCACAGCGCCCATTGCGCACGCCGACACCAGACTCAGTACAAATGCCGCCGGAACCCAGTGCCTCCACGAGAACGCCCGTCTCCCGAATTTCATTACGTAGCTGATCCACACTCCGTCGGCAAAGTTGTGCTTCCAGAAAGCGCCCAGAGTCGCATCGGCGAAATACTGCACTACAATTTCCGGAACCAATAAGATTTTCCCGCCTGCCGCGAGAATTCGGCCGTTAAAGTCCAAGTCTGAGCTGCTCAGCAGCCGCTCGTCAAACATCCCAATCTCGCCGAAAAGCTCGCGTCGATAACATCCGAACGCCGCCGTGTCTGCCCACGTCGGTTGGTCAACTCCCGTCTTGACATACGCATTGCCTGACCCAAACTTACTGCCGAGAGCTACTGCGATTGCCCCCCCGGTGGCCGTCTCCGCGCCGCGCCGGATGCGCAAGACGCCGCCGACATTCTCGGCTCCGCTCGCCAGCTGGTACCTCACACAAGCGGATACGTATTTCGAATCACACAGGGAATGCGCACTGGTTATCAGTACTACGTCCCCGCGCGCATTCTGTATTCCTACATTCATCGCGGACGGAAAGTATATTTTTGCATTGTCCAGCAAGCGCATCGAAGGATTGCGCTTGGCGTAGTCCTTTACAATCTGACGCGTCCGGTCGACGCTCATCCCATCAATCACAAGGACTTCCATCCGTTCCTTGGGATAATCGCTGGCAAGAATGGAATCCAGACATTTCGATATGTACTTTTCCTCGTTCCGGCAAGCGACGAGCAGGGACACAAACGGCAATTCTCCACCGGCAGCCGGCGACACCGTCTGATTCGCATCCGTTAAACAATTCGCGCTAGTGCTATGCATCGATTTACGGTTCCTTTTTTTCCGTCTCAACTCACCAATGCGCCTCGTGCCGCCGTCAGGTCGGGACGAACCGTACCATCCCCAACAGCTACTTCTTCCAGACACGAGTCACCTGTCACACGATAGTTTTTCGCGCACGCACTGCAAGTCATGGCTCCACTACCATCCGCCAGGCGCACGCCGCAAGAACAGACCCACCCTACGGATTTCGCAGGAACTCCCATGACCAATGCATGATCCGGAATGTCGCGCGTCACGACGGCACCCGCGGCAACAAACGCATATCGGCCAATCGTCACACCGCAAACCACCGTACTATTCGCTCCAAGGGTCGCTCCCTTTCTAATTAACGTCCTTTGATACTCACCGCGGCGGTTGATGTGGCTGCGCGGATTAATCACATTGGTGAAGACCATCGAAGGCCCGCAGAAGACGTCGTCTTCCAGTTCCACCCCTGTGTAGATCGAAACGTTGTTTTGGACCTTGACGTTGCTTCCAACCTTGACTCCGGGGCTCACCACGACGTTTTGCCCGATGTTGCAGCCTGCCCCGAGCACGGAATGCTCCATGATGTGAGAGAAATGCCAGATTTTTGTTCCCTTCCCGATCTCACAAGGCTGGTCGATCACTGCCGTCGCATGCGCGAAGTACTGCGGGGCATTCTGTACTACGGGAACCCGGCCTCCGTTCTCGGCCAGCGAACGTCCGCAGGCATCCAATACTTCCAGGACGTCCAACGCGTCCTCGCCACTCGTGCGTGGTCGCACCGAATTCCGCACGCAGTCCAGAAAGTGCTTACATTCCTCTCGGAGCGGCTCTTCTTTAGCCAGCGCAATCACTTGGCCCCCGTCGCGCTCCGCCACCGGTTTGCGCTCTTGCCAATTTATCCGGTGCGCATACACCACCAGTTTCTTCTCCGGCTCCAAATCGTCAAACACCGCCATCCTCTCCGAGCCGATCACGCAAAGCTTCTGTTCCTTGAATGGATGCAGCCAGCTTACAAATATGTGCGCTTTCACGCCGCCCACGAATTCCAATGTGCTCAGCGTGGTGTCCACAATCGGAGGATTCAGATAACTGCCTCCTTGTGCCGTGGTATGTACAGGCATCTCCCCCAGAATCCTCAGAATCACCGAAATGTCGTGGGGTGCAAAGCTCCACAAGATGTTCTCTTCCGTCCGAAGTTTTCCCAAGTTCAGTCGCGACGAATAGATATACTGAATCTTTCCTAGATGTCCCTCTTTGACCAACCGGTTCAACTCCACGATCGCTGGGTGGTACTCCAAGATATGTCCCACCATCAATACCAGCCCTTTTTCTTTCGCCAGCTCGACAAGTTCCTTTCCTTCCCGCGCATTCAGCGCCAGCGGCTTCTCCACAAACACGTGCTTGCCGGCACGCAACGCTTTCCCCGCCAGCTGATAGTGCTGAGCCGCCGGAGCGGCGATCACCAGGGCATCCACAAGCGGATCGTTTAGCAGCGATCCAAAATCCCTCGTTGTCGCGACGTGATACTCCTGCCGCACCCGCGCCAGCGTTTCCTCATTGACGTCACACACAGTCTCCAGCGCGCCCAGCGTGTGAAAATTGCGCACTAAATTCTTACCCCAGTAACCGGCGCCCACCACGCCCACTCGGACCGCTTCTTTTGCTGCGCTTGCGTTCGACATGGAATCCTCCCGTCCCCTATTCCCCATCAAAATCGGCTATCGCCGCGACCACGTTGCGCTGCTGCTCCTCAGTCAATTCCGGATAAATCGGCAGTGAAACAACTTCTGCGCTGGCCGTCTCGGAGACCGGAAAATCTCCCGCTTTGTAACCCAAATATCGGAACGCCTTCTGAAGGTGCAGCGGTTTCGGATAATAGACCTCTGTCGGTATCCCCCGGCCTTGCAGGTATTCGCGCAGTGCATCCCGCTGTTTCACGCGGACCGTGAACTGGTTGTAAACGTGCACAAATCCCGTTGGCGCAGCGGCCGCCGTTACCATCGCTTCCAGGCGAAACTCGTGGAACATCTCGCGATAGCGTTCGGCATTCCTTCGCCGCGCGCTCGCCCAGCCATCCAAGCGGCGCAGCTTCACCCGCAAGATCGCCGCCTGCAATGCATCCAGCCGGCTATTCACTCCCAGCATCTCGTACTCATATTTCGTCCGCGCTCCGTGTACGCGCAGCAATTTCAGGCGCTCGGCCACCGCGGCATCATTGGTCGTGATCATCCCGCCGTCGCCGGCTCCGCCCAGATTCTTCGACGGGAAAAAACTGAAGCATCCTGCCGCGCCGAAACTTCCTGCCGCGTGTCCCTCATGTCGCGCGCCAATAGCCTGCGCCGCGTCCTCAATCACCGGCAGTTTATGCTCCGCCGCAATTTCCTGAATCCTGCTCATGTCTGCCGCCATGCCAAATAGGTGCACCGGCATGATCGCTCGTGTGCGCGGCGTTATGGCTTTTTCGACCGCCTCCGGAGAAATATTGAAGGTCCCCAACTCGATATCCGCGAAAACGGGCTTTGCTCCAACCCGCGCAATCGAACCCGCGGAAGCAAAGAATGTGAACGGCGCGGTGATCACCTCATCCCCGCGGCCGATCTCCAGCGCCATCAGCGCCAGAATCAGCGCATCCGAGCCCGAGGCGCACCCGATCGCATGCCGACATCCCGTAAATTGGCCTATCTCCCTTTCCAACGCTTCCACCTCAGGGCCCAAGATAAAGTGTTGCGACTCCATCACTCGCCGGATCGCCGCTTCCACTTCTTCACGAATCCCGGCGTACTGCGCCTTTAAATCCAGAAATGGAAACGCCTGGCCAGGCTTTTGCGTCATCTTGGCTACCATATTTGTCGTCATTTTTCCCTCGGAGAACAAAGCGAACTAGGCTTCCATTCCTTCTTCTAGATGGTGGGCGATGGCTTCGTGCCTGGTTGAGACTAAGACTTGCGCAACACCGTGGTAACTTGTCCGACCAAAAATGGGAGCAACCGACTTACCAGGAAATAAGCCGACGGCAAGCGGCGCGACAAAAACCGCCCAACCGGTGGCACTAGCGGCCCAGCGAAAACTCCACAGCGGCTGGTTTTCTGCCCGACCTCGAACAGATGGGCGATTCTTTTCTGTGTTACCGCCTGATGCGCCGCGCTTCCTGGCTTTGAATACCGCCAGTCGCACAAGAGAATGTGCCCCTTCGGCTTCGTCACCCGCAGCATCTCCCCGGCGATCATCCGCGACAATTCGTCGTCTACGGCGTGGATGAACATCGTCGCTTCATGCACCACATCGAATGACTCGCTCGCAAAATCCAGCTTCGTCGCGTCGCCATGTTCGAAATGGATGTTCGGACATTTTCCCTTTGCCACCGCAACCCGCTCGTCTTGAAGGTCAATTCCGTACAGGTTTCCCGGAGCAAATCCCAGCAGGAGAAAGGTCAGTAGCGTTCCCCCAACTCCGCACCCCGCATCCAATACGCGTGCTGCTCCATGGTTCGGACGAAACGATTGCAGTGCCCGCACCAGCGCAACCTCCTGCGCCAAGCTTTGGTACAGCACTTCCGGGTTGTGCAGCAGGCTATTGCGCTCCGCGCCTTTCGCGGCGTAGTAAGCGCGGTACCAATCCTCTCTAATAACTCTAGCTTCCTTCGGGAGACTCAACGGTTTCGCTGTTCCGCCTGTAAAATTCCCAGTGCGATTTCAGCTTCAGGGACGGACTTCTCGGGTTCCCGCAGCGAGTCCCTTCGATTCGAGGAAGATGCCACCCGAAACGGCTGACATGATTAAGCTTGATTTTTTAGGTGAGTCCCGAATTACCAGCGCGGCGACCAAAAGGGCGAGTGGCACCGAGTTATAGTAAAAAGCGGACATAATTGGGGACCAAAGAAGATAGACGTAGTATGCGGCAAGCATCCACATAGATGACAGGTGTCCGGAGCACAGCTGGGTGTAGGCTCGTCCGGCAAACGCACCCGCGATTACGAGAAGAAACATGGAACCAGGTAAAGAAAAGTCATCAATCAAGCCACGGAACGCTGTGTAAATGTTTGACGTGATCCCTGATTCTAGGACGACCGGCTCATAATTGAGCGCTCGCACACGCGTCTTAAGCCCCGAGAGCTCGAACAGCCCACCTACGGAATAAGCCCCCAAGCTCAGGGAATGTCTCTCTCCAGAGCTGACCCAGCTATCAAATACGGGAAGATATGATAGAAGATCGGAGCTTATCATCACCGAACCGTCGGAGACCCCAGCCAAATCGGACCCCCGCAACGCATACAAACCCGCGTATATTGTCACCGTGGCGCAGGCGATCAACAGGACAGAAGTCGCGAACCTGACCCCAACTCGAAAATGCCCCCGAGTCGCGTAGCACTTAGCACTCAAATATCCACACATCCAACACGCAATGGTTAACCCAGTACCCAAGCGAGAGGCAACCGAAATCGCCATCATGAGTGAAGGGACAAATGAAGTAAGGGACAAAAGCTTCCTCGTCCTTGACTTCACGAGGGCAGCCGCGGCACCGCCCAAGATCGCCGATGGAAACACCCACATCCTCGTCAGCCGATACCACCATAGGTCGGGTTCGCCCCCGACAAGGATGTCGTACATCAGTCTGCCCATGCTGAAGAAACCCTGGAGAGAAAACCCGAGACCAAGACTTCGAAGCCAAATAGCCGCATAAACGATGACGCTGGCTAGTGCTATCCCGGCAAGGAATAAACTAAGTCGAAGGTATTTGTCTCCAGCAGCGCTGAGAGACTCTCGCCAGGCAGTGGACTCAGATGCCCGCCGGTCCCTCGGGAGCTCGAAGATGAACGCCCCCACTTGTAGGCAACTGATTAAACACGTTATGAGCCAAACGGTTTGTGCGGAAATGTGATCTTCGGTCGCTACCATCGGAACCGCAATGTACAAAGACCACAAGAGCCCGGCAAATGCGCTGGGAGCGAACCAACTGCCCTGGAGCCTCCGCGCGATAAACGAGATGGCAAAGAGGACTCCTACGGGCAGCCACGGTGAGCCCAGAAATCGCATCAACTGAAACTCTGACAGGCAAGAATCGAATTCTTTGTAAGCTCGTTCACACTGCCTCGCTCGCCTGCGGGACGGCTTTGCCCAAACGCCGCTGTTTGTGCTTCAGGATGAGCTGGAGATAAAACCCCTCAACACTCTCCATGATGGACCGCCAGTTGGCATCGGTCTCGACCTTCTCCCGATTAACCTCGAGAGCCTCGCTTCGGAGTGGCTGAGATGCCAAGGCCTGAAGGACACAATCAGAGAGGGCCATCGAATCTGAAGGTGGAAACAAGAGACCAGTGGTCCCGTTTTCAATCCACGGACGATTGGCCTCAATGTCCGACACGACCGGGAAGGAGCCGGAAGCCATCGCCTCGGTGAGCGCTGTGCTGGTTCCGTCGGAAAGCGACGGGCTTACGTAAACTTTCGTTTGGCGCAGCCGTTGCGCCAGCTCCTGCGGGGAAAGCCACCCCAGCCACCTGAGATTGTTCTCAATTCCCAGTTCGCTAGCCAAGCTCTTGAGCGAATCCTTCTGCGGCCCATCGCCTGCGAGCAAGCAGGTTAATTGGGGATGTCGCCTGATGACTGCAGGGAGTGCCCGCAATAACGCAGCAACATTGTAGCCAGTGTCGAAATTGCGGGTGCAGATCACGTCGTACGGTTGGGGGCGTTGCCCATCCGGAAGAGGATGAAAGAGCTGCGTGTCGACCCCGAAAGGTATCGTTTTGATTTTGGCCGCGGGTATGCCGCGCTCAACGAGCGCGCGCGTTATATGGTCAGCCAAGGAAGTGATGAGCTCTGCTCGACGGAGCGCATAAAGGAGCACCGCCCAGCGAATTTTCGAAGTCCCGGGGATTACCAGAATGTCTGAACCCCATGCTCCGATAGCGAGAGGCCTGAATCCCGTCAGTGCGCCGAGTACCCCATAACTGATGGCATAATGGGAATGTAATATGTCAGGTGAAATTTCGCGGATAAGACGGCGGATTCTGGGTAGTGTTGCAAGATATCCGACCGATTTAATTGGAGTCCACCAGGAAACGTGATGCACCGTGGCTCCGTCAACAGCACCAGCGGAGAACGAAATGATGTGCAACTCGTACCCCTTCTTTACGAAAAACCCTGCCCATCTCTGTATGTGAATAGAAGCAGCGTTCCCCAGGAGACAAATCTTCATCCGATCGCCTTCCGCGCTCGTCGAAGGCGATGTTGTTCGATGCTGGTTGGTATTGACTAGCACTTTCTCGCAGTTTCTCCGGTCCAAAATCTAAAGATCTCTGTTTTCGTTTGGATGACCGTTTCGCGCGCCCCGCTGGCTAGCTCTCAGCCCGAATCGAGCGCCGAAGAATCTGGGTTTCATCTCCCATCGGCAAAATGGGATTTTGTGGCGAATTCTGCCGTGTTAGCGGCCGGCAGACGCTTCTACAGACAGGTGGCCTTTCTGGTACTCCACAATCTTGACGATAATCTCGTCGAGGGTCACCTTGGTCGAGTAATTGATATACTTCCGGATTTTTTCAATCGAGGGAACACGTCTCGCCATATCCTCGAAGCCCTCCTCATACGCGGCATCGTACGGGATATACGCTAGTGGCGAGCTACTGCCAACTATTCGCCGGACCCGCTCGGCGAGATCCTTGATTCGTATCTCCTCCACTCCTCCAATATTAAATACGTGCCCCACTGTTGATTTTGTTGACACCAGCTGCCGCATCGCGGCTACAACGTCTTCCACGTAGCAAAAGCATCGTGACTGCATGCCATCGCCGAATATAGTTATCGGTCGTTCGCTCATCGCTTGATTCACAAAATTCGGAAGAACCATGCCGTAGCGCCCCGTTTGCCGGGGCCCCACGGTATTGAAAAGCCGCACGACAACCACAGGCAATCGTCGCTCCTTCCAATATGCCAACGCCAGAAACTCGTCGACAGCCTTTGAACACGCATAGCTCCAGCGACCCTTCACGGTGGCTCCCATCACCAAGTCGTCTTCCTCGCAAAACGGTATCTTCGTGCTCTTGCCGTACACTTCCGAGGTCGATGCCATCAGCACCAGTTTTTTCTTTTTTGCAGCTAGTTCGAGGATGATCTCAGTGCCCCGGACGTTAGTCTCGATCGTCCGCACCGGACTCTCTACGATCAGCCGAACTCCTACCGCCGCGGCTAGGTGAAAGATCACGTCACAGCGGTCAACAAGCTCGGCAACCAGTGGGACGTCCATGATGCTGGCAATTTGGTAGCGGAAGTGGGGATTACGCCGCAAATGCTCGATGTTCTCAATGGACCCTGTTGACAGATCGTCGATCACCCACACATCGTCTCCCGAACCGATCAGATGGTCGGCCAGATGCGAGCCAATGAACCCTGCCCCTCCGGTTATCAACGCGCGCATCGTCTTGCCTCAAATAGTGACATTGGCATTTCTCCTAAACATCGGAAGCCGCAGTCGGCCTGAGAATTCTCAAAGTCTCTGCACTGGCGAGTAGCCATAGCGTCACAATCCCTATTAGAAAAGACAACAGCACCACGTGCAATTTGTCCTGCCATGCAAAAATCCCCGACGCTCCTAGACAAAAAATTCCGAATCCGGCGGCGAGAATCATCGTCGTTACTCCAAGCTCATGGAAAGCATCAATGACGTTGCGTACCACCGTGTAAAGGCTATAGGGCACGGCTGCGAGCAGCAACAGCCGCAGGATTCCGGCTCCCTCCGTAAAATCGGGACCTAGATAGACGCGCATCAACGTCTCGGCTCCAATCGCCATTCCGACCGCAAGGACGGCCGAAACAACCAGCGTGATGCTCGTTAGCAGCCATACTTGCCTCCGCAGTTCCCCACTCCTTCCAGCGGCCAGCAATGTGCCCGCCTTGGGAAGCAGGATGAGACCGAAGGGAGAAAAGAACGAACCGATAACGTTTAGCATCGAAATTCCAAACGCCACAAAGCCAGCCGCCCGAATTCCGCTCTTGTGCGCGACGAACGTTGCCGGCAGCGCGAACAGCGCCATCAGGATGAAATCACCGGGCACCCGCTGGATCCCAAATCGCAGTAACTCCTTCACCTGTTTGCGGTTATTCTTCATCGTCGCTCTCCACGGAGTGAACGCCAGCGCCGCCCCGGCCATTCCGATCGACAAAATCCCCAGCGCCGTCAACACCGACTGCACGCTTCTGTTATAAAGGAGGAACACCGTCAGAGGCATCAACCCGAAATTCACAAACTGCAGAAGATTGGCAGCCCTCATATTAAGGACCCCGCGGAAATAGCTATACGCGATGGCATGCAGGGCCGTTCCCGCAACCACTAAACTCATCGGAAATAACAAGGATGCGTATTCCCGAGAACCAAAGAACAGATACGCCAGCCCGCGCGGAAACGCATTCAAGATCACCACCCAAACCATCGCCGAGAGACCCACGCACCAAAGAGCCGCCCCCAGATAGCGCGCCTGGGACTCCTCATCGCCGCGCCCCGCTGTTATCGCCACATACCGCGGCAATCCCACGCCAAGCCCCAGCAACACAATCGGATACAGAATCGAAATGGTCCGCCGCGACAGGGCGTATTCGGCGAACCCCGTCGTCCCCAGGTAATGCGCCGCAAGCTTATACGTCAACATCTGGCATGCCAGCACCGTAAACTCTGTGGCAAAAGTGCCTCTGTACTCCCGAATGTGGGATCCGAAATTCTCCGTAATCCAGGAGAATCGCACCGCAGCCCTTGGAGTTGCAGCGCTCGGCGTCGGAATGTCAATTGAAACCACCACAGCGTGTTTCCGCTTGTCCATTGATTAGCTGCAACCAGTCGCGAAATCCCTCTGGATGCAACGCTTGCGAAACTTGCATCCGTAACCACTTTGGAATCCGTACTTGCGAGCGAAAACCGTGTTTTGCCGCGTTTTGTCCAAAATCAGCCCCGTACGCGAGTGATTTAGAATCAGCACCTACAAAACACAGCGGGATACGGTGGGTATGTCGTGTTGGCTAGTTTGGCCCTTACACCGCTTCCAGGTTTGCCTCATCAATCTCTACCGACATCGACCTCATGATCAATTCCATGGAAATAACGAACCGCGCCTTACCCCTTCTCCGCAACAGGATTCCCTGCATTCCCGCCAGTGGTCCTCTCGTCACCCGCACTCTCCGTCCTCCCATAAGGTACGGGTGCGGTGCCGCCACTAGCCGCGAGTTAAGCCCCGCCCTCAGGATCTCCATCTCTTCGTCCGGCAGGGCCGCAGGCGATCCGCCAAACCCCACCAGCCGCGCCACGCTTGGAATCTGCAGCACGCGCAACCGGTCCCGAAGCGCCAGTCGCACAAACACATATCCCGGGAATAGCGGCAGTTCCAATTCCACCCGCCGGTCCCGCCATCGTCTTACACTGCGGTAAACCGGTAGGAAATGTTCCACCTCGCGCGCGGCCAGCTGTTCCGAGACACGGTTCTCGTGGTTTGCGCACGTGTATGCGGCGTACCAACGCGGCTCAAGTGATGACGCGGCCAGGGAATTCGCGCCATTGTGGTTTGCCGATTCACGGCCTGGTATCGTCAGCGTCCAGGATGACATGATAACTCCAGATACAGCTTCGCCCCGTCACTTACAGGGCAATATATAACTTAAATGTTTATTTTACAAATACTTACAGACAACCTTACTGATCAACTGATCCGCTTGACGGAGGCCGACGACTGTCAAGTCCGTCCTCTCTTCGTTGCTCGCTCGAGTCAGGAGCGTATCCATTTCGTGACGCCCATGGCATTCGCGCCTTGAGCGCATGGGCGACTTCCTGCGCGAGAACCTTGCGTGGATCCTTCGGGTCCGCGGCTTGCCATCGATTCGATCCCAGCAACCAGACTACGGAAATAGCGAGAACTACAAAAGTTCCCTCGAAAATGATCAACGAGCGCGAGGGAAAGGATTTCCTCTCCGGCACCTGGCCAGGATCTAGCACTTTGACGCTCGGGGTTTCCTTGGCTTCTTCGATTTTGGCGAGCTCGTACTGCTCCGTGAGCAATTCAAAAACGGTTTCCTGAATTTTCGCGCGGCTGTAATAGTCAGAATATCTCGCGCCGAGTAAGGGCAAACTGCGGATCGTGGGGTAAGGCATGCCGTTCGAAACAGCCAGCGAAGAATCACCGGTCGTCGCAGCGTCAGCGCCTGTTCCACTGAGTTTTTCGAGCTGTTTGCGAAGTTCACCGACGCGCGCATTCAGCGCGCGAACCCGAGGATTATTATCGGTATAGATCTGTCTGAGACCTTCGAGCTCCGATTGCGCGGCAATCATCTGCCCTGCGAGCGTCCCTGCGGCATCGAGCATGGCCTTGCCTTCGGTTTGGATGTCCAGTGTATTGTTCTTGCTGGAAAACAGCGCGAGCTGGTTCGAAGCGGCGTCACGATCGCGCTTTGCGACTTTCAAGCGCTGTTCGAGAAACACGCGCTCGCGGCGCGCCGCCGAAGTCGAAAGCTCTGCGACCAGCGCGTTTAGTTGGTTGACATAGCCATTAGCAATCGCGGCGGCGCGCTTGGGATCGTGGTCGGTCACGCTAATGGAAATAATGCCGCTCTTGCGGTCTTCCGAAATCGATGTGTTTTCGTCCAGTTCCGTCCTTGCATCTGTTACCAACTTCTTCCCATAGACTTTTTGGAGTCCAAACTCCTGGATCAGGCGCTCCTGAGCAGTTTGACTCCTGAGCACGCCGATGAATAGCGCGCCAGAACTCTGCAATCCCAGCAAATCTTCGGCCACGGATCCGAAACCCCCGCCCCTCGCCGTCAACGCAGCCATCATTGCCATGCCGGAAGAGGATTGGGTGTCCGGAGGCATGAGCTGGGCCATGGAGGTGTAGGACTTCGGAATCAAGAACGCAATCAGGGTAGAAACGAGGAGTCCGATTGCCCCGACCCGGGAAAAAAAACGGCGGCCTTCCCAAAGCACACGCAACTGTTCCGCTTGCCAGTCGCGCGAATCGTCGAGAAACATTTCCGGCGGCAAAACCTCTCCCGCAACAGGTTGCTGCGCGACCTCAGGCTGTGGCTTGGTTGCTGTCTGCGCCACGTTCTTAATCTCCTCCAGCTTTAATTCGCATGTCGTTTTCGGCGCTCATTTCCACTGACGAGGCCAATAGGTGAACTGGAAAGAGGTTGTCACGTTCGACTGAGCCGCTGGGGCCAGCTCTGGAATAGTCCACTTTTCATACTGCAGTGCGCCAGACAACTCCGTTGTCGCGTTCAACCAAATGTCGACTTTCACTCCTCCGTCGTTCACCGTGCCCCCGTTTGGCATAAACTGGCTGTCAACCTTTCGATGTCGGTAGTTCAGCTGAATGGTGTCCTTTGACGTCAGCCAGTAGGTAGTCCACGCTTGTTCACCCTGCGACGCGCGCCCTACCCAAGTGGCCATCAAGTTGCCGCTGTTGGTATACGAATTAACAAATAAGTCGTTTTGATAAAAGCAGCCATTGCACCCAGAAAAGTCCACTGGTGAGGTCGAGCCGCCCTCAACGCGCAAATCGAGCTTGGGTAAGCCTGGAATCCGCGGCAGGTAGATGCCGCCTTGAAACGCGGACTTGCGGGGGTAAGCCAGCGGAGAAAGCTCGTCTTCGCTAAATGCATCACCGTAAAACGTCAGCCATTTGCGTACCCAAGGAACCCGGTATGTAAAGTCGATTCCCGACCGCGCGTCCGTTATGTCTACTGCGTTACTCGCCACGGGCACGATGAAACCAGCGTAGCTTCTAATGAGATTGTGCCCGTTTAGGGGAATTGGGCCGCCCGCAAAAACTGTGGTTTCAGAAACGCCAAACTCAAAATTCGATGTGGGTTTGAAGCTGAGCTTCTCTCCATGGATGAAAGGCTGGCGGCTGAGGGGACGCGCCCACTGCCCCACAAGATTTGTATCGTTCACATCCATGAAGTCGTGCCCGGAAAGCTGCCCCAGG
>DASZAE010000239.1:0-6250 GCA_035945515.1 Terriglobia bacterium
CCGGACCATGTAAGACTGCCACTTGCCGAATCGCAGGCGGTCCTCTTCCGTCGCCCCTCCGCGAAGAGCCTTTTTCTTTGTGCGCACCATCCAGCGTATCTCGTAGGTCTCGCTTTGCCGGCAATGCAAACAGGAAAGCTGCGCGGGCTTGACCGTTTCCTTCTCGTCGAAGAAATCGCGTTCTTCCATAAGCCCACTATTCTAACCTAAATTTTGGCGCCGGAAACTCCTTTTCAATGCACGGGTTGCTGAGAAACCCGAATATAGGGGCGCAGCGGCGAGTTTACCTTGCCATAAGCCCAAGGCTGCCAACACGCGGGTGGCGGCCTGAAGCCGTCTCTACAGGTTCCTCAGCAATTATGATAGGGGCGGCAGAAAAATCTGGAGAATGGAGCAGCCGCGCGGTGATGAAGAAATATCGGTTGGAAAGAAATGGACGCCACGGCTTCGACACGGCGGGAGAATACCCAACGATACAGCCGACGGCCACCGAAAAGTCGCGGATCGTAAAAGCGGCTGTCCGCGCTACTTGCTTTTCAAGTCGGCTCTCTGTTCATCCTCTGAGCAGCCTGCGATCAGCGAACTCCACGGCGGTGCGAGGGAGCGCATTGCGTTGTCGTATCAGGCTCGGCTTGAACAGCTCATGCAGGTGCGCGACCGCTTGGTTCGGATACGGACAAAGCACTTTCGTTACGCCTTGGCGCGGGGGGTTCGCACTGTTCCTTTTGCTCGTTCTCGCTGTCGGGCTCCGAGTGATTTCGGTTTGGACGGGTGCGTTTGCAGCATTGCCCTTGGCTCTCGCGATCCTCTCCATTCTGAAGGCAAGGCAGTGCAGACTGTTCTCGGCAGTCATTTCTTCCGGCGGACCTGGTGCAACTGCCCACCGCGGAGACGGCGCGGATTTGACGAAATCGACAACGCCGACGCCATTATAGATGCGCTACTCAGAAAGCTAAAAGCCTTGACCGGGCCGGTGCAAGACGCGGCCTGCAACATATTGAATCTTCAGGATTTCGTCTTTGTGGATTTCAACCCTGAGGAGGGCCTGAAAATAGCGTGGGAAGGTTTTGGCGGAGGGATGGGATGTCGCGGTTTTCCCCGAGCCTGGCTTATCTATTTGGCCTGATTGATCTAAGTGCGCCATCAAGTCAGTTGCGCCGGAAGGTGAGGTGATGAATTGCGCCGCGGCTTGCGTCCCTATCGTGGTCAGGCCCGCGAGGATTGCGATTTCGCGGCCGGGCGCGACCCCGGGCAAAAAGCTTACGAGCGCATAATCCGCCAGCAGGACCTGAGTTTTCGAATCGCGTTCAACCCCATAGGAGGCGGCCTCGCCGGGTTGCGGATGCAGGTTCACGATGCGCGCCCGCCAGAGCGTGGGCGCTTTCTGGGGCTGCGTGAACACAAAGTTTTGGTTGAGCGGGAGGCCCAAAAGCACCGGGTTTTCAATGATCGACCCCAGGAAAATCACATTCTGAGTCCTCAGATCGTCGGTGGTCACAAGCTGGCTCCGTTCGACGCTTAGGTCCAAATTGGAACGGGCAAACAAACGGTCCAGGTAGTAGACAGCCATGACTTCGCCAGTTCCGGTGTATCCATCATTGAAGAAGACCGGGCCCGCGTCCTCGACCAATTTAGGGTTTTCCGCAAGGCTGAGGGCCTCGCCGCCCTTGGCGGGCGCGCCCAAGCCGTCCACGTCTCCGGCTTTAAGCCGCAATAGGTCCGAAGTTTCAGTGACCAGAAATATCGAATTGGAATAGGCCACGATGGCCGATCTCGAATTATTCCAGAAATGAGCCCAGATGGCCTGGAGAGGGCCATCGATGCCGCCTGGTTTGATGGATGTTTTGTGCGCGCTGCTGGAGACTCCGGGAAGAGGAATATGGTGAATCCACGGGGAGAGGAGCGCGCCAGCAATCAGCAGCAGAATAGCCAGGACAACTCTCCCAAGCCATGCGGAAAGAGGGATTCGGTGATTCCGCTGCCCTCGGACATCAGCCGCAAGGCGGGTCTGCGCGGCTTGCAGTGGAGGCGCGGCCAAGGCCGGGTCGGTTTCCAGCTTCGGGTGTTGCGTCAGAGAAAGTGTTGCGCTTTCCCCATCCGCGCCCGCAGGCTTCAGCCGACGCGAGAACTGAGGAATGTAGTGGCCCTTGGGCAGCTCGATAACGATCTCATCGCTTGAGCCTTCGACGTTGTAATACTCTTCTAGTTTCTCCCGCAGGCGATGCGCCTGCACGCGGACCGTCGTATCCAGGCGGGGATCATAGTCGTTCGGCTTTCCCAGCACCTCGACCGCAATGGAATATTCCTTGATCTCGCTTGAAAGACCTTCGGTTGATTTACCCACAACGTATTCGAGGAACTTCTTCAGACCAGGCGCATTGCGAAACGCGGTTGAACGGAGGATTTTCTTAAGCTGGCGGCGTATCTCGGTCGCCTCAACAACGGGTTGATTGTCGGCGTGTAGAAAGGTTTCCATGGACGCCTATGAATAATTGGGGCACTGATTGGGAATAGCAAAAATTAGCGGCCCTCTCCCCAGAAAGCCGTTGCTACAAGAACTGTAACCGTTAGCTCGCCGTTACATCACGGTATGTCACTCCCCGAAAGCCCCGAATAACTATCTAATTATAACACTGTGAATATGGGGATTCGGGCGGAGCCTTGATTTACAAGTGATTGGCATTAGCGAAGTTTGACCGTAGCAACCCGTTGTGCTCTACCTCCCTCACTCATCCCGCAACGCGGGCTAACCCTCTCCTCCTATTCGAGGAGAGGGTTAGGGTGAGACGTGTTTTTGTGATTTGTAATTTTCGAATTACGACTGATAACAGGTGGGAGTGGAGGATTTATGACAAGTTATCGAAAACAGGTTCAAATATTTGTTTTTCTCTTAATGATGGCCTTAGCGGCGCTGGCGCCTTGTGCTTTCGGGCAAGCCACCTACGGCAATATTATTGGCACAGTTACGGATTCCACGGGCGCGGCAGTTCCCGGAGTCCAGGTTTCGATCAAGAACGTTGCCACCGGCGTGGTCGTGACTGCTGAGACCAACGATTCCGGGAATTATACCGCGCCCAATCTCCTGCCTGGAACGTACACCCTGAATTTCTCGAAGCGGGGCTTTCAATCTTTTTCGCAGCAGAATGTGACGGTAGCCGTGGGGACTTCCTCGCGCGTCGACGCGAAACTACAAGTGGGTTCAATGTCCCAAACCGTCACCGTCACCGGCGCTCCTCCCTTGCTTCAAACCACAAACGCAGAAGTGACCACCGACTTAACGTCCCACATCATTCAGAGCCTGCCGGTCATTAATCGCAACTTCACCAGCTTTGAGCTGCTCGTCCCAGGAACGGTCAAGAACAATTTCCAGCATCCGTTGAACGAAAACCCTGGCAACGATATTTTGGTGAACACCAATGGCCAGGAATATGCCAACGACAATTTCATGATCGATGGCACCACCAATAACGATGCTGTGCTGGGCATTATTAACGTCAATCCGCCGCTCGACTCCATTCAGGAGGCCAAGGTAACGACTAGCAATTATCAGGCGGAATTCAGCCAAGCGGGCGGATCGGTTATTCAGGTGCAAACCAAGAGCGGCGGTAATCAGATTCACGGCTCGCTTTTCGAATATCTTCAGAACGATATCTTCCAGGCCCGCGATCCGTTTACACAAGGCATTCACGCGCCCGGCGCCCCGGCGCCAGCCCATCGCGGCATACCTGAGCTTCGCTGGAACCAGTTTGGGGGATCGGTGGGCGGACCGATCAAAAAGGATAAGGCTTGGTGGTTCTTTGACTACCAGGGAAATCGCGAGGATCTGGGCGGTTCAACGCAAACCCGCGTGCCAACTGCGGCTGAGCGCCAGGGATCGCTCGCCGATTTGGGCGTGAATATCTACAATCCTGCGACCGGAAATCCGGATGGCACGGGACGCCAGCTTTTTACCGGCGCTCAGATTCCTACGACATCCATCGTCTCGCAAGCCGCCAAGCTTCTCAACTTTCTGCCGCTCCCCAATCTGCCCGGCGCATCCGGGCCGGGCGAAAATTACATTGCCAATGGAGTGAATAATTACGACACGGACCAATTCGATATCCGCGTTGATCATAATTTGACCGATAGGTTCACATACTTTGGACGGTACAGCTATGAGAACATCTACGTTCTTTCGCCCGGAGCGTTTGGATTGTACGGCGGGCCTGAAGTCAATCCGCAGGGCGTCAATATGTACGAAGGCCGTTCGAATGGGTTAACCGATAACGGCGTTTTGGGAGCCGACTATACGATCAGCCCCACGATGCTCACCGATTTCCGCTTTGGCGCCACACGTTACCGCGTTTTGGAAAACCCTCTGGATGCGAATACCAGCCTGGCGGCACAAGCGGGCATTCCGGGGATCAATCTACCCGCTCTCGCAGGCAGCGGGGGTCTTCCTGATATGAACATCAATGGCACGGGCGCCTTTCAAATGGGTTTCCAG
Source organism: Terriglobia bacterium (assembly GCA_035945515.1). Classification (GTDB taxonomy): domain Bacteria; phylum Acidobacteriota; class Terriglobia; order UBA7540; family UBA7540; genus RH2-MAG17b. The sequence goes on from DASZAE010000239.1 coordinate 4,487, forward strand.
TGCAATTGTCCTCTACACGAAACCGAAAACGTATTTCAATGGGTCAACAACTGGACGAAGATCGTCGGCAACCATACCATCAAATGGGGGGGCCAAGTGGAAGCCGCGCAGAATCTGCGGCTGCCAAGCGATAATCACCGGGCAGGTGTCTATGCGTTCCAGCCTAACGTGACGTCCTCGCTGACCGACGCCAATTCAGGATCGGGGCTTGCAAGCTTCTTGCTGGGCGATCCGCGTCAATTCCAGCGGTTTGCCCAGATTTCCACTAACCAGCAGGACCGCCAAAAGCGTATGTTCTACTTCGCGCAAGATACCTGGAGGATCACTCCGAAACTTACGCTCAATTACGGCCTACGGTGGGACACCTGGTTTGCGGACACGTCCCTTCATCCGGGACAGGGTGGCCGTTATGACATCTCGAGCAATACCGTCTACATTCCTGGAGTGGGCGGAGTTTCGCAGAGTGGCGGAGTTAACACCGACTATCACAATTTCTCTCCGCGGCTTGCCATTGCATACGCTCTCACTCCAAAGACCGTTATTCGCACGGGCTATGGACGCAGCTACTTTGCCGGAACGTTTGGCTGGAACTTTAACGATCTGGCGGCTGACATCTATCCCTCCATCGTGAACCAGAACCTTTCCACCACCAATTCGTTTTTCCCGGTGCAATTCGTTGCTGGAGCGCCTCCCGCGCAGCCGTCGCTCGGCACTGCGCCGCCATTGCCCGTATTTCCTGCGATTCCTTCAAATGGCCGGTTGCCGCTTCCGAACAGGATCGGCACGCCGCACATTCCCACCAACAACACTATTCCCTGGGTTGATTCCTACAACTTCACCGTTGAGCACCAGTTCGGCGCCAGCCTCACCGCCTCGGCTGGCTATGTGGGGAATGTTGGCCGCGATTTGAATATGGGATGGAACATGAACTCCGCTATTCCAGGGCCTGGAACCAACTTCGATCTGCGGCGGCCCTATTTTGCGCAGTTTGGGATCGAGCAGACTATCTTTAATAAGTGCGACTGCGAAAGCAGCAATTACAATGCGCTTCAGGTGCAAGTGGTCAAGAAATACTCAAACAATCTCTCCATTATTGCCAACTATACGTATCAGAGGGCGCTCGACTTTGGAGAATTTGGCACCGCCACCGACCAATACGATACGAAGCTCGATTACGGACCGGCGTCGTTCAACAGGACACAAGTCTTTACGCTCGGACACACCTATTTCCTGCCTTTCGGCAAGGGACAGCGTTGGCTCTCGAACTCGAGTGGAGTTGCGAGCCAGGTGATTTCTGGTTGGGAGTGGACAGGCATCACCAGCATCGAAAGCGGGATGCCCTTTTCACCCAGCCTTGCCAACAATAGTTCGCTGAATTCCGACATGAGTCTCCGCCCCAACCAGATTGGGAATCCGTTTGCTGGGACGCCGCACAACCGCAACCAGTGGTTTAATCCGGCGGCGTATGCCATCCCCGGCCCGTTCCTCTTTGGCGGCGCTGGGCGCGATTCGCTGGTGGGCCCACCGCTTTTCGCAGCCGACTGGTCTTTGCTTAAGAACTTCAAGCTTTCGGAGCGGTTCAACCTGCAATTCCGCTGGGATGTGTATAACGCATTCAATTACACCAACCTGGCGAATCCGAGCAATACCAATACGGATACGCCAACTGCCGGCCTGATTACCGACGTGCAGTCTCCCATGAGAAATATGCAGTTTGGCTTGCATCTTGCGTGGTAGGCTTTAGAGCGATACCTGCGGCTGTAG
>DASZAE010000240.1:0-4020 GCA_035945515.1 Terriglobia bacterium
TCCGGGAGCCGAAAACAGCCTCCCCGGAACACCCCAGACCGCGAAAACCTCTGCGGAAAAATCCATGATGGCCAACAATTCGCAGCGGAAAACAGCGAAAAACAAAAAAATCAGCGTTTTTCCGCAGCCTGTGAAGCCGCATCTGAGAGTGGACAAGTAATGGCGGAGCTGAAGCTCCGCCCCCCCAATCCGGCGGCCGAACTTTGTCAGGGGCTGGCCGCCGCTACAAAACGGCCTCCAAAGATTAGAAAATGGCCGGGAGGAAATGGGGCGAAACATACAAAATTCGCGGAACGAAGCCTAGTGATGATTGAAAACAAAGGAAGATTAAAATGCTCTAATCTTGCCTTTAAGAGCTACCTCCAGGCTGGCGAACGGTGTTAGGATAATATTACTGGGGCATTACATCTCATATGGCGACAGCGGCCAGGGCAAAAATACCGGGTCAGAGGAAGATGGCGGAAAAGTCCGGGACAAATGACATCGAGCGTCAGCTTGCCGATCTTGAGGAGCAGATTGCCGAGCTTGAGCGCGTGCCCGATTCGCCGGGTAGCGTGGAAGAGATCGGACGGCTGCGTCAGATGGCAGAATCGCTGCGCAAGAATCCTTCCGCGACGCGCGAGACCAACCCCGCCTGGGAGCGCGTCCTGCTCGCCCGCCATCCCCAGCGCCCTTACACGCTCGATTATATCGAGATGCTTTTTACCGATTTCACCGAACTGCGCGGCGACCGACATTTTGGGGACGACCAGGCTGTGGTTTGCGGGCTCGCGCGTTTCGAGGGACGGCCCGTTTTCGTGGTGGGCCATCAAAAGGGGCGCGACACCAAGCAGAAAGTAGCGCGCAATTTCGGGATGCCAAAGCCCGAGGGCTACCGCAAAGCCCTGCGTCTGATGCGGCTGGCCGGGAAATTCGGGCTGCCGATTATTGCGTTTGTGGATACGCCGGGCGCTTATCCTGGGATCGGGGCGGAAGAGCGCGGGCAGGCCGAGGCCATTGCCTACAACCTGAAGGAAATTCCCAAGCTGACGGCGCCGATTATCGTCGTCATCCACGGCGAAGGCGGCAGCGGCGGCGCGCTGGCCATCGCCGTCGGTGACAAAGTGCTGATGATGCAGAACGCGGTTTACTCGGTGATCTCGCCCGAAAGCTGCTCGTCGATTTTGTGGCGCGATTGGGAGCACAAGGAAGAGGCCGCGCGCATCCTGAAGTTGACGGCGGAAGACCTGCTCCAGTTTGGCATTGTGGATGAAGTGGCCCCGGAGCCTCCCGGCGGCGCCCACTCGGACCCCGCCGCCGCAGCCGGCCTGCTGCGCCCGATGATCGCCTCCAGTCTCAATGATCTCACTAGTCTCACATCGGACGCCCTGATTCAACGCCGCCACGACCGCCTCCGCCGCCTCGCCACGTTTGTCACGGATTGATTTTCCCCTTGAAATGTAGCGGCGGCCTCAGGCCGCCGTCTTTTCGACATTAAAGACCGGCGGCCAGAGGCCGCCGCTACAGCCGCAGTTGTCACACAGACTCCGAAGGAGAGGGATGGAAAGAAGAAAAGAGATGAGAGATGCTTGAGTTGCTGCCGCAGCGCGACACGAATAGTTGCACGGCGCAGAACGCGATGAATACTGGGTCAAAATGAGTTTTAACTGGCGGCGGTAACAGTAGCGGCGGGGGGCAGTTGCACGCGCTGATGAATCACGTAAAGCACCAGCTCGAGACGATCTGAAACTCCAACCTTGTCGTAGACGGCGCGCAAGTGGTTCTTCACCGTTTGCTCGCTGATCGAGAGATGGTCGGCAATCTCGCGGTTGCGCCAGCCTTGCACGAGGTAGCTGATGATCATCTTCTCGCGGTGGGTGAGCGTATCGGCGGGCCGGCGCAGCTCCATCGGCGTTGTGCCGAGCGCGTTTGCCATTTGAGCCACTTCGTGCTTGGGCAGCCAGACTTCGCTTTCCATCACCTTGCGCGCGCACTTCACAAACAAGCTGGGGTCGACCGATTTCAAAATCATGCCCGAAGCGCCCGCGCGGATGTATTGCAGCGGAGAACCGTTGGTCATCGTTGCCGCTGTGATCACCAGCTTGCAGCCCGCGGACGCGCTGCGCAGCTTGGCGAGCACCTCGAGCGATTTGGCGGGGACAAGCTCGGCCTGTACGAAGATCACATCCGGCTTAGCACGGCGCGCCAGATGAGTGGCCTGAGTAATGTTCTCGGCCTCGCCCACCACGTCGAGATCGTCCTCCGTCAGCAGCCGCCGCAATCCCATGCGGAAGACAGCCTCTTGATCGACAATGAGGACTTCGATTTTCCGCTTGCTCGGTTGGTTTCGCTCTGGCTTCATAAGAGATCAACCACGTTCGCGCCGCCTGCCGATCACGCCCGGCGCTACAATAGACCGGGTGGCTTTACTTAGCGGCGCATCATTACAAAAGCCTAAGATTTTGCCGTCATCCGTCATGATGTTATCGGCAACAAAGAGAGGAAGCATGAAGCTTGGTGATCTCGCCCGGCAGATTGAGGCTCAACTGGAAGGCCCGGCGGACCTTGAGATTTCGGGTGTTGCGGGCATGGAGGATGCGACGGCGAGCGACCTAACATTCCTCGCCAATCCGAAGTACGTTCGCAAAGCAGCGAGCACGGCCGCCGCCGCGATCATTGTGGACCAGGATATTCAGCTACCCGGTCGCGCGCTCGTTCGCGCCCACGATCCTTATCTTGCGTTCGCGCGCGCGCTTGAAATCTTTCATCCCCCGGCGTGGCCGCGCCCGGGGATTCATCCGACGGCCGTAATCGCTCCCACGGCAACCCTAGGCCGGAATGTTTCCATTGGACCCTACGTAGTCGTGGAAGACGGCGTGACGCTGGGCGACGATTGCGTGCTCAAAAGCTTCGTGGTGATTTACTCCGGCGCGCGGATTGGACACCGCTTCTTCGCGCACGCGCACGCCGTGGTGCGCGAAAATACGCGCATCGGCAATGGCGTCATCCTGCAGAACGGCGTGGTGGTGGGCGGCGACGGCTTTGGATTCGCCAAGCAGGCGGACGGAGGTTATTACAAAATCGTGCAGCCGGGGATTGTGGTCATTGAAGATGACGTGGAAATCCAGTCGAATTCCTGCATTGACCGGGCCACGGTGGGCGAGACGCGCGTGCGCCGGGGCGCGAAAGTGGATAACCTTGTGCAGGTGGGGCACGGCTGCGATGTAGGCGAGAACGCGCTGCTGTGCGGACAGGTAGGGCTGGCCGGTAGTTCTAAGCTCGGCCGCAATGTGATCCTGGCCGGGCAGGTAGGCGTGGCGGGACATCTGGAAATCGGTGACAACGTGGTGGTGAGCTCGCAGTCGGGAGTGCCGCGCGACGTCGCGCCGGGCAAGGTGATCTCTGGCTCTCCTGCCATCGATAACTTCCTATGGCTGAAATGCGTCGCGGCCTATTCACGCCTGCCGGAAATGCTTGCCGCCATCCGCAAAATCCGGGATTACCTGAACCAGAATGGCGCTGGGGTATAGACATTACTCACCCTAGAGGGCCGGTCAGTTGGGTTAATCATACGGATCGGAAGGCACACCAAGGGGGGCGGAGTTCTATACGTGATGCCATAAGTCGGCGGCGCCTGATTCTGTAGCGGCGGCCTCTGGCCGCCGTCTTTACTATTAAAAACCGGCGGCCAGAGGCCGCCGCTACAGCCAATGGCCGTCGCCGACTTATGGCGCGCAAACGAACCTATTGGATGCTGTCCTTTTTGGCGGTGTTAAAACACAGCTTCCTTGATTTGCCCGGCGTATTCATGAATCATCCGGGTAAATACACCGTTCATCGGGCTGGAGTCTGAAGCTTGGCGGGCGCTGTCATCTTGCTTAGGCTTTTGACGTTGAACACGCGATAGTCGCTGAAATGGTCCTCCAGGTTCATGCGCACGCCTTTGAACAATAGCAGGCGACCCCTGGCATGAATGGAGAAATAGGACGGCAGCCATGCGTCGCCATCCACAAAGGTTTGCGCCAAGGTGACAGTGGTTCC
>DASZAE010000241.1:0-22059 GCA_035945515.1 Terriglobia bacterium
CGGGCTATTTCCGGTGTGGTCAGGCCGCCGAGCGTGCGCAAGGTTAGCGCCACCTGCGCCTCGGTGCTCAGCGCCGGGTGGCAGCAAGTAAAAATGAGCCGCAGGCGGTCATCAGGAAAGTTCATCTCGGCAACATCGTCGCAGCGGCTCGCTGTTTTGGTTTCGCGCAGGATCTCATCTTCCTTGTCGCGCCGGGTGCGGTCGCGCCGCGCGTAGTCAATCAGCTTGCGGTGAGCTACGGCCGTAATCCACGCCGCCGGATTATCGGGAAGACCCTGGGCAGGCCACCGCGCCAGCGCCGAGGCAAACGCGTCCTGCATCGCCTCCTCCGCCAGATCAAAAGACCCTGAAACTCGGATCAGGCTGGCGACGATACGGCCCGACTCCCGCCGGAACACTGAATCGATTGCTTCTTTCAAGTCATTCATTATCCAGAATGGTAGCCACGATCAATTCGTTTTGTGGACTGACCATGAGCTTGTTGTGCTGTTCAAAGGCCACGGTTAGGAAGGCGCTGAGCATGGCCACGCTTAATTGGGATTCCCAGTTTTTGAAAAAATCGCAGAGTCGCAGCCGCAAAACTCTGCGCTACAAAATCGGCGCTTGGCTACAACTCGCGGATGGGCCGCACTTCCACGCAACTCGTCCCGTTGCTGCACCCCGTGGGAATCTTCGCCGCCCATTCGAGTGCTTCATCCAGGTCCTTGCAATCCAGGATGTAATACCCAGCAAGCTGCTCTTTAGTTTCAGCGAAGGGGCCGTCAATAATCATCATTTTGCCGTTACTTGTTCGCACGGTGGTGGCGGCGCTGGTTGGTTGCAGTGGGTCAGCGCCTTTGAAGATTCCGCGCCGGTTAGCCTCATCCATCAGCACAATGTGCCCAGCCATGTTCCTCTTAAGTTCTTCTAGCGAGGCGCCTTCCCTTGCTTTTTCGTCATTGTAAATCAAAAACATATAACGCATTCGCACTCTCCTTACTTGCCTTGTTTCACAAAGTCGCAAGCTTCCTTGGCAAGTTTAACCCAGTCCGATTTTCCCGGTCCGATCACAACCCATTCCTTCATTAACCTTCCGTGACCGGGATCGAACCGCTCGCACTTGCCGCTCTCCACAAGCTGGTCGACGCGTTTGTTCGGAAGCTTGACGACGAATTCGCCCTTCGACGAAATCATAGCAAAAATCTTGTCCTTCACCTTGAGCGCGCCTGATCCGAAGCCTTTTCCACCTCCGTGCGTCACCTGCCGGTCGGCGGCAAAGGCATTCAGAACCTTGATGAACGCCGGATCGACCTCAGCGATTTCCCGTTCCTTCATTCTATTTCCGGTCGTTCTTTTCATCACACGCTCTCATAGGGTAGCCACATCGCAGCCACTAGATTTGCGCCATCGGCTGCTCCGCCGGGTACTTATCGTGGTGGCGAATCCAGCCCTGAATCTGCTCGCCCTCTTCCTGGCGGCCGAGCGGCGTTACGTCCAGGAAATTATATGTATTAAGGAACAGGTCCAGGCCGCGTCCGTAGGCTGAATACGTGTGAAAAACGCCGTCGCCGGCGCGCAGGAAGACGCTCAGGCCAGGGAGCTCGCCTTTGTCGATCCACAGCTTGCCTGCCTTCACGAGATCGGATGCGTTGGCGTAGTTGTACTCGACACTGCCCACCTCCCTGTCCAACGTCACGTGAAAGTCATAGTTGAAGTCGTTGCCGGCCGAGGACAGCCACAAGAAATTCCACCCCATGCGTTTTTTGAATGCTTCGATCTTTGCCAGTGGCGCGCGAGAGACGGCCACGAAGGACGTATCGCGCGCGCCGAGGTGAACAATGCTGCCTGCAGCATTGTCCATCAAATGGGAACAGCTCTTGCAGCCTTCCTCCCAGCTTGGGTCGAACATGAAGCTGTAAATGATCAGTTGACGGTGGTTGCCGAAGAGATCGCGCAGCCGCACGTGCCCATTCGGGCCGTCGAAAATGTATTCCTTCTCGACCTCCACCATCGGCAGCTTGCGGCGTTCGGCGCTGAGCGCGTCCCGCTGGCGGTTAGATTCTTTTTCCTTTGAAAGCAAGTCCTTGCGGGCCGCAAGCCACTCGGCTTGTGATGCGACTCTCGGAAGATCAATTTTACTCTCCTTTGGCGTTGCCATTCTGTTCTCCTTTAATTTGGGTTGTGAGCTTGATTTTTTTGGCGCGAAGCTTTTTCGCGCCAAACGCGGCGAAGCCTCCGGTAGATGTTGCGCCAGCAACAATCAATGCCAGAGTTGCAATGCAAGCGGGACACATCAGACTTCTCCTTTCGATCTCCCCTTGCCGTCTGGGAGTCCCTTGCCTTCGGTCAGGAATCGACGCAAGCTATTCGTCACGTAGAAATTCCATCCTTCTTGGCAGTTGTTGTAGCATTCGACTTCGGGGACTAGGCCGCGATGGATCATTGCCACTGTGGTTGTTCCGTTTTCGGATGAGAGTTCCCATATGACGCTCGTGCCGTTCCACTCGGTCTTGTCCTTGAGAAAAGGCAAATTGGAATTGGTTACTTGCCACACGATCTTTTTGCTAGGAATAGCTTCAGCGATTTTGAAATCGACGAATGTTTCTCCGAAGTGAACCGTGAAGGCGTCGCCGGGCTTTCGGGCGCTGCCATCGAAATTTTTTGTCCACCATTCTGAAACCTGACCAATCTTTTCAAAGCATTCCTCTAACGTTGCCGTCGCCTTGATGCTGCATTCATAGTCTTGACTTGGCATTTCTTTCTCCTGTCGATTTGATTGTTGAACTGCATCATGTCAGGCATGTGCGGTTCATTTCTTAAAGCAGACTTTTCTCCAGAAGCTCGCGTGACGGCGGCAATTGATGCAGCGTCGCTGGCCGCCAGTCTTCACTTCTGAAATCCGGCGGCCAGAGGCCGCCGCTACAGCACTGTTTCAGCAGGTATCTCCGGATAGCCTAAGCTCAACAACTGGAAAGCTTGTCAAAAGCTTCCATCTGGCCTGTCACGAAAATGTCATAATGGGCCGCACCTCGACCGAACCGAAACGCGCCCCTGGGACTTTTGCCGCCATGGCGATGGCCTCCTTGGGATCGCGGGCCTCGACCAGATAGTAGCCGCCGAGCTGCTCCTTGGTCTCAGCGAACGGACCATCGGTGGTTAGCGCCTTGCCGTCGCGCACGCGCACGGTAGCCGCCGTGTTAGTCGGTTGCAGTGCATTGCCCCCTTTGATTGCTCCGGCAAACTCTTTTCCGAAGGCTATGTACTCGTCCATCTCAGTTTCAGGATAGCCCTGGCTGTATCGCTTCTCGTTTTCATAAATCAACAGTAGGTATTGCATCGTTGCATTCTCCTTTTGAGTGATGTGATCCCGTAGTGGTTTGTCCCCGCGTAAAAGCCTGCAGTTGAAAAAACGCCAATGGTGGCTACTACCTGTGCGGCCCTTCTAATTTTAGATTTCCAATTTTGGCAAAAACCGCAGAGCTTTGACAACGAAACTCTGCGATACAAAACCAGCTTCGGGACTGTAGCGGCGTCCTCGCCGCCACAGAGCGTTCGGTTTTCCTTCCGCCACCAGTACGACGTTCGACTTCGAGGAAATCGACAGCAGAAACAAATTTTATAAGAGAAAAGGCGGGCAAGGGAAGACGGCGAGAAATTTTAAACAATTATGACAAGCTGCATAAACTGAAGAGTTTAGCGAGGTTGCGGGGCCGAGCCCGTGAATCGCTCCACCGCGAAGCGCGGGAGGCGAGTAGCCGCAGGTGAAGCCTACGGAACGCGAACAGGTTATCCCTCGCCAACCCTGGGGTTGAATATCTCCCGTTAGACTATCATCAGAGCAGTAGTTGTAGCGGCGGCCTCTGGCCGCCGGTCTTTACTATTAAAAAAACCGGCGGCGGTTCCAATTTTGGATTTCCAATTGTGGGAAAGTTGCAGTTTTTTAAACGTGAAACGCTGCGCCACGTAAGTGTCTCATGCGCACTCAGGAGGCGGGACATTGTGAATCAGCCAGAAAAGGCCAACCTGTTTCACTGCGTCGCGGAACTGCGCAGATTCTACGGGCTTGCGCACGTAACTGTTGCAGCCGTTCTCATAGGCCTTAAAGACTTCTTCCTGCTCATGGGAGGTGGTCAGAATAATGACGGGGATTCGTTTCGTGCGAGAGTCCGCGCGCAAGCGCCTCAAGACTTCGAGGCCATCAATTTTGGGCAGGTTTAGATCGAGCAGGACAAGGGTAGGCATTGTGGAGCCGCGCCCCGCGTAAGCGCCCTCGCTAAAGAGATAATCCAAAGCCTCAGCGCCGTCTCGCGCAACGTCGATGGAGTTGGTGATGTTATCGATTTTGAAAGCGCGCAGCGTCAGGTTTTCGTCATCCGGATTGTCTTCCACCAACAAGATCGTCTTGTCTCGCATGTGCTGCCTCCCTATCGTTTCTCTCTGAGACTGTTGTGTCCTCTGATTTTGGAACGGCAGGATTTCTGATTTTCGATTTTTGGAAAAGCCGCAGAGTTTTTGACCACAAAACTCTACGCTACAGTATGGTGAAGTAAAACGTAGCGCCTTGGCCGACAGAGCTCTCCGCCCATACCTTGCCGCCGTGCCGCCGGATAATCCGCTGCACCGTCGCCAAGCCTACGCCCGTGCCGGGAAATTCCGAGGCGCTGTGCAATCGCTGGAAAACTTCAAACAGCTTGCCGGCGTATTTCATGTCAAATCCTTCACCGTTGTCCCGCACGAAATAGACAGGCCTTCCGCCCTCGCCCGCGCGAGCCCCCATCTCAATCCGGGCAGATGGCCGTTTCGACGTATATTTCCAGGCGTTTCCCAAAAGATTTTCCAATGCTTGCCGAAGTAGCCGTGAGTCTCCCCGCGTGGTCAGACCGTCTGCAATGGCGACCTCAGCGTTCCGCTCTGGCTCGAGACGGCGGAGCTCGGCGACGATTTCCTGTGCGGCGGCTGTGAGATTAACTTGATCGCTCCGCAATTCGAAGCGCGTCACCCGCGATAAGCCGAGGAGGTCGTCAATCAACTGCGCCATGCGCTGGGTGGCGTTGCGAACCCGCTGGAGATATTGCTGGCCCTGCTCATCGAGCTTGGCATGATAGTCCGTCAGGAGGACTTCGCTGAACCCGTCAATGGCGCGCAGCGGCGCGCGCAGGTCGTGCGACACCGAATAACAAAACGTCTCCATCTCCTGATTGGCGGTTTGAAGCTGCTGAGTGCGCTCCGCCACCCTTTGTTCTAAAACGCCATTGAGCTGACCGACCTCCTCCTGCGCTCGCTTCCGCTCCGCGATTTCGTCTTCCAGTTTGCGATTGGCCGCTTCGCATTCCCGCCGGCGGCGCTGCGCAACAATGGCGAGAAAAAGCGCCGCCACAAACAGAACGGTTAAGATTGCGATGACGCCGAAGCCCAGCGCTCCCATGCTCAGTTGCAGGTGCGCCGCTCCGATGGCGATTTGATAAGTTTTTTGCGGCGGGACGGTGATCCCGCGCTCCTGCCGAACCCCAGCCCAGTAGCCCGCAAAAATCATCAGGAAGACGCTCGTCAAAATGAGCGCCGGACGGAATCCGTTCTGATAGGTTTTCGTCATCGAATTAGAACTCAATGCGCAACCCCACTTGCCCTTCGCGCCCGGGGAGGACCTGCAGCGGCTTGCCGAGCGGCACAGGCATTGACTGATATTGTTCAACCGCCGCCGGGTTTGGCCGGTTGAGCAGATTGAAAAACTCAAACAGGGTTTGAACACGGACTTTGTCCCCGAGATTGAACCATCTGGAAAAACGCATATCGAGGTTGAGGTAGGGCGGCGCTTGAAAGTGGTTGCGGCCGGTTACGAAGTCCACACCGTTGAAAATGCCGTCTCCATCCACATCCACAGGATTGCGAAGCGCGTCCGTGAAGTGGAAGCCGCTTTGTGCTCTGAAAATGCCGCTGACTTCAAAATTCCAGGGCAGCCGCGCGATTTCGTCTAAAGAAAACATTTGGTCGAGGGCCAAATCTGAAGGACCACGATCGAGGTTAGGGCCGTTATAGAATTTCCCCGCCCGCGGAACGGGGTTGCCGTTGCTTGCGGTAAATGGGCCATTGGCATTGGTTTTTCCCGTCACCGGGTCGGTGACCACGGGCGGAATGCCAACGAAGCTGTCGGTGGGTCCCTCTGCCCCGAGCGATCCCGCTCCCATGCCGGTCTGAACTTCGCTCACCAGACTCGAACGAAACGCGTTATCCACGGCGTTCGCCCATGTGTAGGTTGCGTCAGTTGCGAAACGCTTGCCCATTTGCTTGCGAAGTCCCAGGCTGATGCCGTCATAGCGGCCTTGAAACCAGGGGCCATAAGAAAGAATGGGACGGTTTCCCGTTCCCGGCTCCAGTTCTCCTGTGTGGCCGGGCAGTCGCGCCGCGAAGGCCAGATTCGTCGTCCGGATGCCCAGAATATTGCTCATGTCGCGGTGATAGTAATCCGCTTGAACAATGGTGTTGCGGGCGATCTCCCGCTGCGCGCCTAAGTGAAACGCGCTGGTGTAGGGCGTTTTGAAGCCCGGAGCTACTGTAATTGGGACCGAGAAGATTTGCGGCGACAGGAAATTCATGGTGAGATTGCCAAACCCGCCCCAGAAGAAAAACCCTGGCTGTTTGCCGACTACTGAACTGGCGGCATTGACAAATTGCTGCGGCGTGAAGCCCGTCAACGCTTGCACGTTGCTCAGATTGACCACGCTGTTAGGCGGGATTGGGGCGTGGCCTGGCGCAACCACAGAATTCAAATAATCGATTCCAAACAAGGGCATTCCCGCTATCGGACAGATGGCGCCGGTCGCGTGGATCTGTGCATCGGTGAGGTCCGTTGAGGGGCACAATCCTTCAAGTAATGGAAGAATGGTGGGATCTCCGTAGAACAATCGTGGAAAAGAAATGGTCTGGTCCCTGAACAGGTTCGCGCCGCCAAGCCCCGGCACGTCGCGCGCGAGGCCAAGCCGGTAATGGTCGTAAAATATGCCCCAGCTTGCATCAACTACGGTCTTGGGCGTTAGCGACCAAGCCACGCCGAGCCGCGGCGAAAAGTTGGTTCGATTCGGAAAGCGGGAATCGTAGTCCCAGCGCAAGCCGAGGTTGGCAGTCAAATTTTTCGCTACCTTCCAATCGTCTTGCGCGAAAAGGCCGTTGTAGTTATCGCGCAGGCGAATCTGATTGTCCTGCGGCGTGAGACCGCCCACGGTCTCGAGAACATAGACGCCAGAGTTAACAGGGCCAAACTGATTGAAGTCTGCGGTTGTGGCAAACACTTGATTGAGAAGGTTCGTAGCCTCCGTGCCATCGACGTGGGTGCACTGGAAATCCCAGCCAAATCTGATCTCGTGCGCTCCGGCCATCTTGTCAAAATGAGCGCCGGTTGAGGTGTATTGCGGCTGAAGGATTAAGGGCGTGAAGCCGGCTCCAAATTCCGCCTGTCCTTCGTTGCCGAAAAGCCCCCCTGTATTCGTGCTGCTAAAGAGATTAAGCACTGTGGTGGCAAGCGCGGCATCCGGGTGCGCGGACCGTTCAGTTGAAGGCTCGCCGCGATATTGAAAATAGGCGTCGAGGAGCCACGGATTCGCCATGTGCCCTAAAATGACCGTGTCATGAAAGCCCAACATGACATACCGCGAATCGATATCCGTTCTGGTCGAAGGCAAGTTAATGGCTTCCGACAGCGGCAAAAAGTTGGTTTGGTGGCCGTTCACCAAATTCATTTCTTCGGTGAAGTGATGGCGGCCCAGCGGCTCGTCGAGCTTGAGGAACCCGCGAGTCTCGAAGGTTTGATTGTTTTGGTCAAATCCTTCCTCGCGCTGGATCAGGAAACCGGGAATATTCGGTGGAAAAACAAAATTCAGTTGGCGGTTCTCCCGGATGCGCTCCAGGGATCCAAATGCGAACACGCGGCGCTTAATGACGGGTCCCCCTACATTGGCGCTTCCGTCCCAGCGAACGAGGAAGGGAACGGCTTGTCCTTGAATATCCGATGAATCGAACGCGCCATTGCGATAAAAAGCGGATGCTAAACCATGCCACTCGTCTGTCCCACTCTTGGTCACGACGTTGATGACGCCGCCCGATCCGCGCCCAAACTCCGCCTTGTAACCCGCCGTGAGAGCCTGAAATTCGAGAATGGCATCTTGATCGAAAGGGGCTGCGGGGCCGCCGTCCACTCCGTTGCTGTTCGGCATTCCATCAATAAGAAACGCGGCGTTTCCGCCGCGCTCTCCGAGAATGGGCACTGCGGCGTCTGTTCCGGCGTCTCGTTGGCGGTTCACGGTGACGCCTGGGACTAGTTGCAGCAGATCAAGGTAATTCCGCCCATTAAGGGGCATCTGCGCGATCTGTTGAGGCAGAATGGTGGCGCCCGATGACGAAATGGAAGTCTCCATTAGCAGCGGCTGGGCCGAAACGGTGACCGCCTGCCGCATGGCGCTGAGATGAAGGGTCACGTTAAAAATCAGACTTTGATTTACCGTGACCGGGAGATTCTCATACGTCTCGGTGGCAAACCCCGGTTTGCTCACGCGAAGGTGATACGTCCCAGCAACGAGACCCGCGAGGCGGTACGATCCGGCAGCGTCTGTAGCGATGACAATCGCATTCGCCAGACTCGGCCCGCTCAATGTGACCGTTGCGCCGGCGATGGGAAGCGCATAGGAGTCCGTCACGGTTCCCTGAAGGGTCGACGTCGTCTGCGCGGCAAGATGAGCAAGATGAGTGAAGAAGACGAGATAAACGAGGAGTATGTAAAATAGTGGACTGCGGAACTCAGAACAACGGGCCCCTGTGGACATGACTCTCCCTTTGAGTCCGGCACTCGAGGGAGTAGAACATGATAGGCCGGTTGTTTACTAACTAGTATAGCTTATCAGATGAGTAATAACCTGTCAAGAGAAAACCGAGTTTGTGTTGTAGCGGCCGCGCTCGGAATGACATTTGGACTTATGCAATGAATCTATAATTCAGAACACTAGACGCGCCTCGACTAATTGCGCTATGGTGAGAGGCATTAATTTAACTCCAACACTTTTAACTTTGTAATGCGCGAGGCGGCGCTAACAACTGTTCAGGAAGGCTAAAACCAATGCAAAAAGCAGTGCGCGACGTGGGCATGGTGCTCGATTGGATGGGCGGCACAAAACAGCTTTTAGAGGCGGACGACCCCCAGTTCAAGGCCCTCGCCAAGCAGAAGCTTGGAATTCAGACCGACGCCGCGTGGGAAGCCGAGCGCGTTCAGTTGTTGCAACAACTCAACACCTCGATGGGCAACGCGCAGAACCATGCCGTCAAAACGGTGAACGCGGGCGTGCCGCAGAGCTCGGCTCCTTACGTTCCCTCCGAACGGTTTGGCGCCATTTTTCAGAGCGCGATGGAGGAGCACCTGAACGACCGGCTCACCAGCACGGCTCTGGCACAGGAGGCCGGCGCCGCGCCTCCTTACGGGCCGCCGGAAAAATTTGACTCGGGAGATTTAGGCTGGTCCGTAGTCCTGTTGGCGCGCCTCGAAGAGCGCCTGAAGGGGAAGCACGTCTTTGTTCACAGCGCGGATTTCACCGTTTTCCGGTATGACATGCCCGAGTCCACCAGCCTCGCGCTGTTTGCCGACTGGGCGACGGGCGAGGCCCCGGCCTTGACCATCAAGGCGGCAATTGAAAAGCAATCCCCGGAATTTACCATTCATCTGGGCGACACGTATTATGCGGGTTTCGGCGACGAGATCAGCCACAACTTGGTTTCCTGCTGGCCGGGCGGAGTGCAATACAGAAAGTCGTTCACCCTGAATGGAAACCACGAAATGTACAGTGGCGGCAACGCCTACTTCAACATTTTGCCGCTCTTCGGCCAGCCCGCCAGCTATTTCAACTTGGGCAATCAGCATTGGCGCTTGATTGCGCTCGACACCAGTTGGTGCGAGCGGGCTGGCGACACTCCGTCGAGCTCTTTGGGTGAATTGGTCAACCTGGAAGTGGATTGGCTGAAGGCGCAAATCGCGCACGCCCAAGCGTTCAACCCGCCAGCGCGCATTATACTCTTAACCCATCACCAGCTTTTTTCAGCCTTCGATGGCGATGGGCTGGGCAAGTATCTGCTTCCTCAGGTGAAACCTTTTCTCGATAGCGACAGCATCTATGCGTGGTTCTGGGGGCACGAGCATCGGGGAATTGTCTACGATCAAAATGAAACTTACAAGGTGAGATCTCGCTGCATGGGGCACGGCGGCTTTCCCTATCCGCCCGACAACAATCAGCCCGCGTACCTTCAGCAGTTTCCGATTCTCTGGCGCGAGCAGCGCCCCGAGCCAGGAAACGCCTGGTACGGAATGCGCGGCTTTGCCATGCTGCGCTTTGCGGGCGCGCAAGTGAAGATTGATTATATCGACCAGACTGGCGCCACCACTTTTTCAGAAACCTGGTAACGCGCGAACAAACGGCGGGGAGGCATGGGGCACTTCTAATGCGAAGACGCAGCCCCGCGAGCGAGTGGCGCTCTTTCAGGCTGCCAGGCGGGCGTGCCCTCTTCCCACTGGTCGTCGGTGAGCTGCTGCACATCGGCGCCGTCATAGCGCATTACAAAGATCTCCCCATACGGTTGCGGATTGTTGGTATAGAGAGCTTCGTCTTTGAATCCCATCCGCGAGCTGGTAAACACCATCCACTCACCATCCGGCGACCATGCTATATGCGCTTCATTCCCCTTCGTATGGGTTAGCTGCTTCAGATCGGTTCCGTCGGGATGGATGGTGAGGATTTCAAAATTCCCATCAATCAGGCGCATGAATGCGATCAAATCCCCGCGAGGCGACCACACGGGAAAATTGTCGTAGCCATCGGTCAGCGCCTTTACCGAATGGTCCTCGAGATTCACAATTCGCAGCCCTTCGCCGCCGGGCCCTTCAGTGCGGTAGACAATGTGCTTTCCGTCGGGGGCGAAAGAAGGAAACGCGTTGCTATTGGCGCCTGAGGTCACAAGGTGAAAGCCGGAACCATCGGCGTTGACAATGCCTACTTGTGCTGTGGCATTGGCCTGGCCCAACGGCGCACCGAAACCTGGAAACTTGCCGATGCCCACCGCGATCTGCTGGCCATCCGGCGACCACGATGGCGCCAGGATCATTTCCTTCCGCGTCAGAATGGGCCGGCCCGGTTGGCCTTCATCCACGATAAAGAGGCTCGTGATTCCCGGAGGGACCATGTTGGTTACCGCAAGGTGTTTCCCGCTTGAATCATAATCGGGCAGCCATGCCGTGGCGGAAAGGTCGTACTTCGGATTGCGGCTCCACATCTTCACCGGCTCAATACGATCCTTCACAATAAAGCGGCTGTACACCACCTGCCCGCCGTCGGGAGACCAGGAGGGAGTACGCAAATCCGCTCCCTTGGGTCCCGGCGTGCCCATTCCGTAGAAGACCCCTTTCATCGTTTTGTCTCTGCGAAGGTAGGCAATCCGGCTCGAAGGCAAAACGGTCGGCATCAGTTTAACGCCAGGCCCGGCGTGCACGACTGTCGTCGCGCCGGTGGCGATGTCAATCTTAAGCAGTTCGTCGTCACCATCCTTGTTGCCGAAGCGATAAGTGTATGTGTCTTGTGCCGACATGCAGTACGCAACTACGTTCTTGCTGTCAGGCGTCCATTTGGGGCTGCCGCAGAATCCTCCATGCCCGGAGACACGCTTCAGCCCGCTGCCATCCGGGTGAATCAGGTACACGTCCGCCAGTTGCAAAATCTCCCATCTGCCTTTGGCGCGCGGGAGATTACTGCCCCGGTCGGACGAAAACGCAATCCACTTCCCATCGGGCGACCACGAGGGACGAAAATCGCCGCCGTCACCCATGGTCAGCCGTGTGGCCTTATGGGTAGCGATGTCGAGAATCCACAGGTTCGCTCTCCCAGCCACGCGTGTTGAAACAAACACAACCTGCTTGCCGTCGGGAGAGAAAGCTGCTTGGTCTTCATATGCCGGATTGTCCGTCAGCCGTTCCAATCCGCTTCCGTCAGGATGAATGCGGTAGAGATCCGCCGACCCCGCGCGCTCCGATGTGAACACAATCCAATCTCCCCTGAGCGACCAGGAGGGATCGTAATCGAACGTTCCCGCATTCGTCAGAGGGCGTTCCCCCGATCCGTCGGCATTCGATATGTAGAGACGGGCCTGCGTCGGCCCGAGACGGTCAAAGAGGATGTGGTCGGTGGCGAGGCCGCATAGCGAAGTCGTAGCGAGCGCGAACATACAAAGGGAAATGACGGCAAGACGGGTCATTTGCAGTCTCCGGAAATCAATTTTGATGGGAATTTTAATTTTGCCCCCCTCGGGTGATATAAGAGTACGCTCGCGCACCGTTAAATGCAACTTCGCAGCGGCAGAAAGCGGCGCGCAATGCGCTGACGACGTTGTCCAGGCAATCTTCACAGCGATGGATGAATTTTCACAAGGATGCCAGACTGATGATGCGACGGTCGTAGCTTTGTCGGTGCGTTGAGTAGGCTATCCTCCGGCGATGGCGCCGATCACCAGAAAGGGTTCGGCGCCGTTTGCAACCGCGGCGGGCAGCGGAGCGTCTGGTGGGTCGAGCGAAATATCCTGCTCGCAGGCGAAGAAGCGCAGGAACGCGCGGCGCTGCTGCGTCGCATGATCGCGGATGGTTCCGCGCAGCACCGGATAGCGTTCTTCGAGCGCGTCAAGCACTGAGCGGACTGTGACCTCGCCTTGAACGTCGAGCTTGACCTCGCCATCGAGGTGGGCAAGCGTTCGCAGATGGGTTGGGAGAATGACTCGGATCATGGCAGTACCTCGGTCTAAGATGGCCCACAGGCCGGGAAAGCGATAGAGCCGGATGTCCCCGCGAGCTATCGCTCCGGCCCACACTGCTTCCCGTTCCCAGGCCGCCGTTTCGGCGGAGTTATCAGGCCGCTGGTGGTACCCGCGGCGATCGCGGGATTCCATCTCCTCGGTCGGCGGCTCGGAGTAATTCAGCATTGAGAACGATTTGGATGGTTTCTATATTGTGGAATGAACTCCACAGCACGTTCCACGATCAAACGCGCGATGATTCAGATCGCAAATTATAGTGACACCCAACGTTGTAGCGGCGGCCTCTGGCCGCCGGTCTAAATTATTTAAAACCCGGCGGCCAGAGGCCGCCGCTACAAGTGCAGTTGTCGCTCAGTTCAGCGTCTGTACCTCCACCGATAACACGGGCGGAAGGTGTTCGACGATGGGCGCCCAGTTGTCTCCGGCGTCCGCCGACCCGTATACCTGCCCGCCGGTGGTTCCGAAATACACGCCGCACGAATCGAGCGAATCCACGGTCATGGCGTCGCGCAACACATTTACATAACAATCGCGCTGTGGCAGGCCTTTGGTGAGCGCCTCCCACTCGTTTCCACCCGTCTTGCTGCGGAAGACGCGCAGCTTGCCATCGAGCGGATAGTGCTCCGAGTCGCTCTTGATGGGGACAACGTAGATCGTCTCCGGTTCGTGGGCGTGAACGTCAATTACAAACCCGAAGTCGGTGGGCAAGTTGCCGCTAACCTCCTGCCATGTGTCGCCGGCGTTGTCGCTTCGCATCACGTCCCAATGCTTCTGCATAAAGAGCACGCCCGGACGCGAGGGGTTCATCGCAATGTGGTGAACGCAGTGGCCCACCTCCGCGTTGGGGTCGGGGATGTATTGGGATTTCAGCCCGCGATTGATCGGTTTCCACGTTTTGCCGCCGTCGTCGGTGCGGAACGCGCCCGCCGCCGAGATGGCGATGTAGATCCGGCCAGGGTCGCTTGGATCGAGAATGACCGTGTGCAGGCACATCCCGCCTGCGCCGGGCTGCCATTTGGGTCCTGTGCCGTGGCCGCGCAATCCGGAAAGCTCCTGCCAGGAGTGTCCGCCGTCGGTCGAGCGGAACAAGGCGGCGTCTTCCACTCCGGCGTAGACGGCATTCGGATCGTTTACCGACGGTTCGAGATGCCAGACGCGCTTGAACTCCCAGGGATGCTGCGTGCCGTCATACCACTGATGCGTGGTGAGCGGTTTGCCCGTTTTGGGATCAGTGTCGTAGACGAATTTATTGCTCTCGCCCTTCGGCATCCCGCCTGGCGCCATCGTCACTCCGCCGCCCGGCGCCTCCCACGTTTTGCCGCCGTCGCTCGACCGCTGGATTACCTGCCCGAACCAGCCGCTCGATTGCGAAGCATACAGGCGGTTCGGATCGGCAGGCGACCCTTTGAGGTGATAAATTTCCCAGCCCGCGAAATGCGGCCCGCTTACATCCCACTTTTCGCGCTTGCCGTCCGAATTCAGAATAAAAGCGCCCTTGCGCGTCCCCACCAATAATCGCACTTTGCTCATAGTTATCCTTTCTCTGGATTGAGTCGGTCGTTTTTAAACTACTGAGAATTACATAATATGGTGACACGCGGTCCTGTAGCGCCGCCGTCTCGGCGGCATATTTTCAAGGCCGGCAGGATGCCGGCGCTACACGAAACCGTCACAATGTTCTGTAATCCTCAATAAAAGGCTTCTGAAGTGAAGGCGGGTTTATCCCGCCATCGACTTGCTGACCACGCTGGACTTATGGCGACGTAAAGTCGCCGCTACTCGCTGGCCTTCGCGCGTTGCCGCAGCGCCTGCTCCCTGAGCTCAGGCGTTAATTCTTTGGCAAAATCTTCCATCTCAAAAATTTGCCGAAGCTCGATTTCTGTGCCGCCGCCGCATGGAGCGCGCTTGAGCCACTCCAATGCCTCTTCCATCGACTTCGCCTGCCAAACCCAGAATCCGGCAATGAGTTCTTTCGTTTCGGCGAATGGACCGTCCGTGACAATTTGCTTGCCCTCCACGAACTTAACGCGCGCCCCCTTCGAGCTTGGCCGCAGCCCTTCTCCCGCGAGCATCACGCCGGCTTTCAGCAGCTCTTCGTTGTATTTCTGCATCGCGGTCAGGATTTCCCGGCTCGGCATCACGCCCGCTTCCGACTCTTTGTTGGCTTTCACAAGCACCATAAAACGCATCGCTTTATCTCCTTTGGGTTAATTCACGGCCGGCTTCAATCCGAGGCAGCCGGCTCGCTATCCTAACGACGAACGAGGATGCGCAAAATCGACAAGCGCCGGAAATTTCTTGGGACTCCAGCTTCTAGCGGCCATTATTCCTCCTGGAATTTGGGCAGCAGCGGTGTGGGGTCGCGTTCTGCCCACCTCCGGCGGACTTCGACCAGCACTGTCGTGCGATTCTCCGCCATCTGGGCGATCACCGCGCAAGGCGCAGCGGTCTCCTCATGCCGGGCGCTCCAGATCAGCAGCTCCAGCAGCACTGGCGCCAGGTCAATGCCCTTTTCGGTGAGGCGGTAGTTGATCCGGCGCTTGTCCGCCTCGTCCCTCTCCTGGATTACGATTCCCGCCGCCGCGAGCTTTCGCAAACGGTCTGCAAGAACATTGGTGGCAATCCCCTCGCCTGATTCCTGGAACTCCTTAAACGTCCGGTAGGCGCGGACCATGAGATCACGGACAATCAGGAGCGACCAACGGTCGCCAAACTCTTCCAGGGCAATGCTCACCGGGCAGCCGGAACGCCGCCGGGGTTTTGATTTCCTGGACACTTCAGGCAATGTAGCACATCGCTTGCAGCGTGCAAGTAAAAAAAATGTAAAAATTGTTTGACTCTGACGCTGCGTCAGGGCGGAAGATGCTGCTGGAGGCAAACTGTGAAGAAAGCGTATCGGACTAATGAGTTCGCGGAGATGGCGGGGGTTACCGTCCGGGCGCTTCATCACTACGACCGGCTGGGGCTGCTCAAGCCGGCGCGCCATTCGGAGAGCGAGCTAATGCTGGTTCCAGACTTGAATCTTTTGCCACGACTGCGGGTCGCTCCAGAGCTGCCTGAGTTTCTGCCAGTATCGCGTCCGCGCCACGTCGGCTTCAACGCCGGTGGGGAAGCTGGGTCCCTCGGCGTCGAACAGCGCCGGAGGTTGTTCCGGTAACTGGCTGCCATAGGGATAATCCGCCGTAAGATGCACTGCGGCCCAATCCCAATAGGTCTGGGCGAGCTTCTGAGCCGTATCCGCGTGCGCGCTGGTCAACTCAGGATAGGCTTCCACGAAATCGGCAGGCGCGTTGGGCGTAAGCCTCATCACGGGGCGGTTGGCAAGATAGAGAAATAAGACAGTTGGAATAAGCGCGACGAGAACCAGCATAAAAGTGCGCGCTCGCGAAGCAGGAGCCGGCGCGGCCCCAACCTGCGGCGCCGCGCTGCGCAAATGCTCGATGCTGACCCGGCTCATCTCTTCTATTTGCGCCTGCACTGACTTGCGTTGCTTGCGGATCGATTGCTCAATCTCGGTATCGAATTGCGCGCGGCTCGCGGCGGCCATTTCCTTGAATAACTGCTGCATCTGGCCGCGTGTTTGTTCGATCGCGCTCTCGCGCATAGACCGGAGAGAGTTTTCGGCTTCCGTGGAAGCCTGCCGGCAAGCCTTCTCCGCCAGGTTTGAGCCAGAAGCCTGGATTTTTTCTTCGATCTGCCGGACCATCAGGTCGGCTTTCTTCTCCATGCCCGCTGCGGTGGTTTCGACAAGTTCAGCGGCCACGCGAGGGAAGTCCTGCCTGCTCTTATCCAGAACAATCTGCTCGATGGTTCCGGCGGCGGCCTCGAGCTGGCCGTGGAAAATTTCAAGACGGCTATCCAGTTTTCGTTGCGCGCTCTCCAGGGCCGATTCTGAAACCGCAACCGACAGTTTTTGAAAGTCTGCGACACGCAGCTCAACCTGGGTCTTCAGATCCTTTTCTCCAGCATTAATTTTTGAGATTGCAAGCTCGATGCTGCGCGAGATTGCCCCTTGAGCTTGCTCCTCGGCCTTCTTTGCCGCTTGACCCACGGCCTTTTCGGCGGCGGCCCTCGCGCCCTCTTGTAAAACCTCAGAGGACGCCTTTTCGAGTTTCCCGAGTTGCCGTCGCGTGTCCTCCAGAACCGAGGAACCCGATTCTGTTAAATCGGTCAGCAGTTTCTCGCGCTTCTCATCGGTTTGTCGCTGAAGCTGGCTCCAAAAAACTTCAAGATGTTTATCGAGCGCGCGTTGAGCGCCTTCGACGCTTGCCAGCGAGACTGCCGCGAGTTGCCGTTGGTGATCGGTGACGCCGAGCTCGGCCTGGGTCTGCAGCGTCTTCTGCGCGGCGGTAATCTTTGAAATTGCAAGCTCGGCGCCGCGTGAAATTGCCCCTTGAGCTTGCTCTTCGGCCTTCTTTGCCGCTTGACCCACGGCCTCTTCGGCGGCGGACCTCGCGCTCTCTTGTAAAATCTCGGAGGACGCCTTTTCGAGCTTTCCAAGTTGCCGTCGCGTGTCCTCCAGAACCACGGAACCCGATTCTGTTAAATCAGTCAGCAGTTTCTCGCGCTTCTCATCGGTTTGCCGCTGAAGCTGGCTCCAAAAAACTTCAAGATGTTTATCCAACGCGCGTTGAGCGCCTTCGACACTTGCCAGCGAGACTGCCGCGAGTTGCCGTTGGTGATCGGTGACGCCGAGCTCGGCCTGGGTCTGCAGCGTCTTCTGCGCGGCGGTAATCTTTGAAATCGCAAGCTCGGCGCTGCGTGAAATCGCCACCTGGGCTTGATCTTCCACGCTCCGCGCCGCCTGGCTCACGGCCTTTTCCGCCGCCGCCCGGGCGGCTTCATTTAAGATTTCAGACGTGGCCTTCTCGATTTTTTTCAGTTGCCTCCGCGTGTCTTCGAGCACACCGGAGCCAGAATCTCTTAAATCGGCCAGTAGTTTTTCGCGCACCTCGTCAGTCTGCTGCTGAAGCTGTCCGGCGGATCGCTCAAGCAGCCCTGCGGTGGCTTTTGCAATGTCTTCATCGATTCGAGCCGTCGCCTTTCGCTTGAACGCGCTCAAAGCGCCTTCAAGTTGCGCCTCGAACCCGTCTACGCTTATCTGAGCCTTGTGCGCAAGATCGTTCAGGCTGGCAGCGGCGAGTTCCTCGGCCCGCTTTTTGTATTCGGAGGCCAGCGAGGATTCCATTTGCTCCCCGGCTGCCCACAGCTTGGCCGCGGCCTCTCTCGACGCATCTTGAACCGCGCGCATAGCGGTATCCGCGTTCCCGCTCGAAACCGCGAGTTCGGCGGCGTACTTTTGCTGATCGGCGAGCAGGGAAGCCGCCATTTGCTCGCGGGCAGACTGTAATTTGGCCGTAGCCTCGGCAGTGGCTGCCTCGATCAAGCGAATCACCGTGTCAGCATTCCGGCCCGAAGCGGCAAGCTCCTCGAGGCGTTTCTTGTGATCAGAAACAATCGAGGATTCAATCTCCTCGCGCGCCGCTTGCAACTTAGCGGCAGCCTCGGCAGTGGCAGCCTCAATCGAGCGGACGGCCGCGTCAGCATTCCGGCCTGAAGCGGCAAGCTCCTCAAGATGCCTTTTGTGTTCCGATAGAAGTGAGGATTCGACCTGCTCGCGGGCTGCTTGCAAGCGGTCGGACGCTTCTCCCGCGGCGGCTTCAACCGAACGCAGCGCGGCATTGGCGTTTTGTGCAAGAGCTTGACTCTGCTCCTGCAGGAGGCCGGCTGATTCGCTGAGCGTTTTTTCAAGGGAAGCCATTCCCTCGGCAAGAAAGCCATTGAGAGCGCCCTCGCGAATCTCGGCGAGTTGTTTCGAGAGGGCTTGGCTAGTCTCCTGGCCTGCCGTTTGGAGGTCCCTTCTCAATTGCTCAGCGGTTTCATTGGCGAGCTTCTGATATTCGCTTGTAAATTGTTCGAGCAGCTTCCCCGCGATGTTTGGCAGCTCGTGCGCCACCTGCTTGGCCGCTTTGAGCTTGAAAAGATGGAGCGTTTGCTGAAGCTTTTCCTGGAATTCTGAGACTAGAGCTTTCGCCTCAGCTTGCAGACGCCGGGCGTCGGCAGGCGTAAGCACCGCTTGGGGCGGAATCCCATTCCCATTGCTCAGCGAAGTTTCCTGCTTTTGTAGAGCCATGTTTTCCTCTTACTGGGTAAGCGCCACTCGGGGGCCAGCTTAGGGCCGGATTGGAACTCGGTCAGATCTAGTTCAAAGGTCTGGCAAATGGCGGGGCGTATGCGTGCTCCCGCCAGGACCGCTGCAGCAGCGATCAGCAATATAACATCGGCAAATCCAGCCCGCAAAATTAGACCGCGCCGGGATTTTCAAGGCGTAATCTTAGTTCTGCGCCCCTGAATCGCTTCTGAGACTTCAAGCTTGAGCGCGAGTGCGCGCAAGCGCGTCCCGCAAAGCGCGGAAAGCGCACAAAAAGCGATAAAAGCTCAAGCTAAACGATGGTTTGGCCGATTTAAGTGATGGGATGACTAAAGCTAAGCGCCCAAAGGTACGAAGGCTCGGAGCGGGTCACGCGCACCACTTGAGCCTGCAGGGACCGCACCATTGCGGGCCGCGACGAAAGACGCGGCAAAGGGGCGGCGGGTATTTCGAGAGTGATTTTCGTGTCAGGGGCCAAATAACGGCGCATAGCGAGAAGGGCGCCATTGGCACTGATGTTGAGTGTGGTTGTAAATTCCAGAAATTCCTTGCCCAACTCATCGTGCCCGCGAGCAAAAATCGGCACGGCGAGCGGCAAACGCTGGGAGAGCCGGCGCTCTTTGGTCCGCTTACGCTGTTGCACAACAACTCCTTGCTTCTGAACGTCAGAAACGATGGGCATTAGTTCTCACATGGCATTTCACCGCTCGTTGACACCATGCGCCTCTTGTGACATATTAGCAAGCAAAGGGCCAAAGAAGCTCATGAAACCTTTTTTATCTGCCCCAATAACTACTATAACTCACAATAAGATAACATGGTTGTCGCCGAGCCATCGAGCAAGATCAAGGGCGCGATTAAAATCCAAGAGCAAACCTTTTCTCATCCTAGGAAGAGGATTTCTCTTCCCCTTGGCGATTGCTTATAGGGGGTCTCACCTTTCAGAAGCATGTACGGCATAGACTAAAGACTGCTGTGAGCCGAAAGACGGGAAGCCGGAGCAATCCAATTAAGCACGTGCAAGTCGTGCACGACAAGGATTAAACATGAGTAAGGTTCAGTCAAGTCCCCAAACCTCGGAGCCTGAAGCCGGTGAGAAGCTTGATGGCGTGGCCAGCGAAATGATTGACGACGCAACGGGAATGACCCCTACGGGATATACGGAATTGCTCAGCGGCTTCCAGGAGTTGCAAGAGGAAAACCGGCGCCGCACGGTCGCGCTGGGGACGGCGGCACATCAGCTAAAAACACCCTTGGCTATTATTTCAGGCTATATCGAGCTCATGCTTACCAAGAAGCCTGGCGCCATCAATGAGCGGCAGGAGCAAATTTTGCAGGAGTCGCAGATTAATTGCACGCGCCTGCGGCAGTACATTGAGGATTTTCTCAGCTACAGCGCGCTCGAAACAGGCAAGCTGGCGCTGAAATACAGCGCCAACGATTTGAATGCTTGCCTCTCGGAACTTTATTCCTACTGGCTTTCTTCATTTCAGAAAAAGGGCGTGGCGCTCTATTTGCCGGCTCGCAACCCGCTGCCCACATTTGCTTTTGATTACGATAAATTGCAGCACGTGGTCTCCAACCTGCTTGAAAACGCGCTGAAGTTCACTCCTGTGGGAGGCGCCGTCTGGCTGACGGCGGAGTTGCACCTGTGGGAGCGGCGCAGCCAGCAAGAGACCCGTTTCACGCACGATCGGCGGCGGAAGCCGCTCGACGGTCCGAACTCGGCGCGCGTCTCCGTCTCTGACACGGGACCGGGCATTGCGCCCGAATACCAGCAAGAAATTTTCGACGACTTTGTAAAACTGCCCCAAACTGGCGATCCTGTGGGAGGCATGGGATTGGGCCTTGCCATCGCGCGAAGGCTGATCCTGGCGCACAATGGGAAAATCTGGGTGGAGAGCGAATTAGGTTCGGGAAGCACGTTTTCATTCTTGCTTCCACTTAAGCCATTTTGAAGGCAACCGGAGCAGGTTTCGAGACGAACCCTCGTTCCAGTTTCCGCTTGCCCGGACCCACCGGGATCAGGCCCGGATTTAGCTCGGGGCCACCGGACGCAAAGCCCGCTCCACAAGCACGCGAAAAGCGCGCGCAAGACCCTTCCTTCGTGCTAATGTTGAACAAGTAACTGAAAAACTTATGAGATTATTATGTTTTGCAATGGATCCGATCTTTGCCGAAGTGAAAAGGTCTATGCCTTCCTGGAGATGACGCAGGACTCCGGTAAATGGAGCTTAAGTCCTATTGGTTATGAGCAGTGCGCTTCATAGCATCTTAAATTCTGGAGAAGTTGAATGACCCATCCAGGTAACGTCTTGGTGGTTGATGACGAACCCAGCATGTTGCGTTATCTTCAAACCCTCCTGGAAGTGGATTCTTACCATGTCACCACGGCGCGCAGCGGAGTGGAGGCGCTCCAGCAACTGCGTAACGGCCACTCCCCGGACCTTGTGCTGCTTGACCTCTTGATGCCCGAGCTTGACGGACTCGAAACCCTCGAGCAGATGCGCCAGATTCAGCCGGGCTTGAAGGTTGTGATGCTTTCCTGCGTGGCGGATACGCGCAAGGTGGCGCAGGCGATCCGGCTGGGCGCGCAAGACTACCTGACCAAGCCTTTTAAGAAAGCCGAGCTGGACGCGGTATTGGACCACTGCCTCTCCGACCGGGCTACGGCGGAGGCGCCGGGCAATGTGGAAGAACTCAGCGAGGACCAGTTCTTTGTATCCGCCAGCCCGGCCATGCGCAAGATTCGCGCCCAAGTCGCACAACTCGCCCAAGTGGACGTGCCGGTGCTGATGCTGGGTGAAAGCGGCACAGGCAAAGAAGTAGTTGCCCGCCTGATTCACAAACTTTCAAAGCGGGCTGACCGAACGTGGATGAAGGTGAATTGCGCCGCGCTTCCCGCCGATCTACTTGAGAGCGAATTATTCGGCTACGAGCCGGGCGCTTTCACCGGCGCCACCCGCTCGAAGCCGGGCAAATTTGAGTTGTGCGATAAAGGCACGTTTCTGCTGGACGAGATCGGCGAGATGCCGCCCACGCTGCAGGCCAAGCTGCTTCACGTGCTGCAGGACCAGCAGTTCTCCCGCCTCGGCAGCCGC
>DASZAE010000242.1:0-21969 GCA_035945515.1 Terriglobia bacterium
AATGGCGCGAGCAAACGGGAAGAAACACAAACAAACTCACGGAACGAACCCTAGGACCCCTTTAGAATCAACATCTATGCTTTTTGTTCGCCCCATTCGGCGGTCCGCAAAACGTCTCGTTTGTCTCAAAAGTCTCGCAGTGGCGCGCTAGGCTTTGTAGCGCAGACCTTCGTAGTCCATTCAAAGGCCGCAGACCGCAAGGGCGGCGGTCTGCGCTACAAAGCTGTCCTAAAGATTAGAAAATGGCGCGAGCAAACGGGAAGAAACACAAACAAACTCACGGAACGAACCCTAGGACCCCTTTAGAATCAATATCTATGCTTTTTGTTCGCCCCATTCGGCGGTCCCGCCAAACGTCTCGTTTGTCTCAAAAGTCTCGGAGTGGCGCGCTAGGCTTTGTAGCGGCGAGCAAAGCCTATAAGGGGCCGCCGGTCTTCACTATTAAAAACCGGCTGCCAGAGGCCGCCGCTACAGCTGCTCCAGCAGATTAACCGGCCTCTTGGAAGAAAACGCGGATGTGTGTACGATCATTTGAATGAGCATAAATGGCCTGACCAAGTTGGCGGTGATTCAGATGGCGTGCGGCGGGGAGCCGGATGCAAACCTTGCCCGGGCCGTTGAGTTGATCGAAGAGGCCGCGGGGCGCGGGGCGCGGCTGATTGGGCTACCAGAGCTTTTCCGGTCACGCTATTTTTGCCAGCGCGAGGACGCGCGGCTGTTTGATCTGGCTGAGCCGGTGCCGGGCCCTACTACGAAAGTGCTGGGCGAGATTGCCCGGAAGTTGAGCGTTGTCATCATTGCGCCGGTCTTTGAGCGCCGCGCGGCGGGCGTTTACCACAACAGCGCCGCCGTTCTTGATGCGTCGGGAAAAGTGGCCGGGCTTTATCGCAAAATGCACATCCCTGACGACCCGGCCTATTATGAAAAGTATTACTTCACCCCCGGCGATTTGGGCTTCCAGGCTTTTGACACAGAGGCAGGACGGGTTGGCGTGCTGATTTGTTGGGATCAGTGGTATCCAGAAGGCGCGCGGCTCACCGCATTGCGGGGCGCTGAGGCGCTCTTTTATCCGACGGCAATTGGCTGGCACCCGCGCGAGAAAGAGGCCCACGGCGCGGCGCAGCTTGATGCCTGGCGCACGATGCAGCGCGCGCACGCGATTGCCAACGGCGTCTACGTGGCCGTGCCGAACAGGGTCGGGCACGAAAAGCCGGAGGGTGGCGGAGAGGGCATCGAGTTTTGGGGATCGTCTTTCATTGCCGACCCGTTTGGCGTGGTCATCGCCGAAGCCTCTTTGGACCGCGAGGAAATCCTGATAGCCGAGATTGACCCGGCGCGAATTGAAGATGTCCGCCGCAACTGGCCCTTCCTGCGCGACCGCCGGGTGGACGCCTACAATGGCCTCAACCAACGTTTGATCGATTAACACCTCATTTTGACCCTATGTCCGTTTCCGAACAGCGAGTTTGCGAAAGCGGACACAGTCGTGCTCCTCCTAGAACTCGCTCCGGCTGTAACTAATTAATAAAAAATGGGTTAGCGCGTCGCCCCTGATCGGCAGCGGGCGTGCAATGTCAAGCTAATTTGCGCCTGATGTGCCAGTGCGATGACTGCGGCCCAAGCCCCTATAAGGGCCGCCACTACAGTTTTCGCAAGGAGGTAGAGTGATGCGGTCGATGAGGGAAGGGAACATGGGAAAATTACTGGTATCGATGGTGGGTTGCGTGGTGGTGACAATAGCCACAAGCGTTTGCGGCTGGGCTGGTCAGGCAGGCCAATCGGGCCAAACTGGAAAGGCGAATCAAAAGCAGCCGGCCGAGGCGACGCTATACGACTACACGCATAGCCGTGCGTTTCCTAACGTCTTTTCGGCCTATGCCCCGCCATTCGTCCCGCAGGCGAAGCTAACGAATTCGAGTCTGCTGGATGAGTTGATCGAGGATGGCGAGCTGCATCTTTCCCTTGAAAATGCCATCGCGCTATCCCTCGAAAACAACCTCGATATCGCGGTCGACCGCTATAACTTGCCCCTGGCGCAGGCGGACCTGCTGCGCGCCAAGGCGGGCGGCGCAGCGCGAGGCGTGGCAGGTTCCAACGTTTCTTCGGCGCTGTTTTCCGGCGCCATCGGCGCCGGCGGCGGAAATGGAGGCGGAGGAGGCACCAACGCGGGCAGCGCGCTGGGTGGAGGTATTCCTGAGGTTGGCCGCGGTAGCTGCTGCGACCCTGAGCTGAGTATTTGGTACGGGTGGGGATATACGGTGACGCCTCTGGGAGAGCTCGTCCTTGGTGGAGTGCCGGTTGAGAGCGCCCATACCGATGTTATTCAGACTGCTTATACCCAAAGTTTTCTCACCGGGACCACGTTCCAGATGAGCCTTACCGGAGTGCGCAGCTCCTCGAACCTTACCACGACATTCTTCAATCCTTTGATCGACGCGGGTTACACGGTCGGCTTCAGTCAGAAGTTGCTCAACGGTTTTGGATACCGGGTCAATTCAAAGTTCATCCGCATTGCGGAAAACGATCAGAAGTATTCGCGCAGTGTGTTCCGGCAGCAAGTGATTGCCACCGTCGCCCAGGTGATGTCGAATTACTACGATCTTCTCGCCGACGCCGAGAACATCCATGTGGCGGAAGAAGCCGTTGACTATGCGAAAAAGCTTCTGACGGATAACCAGGAAGAGCAAAAAGTTGGCGCCGCGGCGGAGTTTGATGTCGCCCAGGCTCGGCTTGCCGTGGCTAACCGCGAGCAGGATTTGCTTGCGGCCCAGAACACTTTTTCGCAGGATTCCCAGTCCATGAAATCACTCATTTCAAAGAGCTTCAGCCCGGAAATTGCCGCCGTTCCGATAAAACCTACGGACCACCTTCCTGAACCGCATCCGAATGATATTCCTCCGCTCGCCGAGGCGTTGCGCGAAGGACAGGCGAGCCGTCCGGAGATCGAGCAAGCGCAAGTGAATCTACGAAACCAGCGCATCACCGTTCAAGCCGACCGGAACGCGCTTTTGCCGTCACTCGACGCCTTCGTCGCCTACTCCGCTTCGGGGCAAGCCGGTGGGCTCGGCGCAACACTTACTCCTCTGCTCCAGGGCCGCTACCCGGGTCTCGGTTATGGAGTTAGCCTTGACATTCCCATCCGCAACCGTGAGGCGCAGGCCGACGCCGCAACCGCGCTGCTGCAGGAGCGGCAATTCAATATGAAATTGCAGCAGGCGAGAAACCAGGTGGTGTGGGACGTGAGCAAGGCTGTGGCCCTCGTGCATCAGGCTCAGGGGCAGCTCGAGGCGGGGGTCAGGGTAACGGCGATCGCTCGCCAGAGTTTTGATATGGAGCATACGAAATTCACCGTGGGCCAAGCCACGGTTCAGGAAGTGATCGATTCGCAGAGCCAGCTTGCAACTGCGGAAAACAACGAGGTGAAAGCGAGGGCGGGATACGCCAAAGCTCTGATTGCGTTCGAGCAGGCTACAGGGACTATCCTCGCTCGCAATAATATCGAGCTCTCGAACGCCGAGCAGGGCACTGTGCCGCGGAGTCCCAGTATTCCTGGCACGCCGGTAGTTCAGCCTTCGACGCGTTGAAATTCGGTTTTTCTGCGCCAGCGGCGGTCATTATTATTTTATTGTAGCGGCGGCCTCTGGCCGCCGGCCTTTAAATATTAGAAACCGGCGGCCAGAGGCCGCCGCTACAAGGCCTGCCGCGCTTTCATCAGCCAGATCAAGCCGCTTGTCATGCGACATTTGGTTAGTCATGGTGGAAATAGAAGAGGTTCCCGTCCAAATCCTTCACGGTGAACTGCCGTAGTCCCCAAGGCTTTTTTGCCAGAGGATCCACAATGTTGGCGCCTAACGACTTCAGTTCCTCAAACGACGCATCGATATCTTCGGCGAACACCCAGTGAACGGCAGGTTCGAACGGTGGCTTCCTCTTCCGAAAGAATATCGCCACATTACCTCGTGACACGGCCCCAATTTCTTTGCCTGGGTAGAGCCATCCAATCTCAAAGCCGAGTGCATCCCTGTAATGCTGTTGTGCGCGTTCAACATCAGCGACCGGCAACTCCGGCACAGGCTGGCCTATCGAGTTCATTTTTTCTTTTGCGCCCACAGAGCCTCCTTTACTTGCTCTCCTTTATGGAAATGGAACAAGACCGCCAACGCGTCATATTAGGACACTACCATCTGCCGCGCTTTCTTGACACCCCTCGAAACGGCATGGTACATTTTTTATTCAGCAGACCCTTAGACCAATAGAATATTAGGATTGCGAACTCTGCATGAGTGATGCGTTTAGGCTGGTCGGACTGTTGTTCGTCCGCAGCGCCCCCACCGTTATATTTGTAATCATTCTGCTGGCCATTCTGGATCGCTTGTTCTTCCGCCCCGTTGCGGAGGTGATGAAGAAGCGCGCCGAGAGCACGGTCGGGGCGCTCGCCCGCGCCCGCGAGCAGGTCAGCGAGGCGGAGGCCAAGTCGCGCCAGTACGAGTCCTCGCTGCAAGCGGCGAGAGCAGAGATCTTCCAGCAGCGCCAGGCGGAGCATCAGAAAGCGATTGAAGAGCAGGACCGCGCCCTGCACTCTGCGCGGGAACGCTCCGAAGGTTTGGTGCGGGAGGCGCAGGCGGCGCTGACCGGTGAAGTGACGCTCGCCCGGCAGCAGTTGCTGACTTCAGCACAATCGCTCGCGCAGGAGATCGCCGATAAGATTCTCGGCGCGCCGCGCGCGGGCGAGGGCAGGCCGCTTTGAACACGTTGAGGCGGACATGCCGTTATCTATTTTTGGCGCTTCTTTTGGGAATGGGGCTTTGGGGCGCGTTTCAGCCGACGCCCGGCCGAGCGGCCTCGTCATCAGTTTCTGCGGCTGTCCCCACGCGGATACAGCCGGCTCTATTAGCCGCGCAGGCGCCGGCGCAAGAGGCTTCGAGCGAATCGTCAGGCCACGAGCGCCTTTTCGATTGGATTAACTTCATCATCCTCGTCGCCGTGCTGGTTTATGTGTTGCGCAAGCCGCTGGCGCAGTTTTTTGCTGGGCGGTCACGGGCGCTCGAACATGACCTCGAAGAGGGCCGCAATGCTCTTGAAGCGGCGCGCGCGCAGCTTGCGGAAGCGGAAGAAAAAATGCGGCGTCTGGAAGAGGATATCGCCGCTTACAAAGCCGCTGCCATGCGCGAGCAAGAAGCGGAGCGCGAGCGGCTGCGTCATGCCGCGGAAGATGAAGCGCAGAGGGTGCTGGCGTCGGCGCGCGCGATGATTGAGAGCGCCACCCAGTCGGCGAAGCTTGAGCTTAAACGCGCGGCGGCAAGCGAAGCCGTGGCGATGGCGGAGAGAATCATTCGCGAGCGTCTCGATGACGCGGCCCGCGCGCGCCTGGTGAGCCAGTTTTTGAACGGCATAGGAACGGGTAGCAACCGGCAGAATTGAATGATTGAGGGATTGACCGATTTGTTGATTAGGAGTGGAGAATCTCCGCTGGCGGAGCAGGGCCTGGCATAGGAATCGAAGGTATTTTGCAGGAAATCACGCAATCACTAAATCACCAATGATAATCCGGCGCGTCCGGAACAATCATCCAGGAAGTTTCCATGCCCCAAGCGGTAGCTGAACGATATGCGCGCGCGCTCGCCGAAGCGGTAGGGCCTAAGGCGGATTATGCCAGCGTGGCGGAGGAACTCGAAGCGTTCGCGGAAATCTTCCGCGAAAGCGCGGATTTGCGCGAAGTGTTTGACAGCCCCGCGGTGAGGCCTGAGCAGAAGCTAGGTGTTTTGAATGCGATTCTTTCCCGCCTGGGGACTGACCGGACAACGGCGAACTTTTTTCGCGTCTTGCTGGCTCACTATCGGATTAATCTGGTCGAAGGAATTCGCGCCGAGTTTCAGGCGCTTGTGGATGATTGGCTTGGCGTGGTGCGCGTGAAAATCCAATCTGCCGCGCCTCTGGCGGAGAATGAGAAAACAGCGTTAAGCGAGCGGTTTAGCAGCCTGACGGGGAAAAAAGTTAAGATGGAATACGGCGAGGATGCGAGCCTTGTGGCCGGAGTTGTGGCCGAGATCAAGAGCACGATTTACGATGGGTCGGTTCGCGGCGCCCTGGATCAAATCAAGGAACACATCCGAGCCTGATTTGTAGCGGCGGCCTCTGGCCGCCGGTCTTTAACTAATGAAAACCGGCGGCCAGAGGCCGCCGCTACAATTGAAGGTGCTGGCGCAGCAAGTCCGAGAAGAAATCGAGAGAACGGAATCCAATATGCCACAGATTAAAGCGGACGAAATCACGAGCATCATTCGTGACCAGATCGAAAACTTTGACCGCACTGTCACGGTGAATGAGGTCGGATCGGTGATTTCACTGGGCGACGGCGTGGCGCGCATTCACGGCCTCGACAACGTGATGGCGGGCGAGCTTTTGAGCCTTCCTCAGGACGTGGCGGGCCTCGCGCTCAATTTGGAAGAGGATCAGGTGAGCGCCGTGCTGCTCGGTGACTACACCAAAATCAAAGAAGGCGACATGGTGAAGCGGACGAAGCGCATCATGTCGGTCCCGGTAGGCGAGGCGTTGATTGGCCGGGTAGTGGATCCGCTCGGTGTTCCCCTTGACGACCGCGGACCTGTGAATACCACGGAGTTAAATACCATCGAGCGCATTGCGCCTGGCGTGGTCGACCGCAGCCCGGTGAAGGAGCCGTTGCAGACCGGCATAAAATCGATTGACGCCATGATCCCCATTGGCCGCGGCCAGCGCGAGCTGATCATCGGCGACCGCCAGACGGGGAAGACGGCTGTCGCACTGGACACGATTATTAATCAAAAGGGCGGCGACGTCATTTGTATTTACGTGGCTATCGGACAGAAACGCTCCACCATTTCACAGGTGGTGGCGACTCTCGAAGAATTTGACGCTTTGAAATACAGCATCGTAGTGGCGGCCAGCGCCTCGCTACCCGCGCCCATGCAGTACCTCGCGCCCTACGCCGGCTGCGCGATGGGCGAATATTTCCGCGACCGCGGCCGCCACGTGCTCTGTATTTACGACGATCTCTCGAAGCATGCAGTGGCTTATCGTGAGATTTCGCTGCTGCTGCGGCGGCCTCCTGGCCGCGAAGCGTATCCGGGCGATGTGTTTTATCTCCACTCCCGCTTGCTGGAGCGCGCCGCAAAACTCAACAAAGATTTGGGCGGCGGGTCGCTCACCGCGCTTCCAATTATCGAGACGCAGGCGGGCGATATCTCCGCTTATATTCCGACTAATGTGATTTCGATTACCGACGGGCAAATTTATCTGCAAGCCGACCTCTTCAATTCCGGCACGCGGCCCGCTGTCGATGTGGGCCTTTCGGTCTCGCGCGTGGGCGGCAATGCGCAAGTGAAGGCCATGAAGCAGGTGGCGGGCACGCTGCGCCTGGAGCTGGCGCAGTACCGCGAATTGGCCGCGTTCTCACAGTTCGGCAGCGATCTCGATAAGGCAACGCAGGCGCAACTTAACCGGGGCCGCCGTCTGACCGAAATCCTGAAGCAGGATCAATACCAGCCGCTGCCGGTTGAACGCCAGATTCTGGTGATCTTTGCCGGAACCAACGGATACCTGGACGATTTGCCGGTGGAGGATTGCCGTCCCTTTGAAAAAGGCCTCTATGAATTTGTGGATTTGACTTATGGCAGTCTGCTCTCCGCGATTGCGGAAAAGAAAGCTTTGGATGACAACCTGCGCGCCGAGATGCGCAAGGCGCTCGACGAATACAAGGCAAAATTCCAAGCCGAGCAAGCTGCTTTGGTAAAGGCGTAGTTATTGTGGTTTTTCAACCAATCCCCATCTCCAGCCCTTCTCCCCCGGAGGATGGTGGCCCGCATAGCGGGACGGGCGAGGGGGCAACTGCATCAACTCACGTGGCGCAATAAAATTAGGAATGACACTTTACCGTGCCCAGCATTCTTGATCTTCGCCGGCGAATCCGGTCGGTGAAAAACACGCAGCAGATCACCCGCGCCATGAAAATGGTGGCGGCGGCGCGCCTGCGTCGCGCGCAGGAGCGCGTGCTCAACGCGCGGCCCTACTCCAAGCAGATGCGTCAGTTTCTGGCCAGCTTGGCGGCGCGCACGGAAGATCGCAGCCATCCGCTGCTCGCTGAAAGGCCAGTGCGCACCGTGCTGTTGGTGTTAGTGACGGCGGACCGCGGGCTGTGCGGCGCGTTCAACGCCAACCTAGTGCGGGCGGCGCAAAAGTACTTTATCGAACACAGCGAGCGGGAAAGAAGGATCATCGCCGCAGGGCGCAAAGGCCGCGATTTCTTTCGCAGGCGCGGCCTGGCAATGACCGCGGAATACACTAACCTTTTTCACCGGCGGGTTGAGTTTGCGAGCGCCCAGGAGCTTGCGGCCAAAATCGTAGAGCTTTACACCAGCGAAGCGGTGGACGCGGTCGACTTGATCTACAACGAGTTCAAATCTCTGCTTTCGCCGAACCTGGTAGTAGAGCGACTTCTGCCGGTGAAAACCGAGCCGCCAAAGCCCGGCGAAACGCTGGTGGATTATATTTACGAACAGCCACCGGCGGAGATTTTCGCCCATCTGCTGCCGCGTTATATTGAGGCGGAAGTCTATCGCGCGCTGATTGAGTCGCAGGCCGCCGAATACGCGGCCAAAATGACGGCAATGGATACGGCTACGCGCAACGCCAAGGATTTGATCGCGTCTCTGACGCTGCATCTGAATCGCGTGCGTCAGGCCGCGATTACCAAGGAGATTATCGAAATTGTAAGCGGCGCCTCGGCGCTTTAGAAGCGTTGGTAGCCACGGTCAACCGCATTTCGATTGACCGTTGGCTTGCCCGGCAGACAATGCCCACGATCAGTGAAGCACTGACCGTAGCTACCCGATCATCTCGAAAGGATTCCCGTGCCAGAACAGAAAACAGGCAAAGTGGTCGAAGTCACCGGCCCGGTAGTGGTGGTGGCTTTTGAGGAAGGGCATCTTCCCGCGATTTTCAACGCCGTGAAGGTGGTTTCCGACGGATACGAAACGCCCGCGCCGATCAATGTCATCACCGAGGTGCAACAGCACCTGGGCGAAGGGCGCGTGAAGTGCGTTTCCATGGAGCCAACCGACGGCATGGTGCGCGGCATGAAGGCCATCGACCTCGGCGAGCCGATCACGGTGCCCGTGGGCAAGGCGACGCTGGGCCGCATTCTGAACGTGATTGGAGAGCCGGTAGATAAATTGGGTCCGGTGGTGACGGAGATGCGCTCTCCCATTCACCGCCACGCTCCCGCGCTCGACCAGCAGAGCAACCGCCTGGAAATGTTTGAGACGGGCATCAAAGTGGTGGACCTCATCGAGCCTTACCTGAAGGGCGGAAAGACGGGCCTTTTCGGCGGCGCGGGCGTGGGCAAAACCGTCATCATCATGGAGCTGATCAACAACGTCGCCATGAAACACGGCGGCGTCTCAGTCTTTGCCGGGGTGGGTGAACGCACGCGCGAAGGGAACGATCTATGGCTGGAAATGACCGAGTCGGGCGTGATCACGCCCGGCAATTCCGAGAAATCCAAGGCCGCGCTGATTTACGGCCAGATGACGGAACCTCCCGGCGCGCGCCTGCGCGTGGGTCTCACCGGCCTGACCGTGGCGGAATATTTCCGCGATACCGAAGGCCAGGACGTGCTGCTCTTCATCGATAACATCTTCCGCTTCACTCAGGCCGGCTCTGAAGTCTCGGCGCTTCTCGGCCGGATGCCTTCGGCGGTGGGCTATCAGCCCAACCTTTCGAGCGAAATGGGCGAGCTGCAGGAGCGCATTACGTCCACTAAAAAAGGATCGGTGACTTCCGTCCAGGCCGTATACGTCCCGGCGGACGATTTGACGGACCCCGCGCCCGCCACAACGTTCGCTCACCTCGACGCCACCACCGTGCTTTCGCGGCAGATTGTCGAACTGGGCATTTATCCGGCGGTGGATCCGCTGGCTTCCTCGTCTCGCATTCTCGACCCCCGCATTGTCGGGGAAGAGCACTACAAGGTGGCGCAGCAGGTGAAGGCCACGCTGCAAAAATATAAGGACCTCCAGGATATCATCGCCATCCTCGGCATTGACGAGCTTTCGGATGAAGACAAGCTGATTGTGGCGCGAGCGCGCAAGATTCAGAAGTTCCTTTCTCAGCCATTCTTCGTGGCCGAGCAATTTACCGGGCTCGAAGGCAAATACGTGAAGCTGGAAGACACCATCCGGAGCTTCAAGGAGCTCGTGGAAGGCAAGCACGACGACGTGCCCGAACAGGCCTTTTATCTAGTCGGCTCAATTGAAGACGCCCTTGAGAAGGCCAAAACATTAAAGAACTGACAATTGGATTTGTAGCAAGAGCGCATGGATACAACCCTTCCAACTCAAATCGAACTTCAGGTGGTGACACCCGAACAGGTGGCGGTCTCGGCAACGGCAACTTCCGTTTCGCTGCCCGGAGCGAGCGGACGGCTCGGCATTTTGCCCGGACACGCGCCCTTGATTTCCGAGCTTGCGCCGGGCGTGCTCTGGTTCAGCGAGAAGGGGTCCGACCATTATCTTGCGATTGGCGAAGGCTTCGCGGAAGTGCTGCAGGGGCGCGTCATCGTGCTCGCCCAAACGGCGGAGAAAGCCGAGGCTATTGAGCTCGACCGGGCAAGGCGAGAGAAGCAGAGCGCCGAAGAGGCGCTCAAGAAACCTGGAATTTCGGAAGCGGAGGCTAAGCAAGCAGAAGCCTCGATCAAGCGCGCCGAGGCGAGGCTCGAAGCGGCGGCGCAGGCCAAGCGCGGTTGACTCAAAGCAGTGGCAAGTGACGGGTGACAAGGGACGCGCTACAATTAAGGCGCTGGCCATCGTAATGCCGTGACTCAGAAAGTAAAGATGTACACAACCTCTTGGTGCCCTGATTGCCGGCGGGCCAAGTATTTTCTCAAGGAACACGGCATCCCTTTTGAGGAAATCAATATTGAAGACTCGCCCGGCGCGGCCGAGTTTGTGATCGAAGCGAACCAGGGCAAGCGCCGCGTGCCCACGTTTGAGGTTGACGGCCGGACGTTTTATTGCTCGCCCTACGACCCGCGAAAGCTGGCCCTCGAATTCAGAGTTCACGCTGGAAAATGAGCCGCGTCTAGCGCCCCGCACTTAGTCCATAGCGAATCTGCTACAATGAATCCGTTTTGAGCGCGCAAGCGCGCCAGGATACGTGTCATGTTTTCGCGTCACAGCCGGATGCTGGGAGTCGTATACGCGCTGGCGGACGCGGCGCTGACGCTCGCCAGTTTCTGGATTGCGCACGCCGCGCGCGCGCGGCTCCACAATCTTCGCCCGCTGTATCCCGTCTACTTTTACCTGTGGATTATCCCGGTAGCCATCATTTTGTGGCTTGTGACGGGATGGGTCACCGGCGCCTATCGCGCCGTTCAGGACCGCGCCCTCCGCCGGTCCGTGCTCGACCCGCTTAAGGTTGCCGTCGTCGCGCCGGTCCTGCTCTTCGCCTTCATTTCCATTTTCAAAGTGGAGTTCATCAGCCGCGCGCTGCTTTTGCTATACGCCGCTTGCGACTTCCTGCTGATGATGATCTTCCGCGCGGCCGCTTGCCGGGCGAGGCTCTCCGCTTCGATTGCGGGCTTCCGCAACTTCCTTGTAATTGGATGGACGAATGAAACAATCGAGATTGCCAAGATTATTGAGTTAAGCGAGCCAAATGGAATGAGGCTGGCGGGATTTGCGCTTGACCGCGCCCGGGCGCCCGAGGGCGCGCTGCCGCAGACGGGCCTGCGCCGCCTGTATCCGGTCTATGAGATGCGCGATCTACCCGGCCTGCTGCGGCGGCATGTGATTGACGAGGTGATCTTCGCGGTCGGGCAGGAGGACCTCGCGCGGCTCGACGAGGCGTTTCTGATTTGCGAGCAGGAGGGCGTGCGCGCCCGCCTCTCGCTCAGTTTCTTCCCGCACGCCCTTTCGCGCGTCTCGTTTGACCGCCTGCGCGGCACGCCGCTGCTCACTTTTTCGCCCACGCCCGAAGACGAATATCTTATGCTCTTGAAGCGCGCGGCCGATTTCACGATGGCGGCGGCGCTGCTGATTGTGCTTTCGCCTTTGTTTGCGGCCCTCGCCGTGTTGATCAAACTGACCTCGCGCGGCCCAGTGTTTTACCGGCAGACGCGATGCGGCCTGGGCGGAAGGAAATTCACGCTTTATAAGTTCCGCTCTATGCGCGAAGGCGCCGATCTCAAGCGCGAGGAACTGGCGGCGTTGAACGAATCGGACGGCCCGGTGTTCAAGATGAAAAATGATCCGCGCCGCACGCCCGCGGGCCGCCTGATGCGCCGGCTGAGCCTCGACGAGCTGCCACAACTGCTGAACATTTTGAAAGGCGACATGTCGTTCGTCGGGCCGCGCCCGCCTTTGCCGGAAGAAGTGGAACATTATGAGAGATGGCAGCGGCGGCGGCTGCGCATGTCGCCGGGGTTGACATGCTTGTGGGCGCTGGAAGGCCGCAGCCAGCTTAATTTCAATCGCTGGATGGAGCTTGATCTTGAATACATTGACCATTGGTCTCCCCTGCTCGACTGGAAAATTCTGCTGAAAACTATTCCCGTGGTGCTGCTCGGCCGCGGGGCGTTTTAGCGTCTAATTTTTTGAGGATTACAAATTATAGTGACGACGAATGTTGTAGCGGCGGCGGCCTCTGGCCGCCGGCCGGTACTTAAAACGGCGGCGCTCAGAGAGCGCCGCTACAGAAAAGATTGTCACTATAATATGTAATCCCCAATAGCAGCGCAGGGTTTTGTTCTTAAAACCCTGCGCTTTTTCATAGGTTCCGACAACAGACTGTAGCGGCGGCCTCTGGCCGCCGGATTTTAACAGTAAAGACCGGCGGCCAGAGGCCGCCGCTACAGCCGCAGGGTTACAATACGAACCCTGCGCTACAGAAACCGGCGGCCAATGCCTCAAAGGGGCCGCCGCTACAACTTGAGGCGGTCCTTATTTGCGATATCTCGTTCTCAGCGATCTCCACGCCGGTCTTGAAGCCTTTGAGTCGTGCCTCCGGGCCGCAGAGGGCAAATTCGATGCGGCGGTTTGCCTCGGGGATGTCGTGGGCTACGGCCCTGACCCAAATGCCGTAATTGATCTGCTGCTGCGGCAGAAGAATAGCGTCGTCATCCGGGGAAACCACGACAAGGCGTGTTGCGGCATCGCCAGCGCGGATGACTTTAACCTGTGGGCGAAGGCGGCCACTTACTGGACCCGGTCGGTTCTCAGGGAGGAGCACATTGCGTTTTTGCGTGAACTGCCACCCGGCCCAAAAGTGCTGCCGGGCTTCGAGATGGTGCACGGTTCCGAGCGGGATGAGGACGAATACGTCATGAACGCCCCCGCCGCCATGCCCATCCTGCAAGAGCAGCAGCTTCAACTCGTTTTCTTTGGCCATACGCACTATCAGGGCGGCTTCTTCCGCGATCGCACGGGCGCTTCCCGCCGCATCGGCGCAGGGGATATGAATGATGCGGGGCGCGACGGGCGCGTGCTTTCCGTCCATCTTGAGGACGAAACACGCTACCTCATCAACCCCGGCTCTGTTGGCCAGCCGCGCGATGGCGATTGGCGGGCCGCTTTTGCCATCTATGACGACGCTGACCGCCGGATCGATTTTTACCGCGCCAGTTACGATCTGCCCAAAACGCAGGAAAAAATGGCCTACGCGGGCCTGCCTGAGCCTCTCATCCGGCGTCTTGAGATAGGCAAGTAATCCCAACCTGCCCGCCATTTTCTAATCTTTGGGGCCGCTTTGTAGCGCAGACCGCCGCTTTTGCGGTCTGCGGCCTTTGAATGAAGAGAAAATCCGCAGACCTCAAATACGGAGGTCTGCGCTACAAAGCCTAGCGTGCCACTCCGAGACTTTTGAGACAAACGAGACCTTTTGCGGGACGGCCAAATGGGGCGAACAAAAAGCATAAACATTGATTCTAAAGGGGTCCTAGGGTTCGTTCCGTGAGTTTTTGTGTGTTTCTTTCCATTTTCTCGCGCCATTTTCTAATCTTTGAAGGCTCACTGTAGCGGCGGCCTCTGGCCGCCGGTTTTCAAGAAGTAAAAGCCGGCGGCGAGGACGCCGCCGGTTTTTAAAAAGTAAAGACCGGCGGCCAGAGGCCGCCGCTACAACTACAAGCCTACTACGTCACTCTGAGACTTTTGAGACAAATGGGATAAATGAGACGTTTTTTTGGGGATCTCCCCGGTTTGGAGCCGCAACGTTGGAAAGGCCCTGCGGTTCAGCGTTCTTGAAGGCCG
This sequence comes from Terriglobia bacterium, assembly GCA_035945515.1. Lineage (GTDB taxonomy): Bacteria > Acidobacteriota > Terriglobia > UBA7540 > UBA7540 > RH2-MAG17b. The sequence continues at coordinate 14,280 of DASZAE010000242.1, forward strand.
GAGAAACTGCCGATATACTCGCCTTGGGAGCACCGCGCGGTGGATGGTGGGCGATACAGGATTCGAACCTGTGACTTCTACCGTGTGAGGATAGCACTCTACCGCTGAGTTAATCGCCCGGCTGGCCGATGGGCCAGTTGTAGCGGCGGCCTCTGGCCGCCGATTTTTATGAATACCGGCGGCCAGAGGCCGCCGCTACAACCCCTTGGAGTTGTCAGTTAAAAAAATATCAGATTTTGCCCGGCCGGTCCAGAGAACAGCCGGTTGATCAAACTATGGCGACTCTGCAAAAAATCCAGACGGCATCCCCACCGGCGGACACGAGCCACTTGCTCGATCGCTTGCGGACGGCCATTGGCGCGGCGATCCGGGGCAAAGACGATGTCATCCAGCTTGCTCTGGTGGCGCTGTTTGCCCGCGGCCATTTGCTGATTGAAGATGTGCCTGGCGTGGGCAAGACCACGCTGGCCCGCGCGCTCGCGCGCTCCGTCAGTTGCAGCTTTCAGCGCATTCAGTTCACGTCGGACATGCTGCCCTCGGACGTGATCGGCGTGAGCGTCTTCAATCCCCAGTCGCAGCAGTTTGAATTCCGGCCAGGGCCCGTTTTCGCCAACATCGTGCTGGCTGACGAGATCAATCGCACCACCCCGAAGACGCAAAGCGCGCTGCTCGAAGCCATGAACGAGGCGCAAGTAACTCTGGACAACGGCGTCCATCCGCTGCCCCATCCGTTTATGGTCATCGCCACGCAGAATCCGGTGGAGCATCACGGGACGTTTCCCATTCCCGAGTCGCAGCTTGACCGTTTTCTGATGCGGGTTGAGATCGGCTATCCCGCTGCCGAAAGCGAGAAGGAAATCCTGCGCAATTCGGCGCTTTCCGAGCCGGTGGATGGAATTAGCGCCGTCATCAGCATGGAGGAAGTGGCGGAAGTTCAACAGGCCGCGCGGCGCGTGACGGTGGACGATGACTTGATGAGCTACCTGCTGGCGATCGTCACATGCACGCGCCAGCACGAGCAACTGAGCCTCGGCGTCAGCCCGCGCGGGTCCATGTCGCTTTACCGGGCCGCGCAGGCGCGGGCGCTGCTCGAAGGCCGCAATTACTGCATCCCCGATGACTTCAAGAGTCTCGCCGTTCAGGTCTTCGCGCACCGCTGCGTGGTGAGCTCGCAATTCGCTTCGCTCCCGCAGAAGGGCGCGCGCGCCGCCGCGATCCTCCAGGAAATTTTGGAAGAAACGCCCGTGCCACTGTAAAGTGCGGCCCCTCACCCGTCCCGCTATGCGGGCCACCCTCTCCCCCTTTTCAGGGGGCGAGGGCGTAAGTGCGTAGCCTGCGGCCTGTCTCTTGGCAATTACAAGCCGCGGACCTGAAAAGAGCAGGTTCGCGCTACCCTCTTATAAAAGCGCGGGTCGAAATCTGGCGCCCTATGAAATTCCGGGATTAAGGGCGCGATTGGATATATGCCGCTTGCCAATGGGAGGGTACAATAAGAATCTAGGACAAAGGATGGCATCGGCTGAAACGCTGTTTGGGATGCGCCTGGCTTTCGTGCTGCCAATAAAAAATCATGATTATCGAGCTTGCTCCGGCGCCAAGTTCCTCGGGACGATTCCCCTCACCCGCCCTCCTTCGTCGGGCACCCTCTCCCGGCGGGAGAGGGTGGCGAGCCCTTCGGCTTCGCTCAGGGTAAACTCCGCGAGCCGGGTGAGGGGCGTTGCCGGCCAGAGCGCGTCGCGGTATTTCTGCCGGAGCGAGCTCGATAATCATGTAAAAAATTGCGCGTATTGAGGATTACAAATTATAGTGGCAACAAATATTGTAGCGGCGGCCTCTGGCCGCCGGTTTTTCGGCGCTCAGAGAGCGCCGCTACAGAAAAGATTGTCACTATAATTTGTAATCCTCAATAATCTGAACTCAAGGAGCTCGCTGTTATGCAGCCTCAACAAGCAGGCGTCTCACCCGCAAAGATATTCAGCACTTTAGCTGCGCACCAACAAAGCGACGCATTAAAAGCCGCGATTGAACTTGACCTTTTCACTGCCGTGGGGGAGGGCCATGCCGCGACTGCGGACTTGGCTCGCCGCTGTGGAGCCTCTCCGCGAGGCGTTCGCATCCTCGCCGATTATCTTACGATCCTGGGATTCCTGACCAAGCAGGATAACCGGTACGGCTTGTCGGAGGACTCGGCCTTGTTTCTGGATCGCCGTTCTCCCGCGTACATGGGCAGCATTCACGAATTTATCGCTTCGGACTACATGCTCCGAGGCGGCAGACACCTGGCGGAAGCCGTGCGAAAAGGCGGATCGGCTGTGCCCGATAACGGCGCCGTGACGCCGGAGCACCCTATGTGGGTCACGTTTGCGCGGGCGATGATGCCCATGATGATGCCGGTCGCCCAGCAGATTGCGGCGCGCGCCGGGCAAGGGCCGTTGAAGGTGCTGGATATTGCCGCAGGCCACGGCATTTATGGAATTTTAGTCGCAAAGACCAATCTTGAGGCCCATATCGTCCAGCTTGACTGGCCTAACGTCCTCGAAGTGGCGCGAGAGAATGCCGCCAAGTTCGGTGTCGCGGACCGTATTGCCTATATCGAGGGGAGCGCCTTCAAGGAGGATTACGGCTCGGGTTACGATCTGGTGCTGCTGACCAATTTTTTGCATCATTTCGACGCGCCAACTATCGAAACCCTGCTTAGAAAAGTTCATGCTGCTTTGAAGCCCGGGGGCCGCGCGATGACCGTGGAGTTTGTCCCTAACGACGACCGCATTACACCACCGCAAGCCGCAGGCTTCGCTTTGATCATGCTCCAAAGCACGGACGCCGGAGACGCATACACTTTTGCCGAACTCGATCAAATGCTCCGCAACGCTGGCTTCGAGCGGAGTGAAAGGTTTGATCTTCCCCCGACGCCGCAAACGCTGATCGTCTCGAACAGGATGCTGCAAAAGGGTTGAAGCCTGTCATTCTGAGCGAAGCGAAGAATCTCAGTTCTTTGTTTTCAATATCAAAAGCAGATGCTTCGCTTCGCTCAGCATGACAGAATCGGCTTTTGCAGCATCCTGCTAACCGTTAGATTGTGTTTCGCGCCTGAACGCTATGGCAGTTTCAATCCGCGCCCGGTCTTTATCGCCCAATCTAACCAGCGCGCCCGACCGCGCTCAGACGGATAATCCGAACGCCGGCTGGCGCGGCATTGCCGGGACCATCATGGGGTTGGCGCTTTCGCTGCTGCTCGCGGTTTCGGCGAGCACGCTCCGCCGCGAAGGACGCGACAGCCTGAGCGTTTTTCTCGCTGCTGCCGCCCTCATTGTGGTGGGCCTGATGGCGGTCAAAGTAGTGCCGCGCCTTGTCCGGCAGACCCTGCGCCAACGATGGGAGCTTGAATACGAAATCACCCGCGAGGGCGGGGTCTATCTGCTCATCACGGTCCTCATCATTGTTGCTTCCGTCAACACCGGCAACAACCTGCTCTTCATGATCCTTGCCATTCTTCTAGCTGGAATGCTGGTCTCCGGCATTCTTTCGAAGGCTGTCCTCAGCGGCCTGAAGCTGGATTTGGCGCTGCCGGAGCACGTCTTCGCCGGCGAAGCGGTCCGCGCCGAGATGACCATTCAAAATGCGAAGCGCCTATTTCCGTCGTATTCGCTCACCGTGACGGCGGGGCGGCGGAAGAAGAACAGGTCTGGAGACGCGCCACAAGAGCGGAATATCTTGACCGCGCCCGCATACGCGCCGTTCGTTCCCGCGCGCGGAAGGGTGCGCGAGCGCGTTGAGCTTCGCTTCCCGCGCCGGGGCCTTTATCAAGAGGACTGTTTCGAAGTTAGCTCCAAATTCCCGTTCAGCATTCTACGGCGGAAGCGCATCCTACAGGCCGGCCACCAGATCCTTGTGCTGCCGTCCGTTGAAGCCGCGCGGGAGTCTGGCGCGGCTCGCCTGCTGGCGCGGGGCGACCTTGAAGGGGCTCGCAAGGGCCAGGGCGCCGATCTCTACGCGCTGCGGGCGTATCAAGACGGAGATTCCGCAAGGCAGGTGGATTGGAAAGCCACGGCCAAAACCCAAAAGCTCATGGTGCGGGAGTTCGCGCGGGAAGAAGAACGCCGTCTGACGATCTTTTTCGATACGACCGTCGAAGAGATTACAGACGCCGCGCGGGAGCGATTTGAGCGCGCCATCAACCATTGCGCGCGTTTTGTCTGGCAGGCGTCGAAAGAAGGATTGCTTTTGCAGTTCACCGGAGGCGCGCTGAGAACGCCGCTTGCGCCCGCAGATGAAATTGTGTATGCCGTGCTCGAAGAACTGGCGGTGCTCGAACCTGTGCCGGCGCGCGATTCTGAGACAGGGCTGCTGATGGGATTGGCAGATGGCTCCGTCGAGAGCGATCTGGTGGTCTTCACCCAACGGCCCGCGCGTTTCTCAGAATTTCAGGCGAACGCGCACGTGATTGGTATGGAGGAATTTTGATGCACGGTTTTGCTCCCCGAAGGGGCGCTGCTTTCCGTGGGTTTCACCCACGGCTATTCAGGTTCGACCGCTTCGCGGTGAGACACGCTTCGCCGGTCTAAGACGAAGCCCCTTAGTATCTTTTTCGCCGCCTTTCGTGATTTCTTTGCGTAGGACTGTAATACATTAAATTAGCGATTCGTTCTTTTTTTACCTTCCCGCTAGCGTCTTCATATATTGACCCGCCGGCGCTTCCCCGCGTAAGCTCTATGGGACCTTTACGAGGGGCTTGGCGCGCCGCCAAAACCCTTTTAAGCTATTGATAATAAAGTAATAATCTAAACACCACAAGGACGGTTCCATGCGATATTGGCTAGCGGTCTGTGCGGTTGCTTTGATGATGCCCATGGCTAGTCCGCTTGCCCGAGCGCAGGCGAATAGCGCGCGGGTCTCGGGTCTGGTGGCGGACGCCAAAGGCCTTCCGCTTCCCGGCGTGCGGGTAACGCTGACCGAAACCAACACGGGGCTCGAGCGCGCCTCCACGACTTCATCCAACGGCATGTATAGTTTCCCGAGCCTCGACCCGGGACCTTACGTGATCGAAGCTGTTACGCAAGGGTTCTCACCGCAAGCGCGCAAATTCAGGTTGGAAGTGAATCAGGCCATGCGGCTGGATTGGACCTTAAAGGTGGGCGCTGTGAGTCAAAGCGTTGAGGTGGTAGCCGGCGTCGAACCTCTGAGAACCTCGGACGCCACGCTCGGCGAGGTCATTGAGCCGACGCTGGTGCACGAACTGCCTTTGAACGGAAGGCACATTCTCGACTTGGCGCTGCTGGCTTCGGGAGCGCATCAGGGCTTCGGCGCGCAGGGCGGAGCCACCAACCCGCTTTACTGGCGGCCACAACAGAATTCCGCTCTCAGCGTGGGCGGCGGCAGGCCAAACGCCAACTACTTTCTGCTTGACGGTTCAACCGACACCGATCCCACCTTTGAAACACAAGCTCTGAGTCCGTCAGTAGACGCGGTGCAGGAGTTCAAAGTTCAAACCGGAAGCTACTCGGCGGAATTTGGCGACGCAGGCGGGGCGCAGATCAACATTGTCACCAAGCCCGGCGGCAACCAGCTTCATGGCGACGCCTATGAATTCGTGCGCAGCAGCTCGTTTGACGCGCGCACGTTCACCGACCCTAGCACCATTCCCCACCTCGCGCAGAATAATTTCGGCGCTTCGCTGGGCGGCCCCATTCAACGCAACAAAACGTTCTTCTTCATGAACTATGAAGAATTCGCCCTGAGCAACGGCGTCTCTCAAATTGACACCGTGCCGACAGCGGCTGAGCGCGCCGGCGATTTCAGCCAAACGGGGGAGAACATCTACAATCCCGCTACCACAGCGCCCAACCCTGCCTACAATCCTAATTTGCCCGCCGGCCCGTCAAATCCCCAGTTCAATCGCCAGCAGTTTGCAATGAACATGATCCCCTCCCAGGCCTTAAATTCGGTCTCCGAGCAGGTGCTGCAATACGTGCCTCTGCCTAACATGATGGCGGGTGGGATGCGCATGATGTCGATGGGTTCGGCCCCGCTTGCCCCCAGTCCCGATTCGAATAACTATCTTGATTTGCGCACCAACCGGAACTACTCCGACCAAGGCACTCTCCGGGCGGACCGGAATCTGCGTCACGGGGATAGCATCTTCGCTCGCTACACCTTTGAACAGGAGCGCGATTTTACGCCCGAAAATCTGCCCGGATTTGGATCTTTCGACGATAACCTGGCTCAAAACCTCACCGTTCAATATACGCATATCGTTTCCCCAACGTCGGTAAACACGGTTTGGTTTGGCATGTCGCGCCTTTCAATGCACCGCTATTCGCAAAACAACTTTACTAACGACTATGTCTCACAGCTTGGCATCCAAGGCGTCGGCTTTGGCGGCAAGGGCGCTTGGGGGATGCCTTACTTCGGAGTTCAAGGCTACACCCCGATGGGCGATAGCTATAGCGCCACGCCCGTGCAGGACTGGGACACGGTGTTCCAAGCAGGCGACATCCTGAACCGCGAAATGGGCCGCCACTCGCTTCAGGTGGGCGGAGATTACCGCTTCTTCTACTGGCCTATGTGGGGGTTCTTCGACAACCGGGGCTACTATCAATTCACCAACGGTTTCACCACTCAAACCGCTTCAAACGATGGCACGGGCGCGGGGCTGGCCAGCTTCCTGTTGGGTCTTCCTGCCGCTAAACAGCGCCAGGCCGGAATACCGGTAATGGACCTCGAACAGTGGTTTTGGGACGCCTTCGCTCAGGATACGTGGCGCGTCACCAACCGCACCACCCTGGACCTTGGCCTGCGTTACGAGTACACGCAGCCGCTATGGGACACGGACAATCCCAATAGCAACATTGTGTTTCGCAACGACACACCTTACTTCTTCATTGGCGGCCAGCTTGGCATGCCCAAGGGGCTGGTGAATCCAAATTATCTTGATTTTGCTCCGCGCTTCGGCTTTGCGCATGTCATGGGCGCGCGGCTTGGCCTGGTGCTGCGCGGCGGATTTGGCGTATTTTATACACCAGTGGACGCCAATACATGGTGCAACCAGCGGCACCAACCTCCCTTGGTGTTTGCCGAAACCGACCAGAGCAATAATTACATCCCTAGTCTTACCGGTTTCAACTTCGGCCCCGCAGTGCTCGGTGTAACAACGATCAGCTATGCTGCCACCCAGTTGAATCCGCCCCCGCAATATGTGAACCAGTGGAGCTTTTCGGTGCAGAAACAGTTCCGCGGCAACACAGTGGTGGAGCTTGGATACCGGGGTGAACGTGGATTCCATCTGCAGCGCGCCCACCTTATCAACAACGCGCCGCCTGGACCCGGCCCAGTTAACCCGCGCCGCCCATATCAAACTATCAGTTTTTTGCCCGGAACAGTGTTCCCAGCCGGCTTTCCCGTCGCCAGCTTCACCTCGCCGGTGTCTTCGATCAACTATCTTGAGAATTCCGCTCAAAGCTGGTACGACGCTGGCTGGGTGAGCGTAAGACACCCGCTGGGGCGCGGCTTGGCGCTGCTTTCCAACTTTACCTGGTCCAAAAATCTGACCAATGCGCCCGACTTCCGCTCGGCAATGGATGAGTCTGCCATCCCGCAGAACAACAACGACCTCGACGCCGAAAAAGGTCTGGGTTGCAACGTGCCGCTGCGCTTTATTGTGAGCGTGGTTTACGACGTGCCGGGCTGGAAG
>DASZAE010000243.1:0-5584 GCA_035945515.1 Terriglobia bacterium
GTGCCTTCGCACATGGCCGCGGTGATGGCGACAATGCGGTGGTCTTTTTCCGCCAGCTCGCAGATGGCCTTTCCGAAAACGGATGTGTAACTCGGCGCCTTTGCCGGAGCCTTGTGAAACGCGCCCGTCGAAACGTCAAATTGGGTGACGCCGTGATACTTCATGGGCAGCTTCTCGGCCTGGGAATAACCCTTTCCTTTCTGCGTCACCACGTGCAACAGCGTGGGGCCAGGATTATTTTTCAGCTTGGCCAGCGTCTCCAGAAGTTCGTCAAGATTGTGCCCATTCACCGGCCCGTGGTAGTCAAAACCCAGTTCTTCAAAAACCATGCCGGGGATGAGCAGCGTCTTGGCCGAATCGAGCAAATCCCGCGAGATTCTGAGCAGGCGCGGGCCGATGCGCGGCACGGATAGAATCATCTTCTCCGCTTCCTGAGTGAGCCGGTGGTAAGGCTGTCCGTGCACAATGCGGTTGAGGTAGCCGGCGATGGCGCCCACGTTGGGGGAGATGGACATTTCGTTGTCGTTCAGAATGACCAGCACCTTTTTCTTCAGCGTGCCGAGGTTGTTGATGCCTTCAAGCGCCACGCCACCGGTGAGTCCGGCATCGCCCACCACCGCCACCACATGGCAATCGTCGCCTTTCAAATCGCGCGCCACCGCCATGCCCAAGGCTCCCGAAATCGCGGTGCAGGCGTGAGCCACGTTGAACGTGTCGTAGGGGCTTTCTGACCGCACTGGAAAGCCCGAGATGCCGCCGTATTGCCGGAGAGTGGGGAAGCGGTCGCGGCGCCCGGTGAGAATCTTGTGGCCGTATGCCTGGTGGCCCACGTCCCACACAATCTTGTCCTTTGGAGCGTTAAAAGTGTAATGCAACGCCAGCGTCAACTCCACCGCGCCCAGGCTCGAAGCGAGATGGCCGCCCACCTGCGAAACCACGGTGATGAGGTAGTGGCGCAACTCTTCGGCCACGACGGGCAACACTTCTCGTGGAAGCTTTTTAAGATCGTCGGGCGAATTAATCCGGGTAAGATATTGGTATTCCATTCAGGACGTCCTTTCAATCAGGTAAGAGGCAATTTCACGTAATCGCGCGCCGCGATCACCATATGGCTGTAGAGCGTCGCACGCTTCTTGCACTAATTGGCCGGCCTTGCGGCGCGATTCCTCCACGCCGAACAGCGCCGGATACGTCGCCTTATGCTGCTGTTTGTCCTTGCCCGCCGTTTTACCCAATTCTTCGGTCGATCGGAGCTCGTCGAGCAGATCGTCGGCAATTTGAAAGGCAAGACCAACCTTCTCGCCGTATGCCGTTACCCGGTTGAGATCGTCATCTTCCGCGCCGCCATAGAGCGCCCCGCTGCGCACCGCCATGCGGATCAGGGCGCCCGTCTTGCTGGCATGAATATACTCGAGCCGCGAGGCGTCCACCTTGCCGTCTTCCGCTTCAAGATCCACCACCTGACCGCCCACCATGCCCGCGCGCGTGCCAATAGCCCGCGAAAGTTCCTGGATGACCCGCAGGCTGATGTCTGCAGCAGGCGGCACCGGGCCAGCAAGGACTTCAAAAGCGAGCGTCAATAGCGCGTCACCAGCAAGGATAGCAATGGCTTCGCCAAAAACCTTATGACAAGTTGGCTTGCCTCGCCTTAAATCATCATTATCCAGAGCGGGCAGGTCGTCGTGGATCAGCGAATATGTGTGGATTAACTCCAGCGCCGACGCACGCCGCAGCAGGCTTTCCGGTTCAGCGTCGAAAAGCCTTCCCGCCTCAAAACACAGAATCGGCCGCAATCTCTTCCCGCCTGCGAAGACAGAGTGCCGCATTGCGGCATGAATCGAGGGAGGGAACTCCTCTGCCGGCGGCAGCAGGAGGTTTAATGACTCATCCACGTGCTGGCGCGCGAGGTCAAGATATTGCCGGATTGTCAAACCTGCGGTCGCGCTCAGTCGGATTCCCCGTTCTTCTCAGCTTCAAAGGGTTCAGCCGCCATCTTTCCATCGGCCCGCTTGCGGAGAATCTCTACGCGCCCTTCAGCTTCATCGAGTTGTTTTTGGCAGACGGCGGAAAGCCGCATTCCCTCCTCGTAAAGCTGAAGCGCCTGCTCCAGAGGAACTTCCGCGCCTTCCATCTGCCCAATGATCGCGTTCAGCCGCTCCACATTGTCTTCAAAACTCGCGGGCTTGCCCGCCTTTGGTGTTTGCGCCATCGTATGACTCGTTATTCGCTGCTTGCCACTGGCTTGCCCAAGACTTCAGCCACCTCGCACGCCATCGCATAGCGGCCAAACGGAGCCGTAATCTGCGCTCCCTGCGCAAGCCCGTGAATGTCGAGCAGCATTTCCTGGGCAATCTTCAAACCTTCGGCGCGCGCCTTGTCACCCGTATCCGCTTTGCGCATCCGGTCGAGAATCGACTGCGGCACCGAAACGCCCGGCACTTCATTATTCAGGAACTCGGCATTGCGGAAACTGGTGAGCGTGAAGATGCCCGCCACAATTGGAATGGGCGGCGCGCCGCCCGCTTCTATCCGCGTGAGAAACTTGGCAAGCTGCTCCGCCTCGAACACAGGCTGGGCGATGGCAAAGCTCGCGCCTGCTTCCACTTTGTATTCGAAGCGCCGGATTTCTTCATCGAGGTTCAGCGCATTGGGATTCACTCTCACCCCGGCGAGAAATGCCGTCTGCGCCCCCATCGGATTGCCGCCCGCGTCGAGGCCGCGGTTCAGATGATTGATGATGTTGGCGAGGCCTATCGAATCTACGTCGAATACGATGGTCGCGTTCGGATCGGCCTGCATCAAGCTGGCGGCGCCCGTAATCGCCACGATATTGGCCAGGCCCAACGCGTGCGCGCCGAGCAGGTCCGACTGAATGGCCAGTACGTTCCGCCCTCGACAGCCGTAATGGAGCACCGTTTCCAGGCCCACGCGCTGCTGGATGAGCGACGCGAGCGACTGTGGGCTCATGCGCGCCGTGCCACCCGCTCCGTCTGTAATGCTGATGGCGTCAATTCCATGGCTTTTGAGGTAAAAAGCGCCCTCAATTTCCCGCGAAGCGTCCGGTCCTTTGGGCGGAATCAGCTCAACCAGAAGAGGGAACTCCTTGCGGGCAAACTTTCCCCCGAGCAGCGACCGCTGTTCGAGCGGCGCCGGTTCAGCCGGAGGCAGCGGCCGGTCCTGGACCTCGGCAGCCACGCGCGCCATTTTCGGATTCTGCCGCCGCACTGCTTTTTTGATCGCGCGGATATGCTCCGGCGTGGTGCCACAGCAGCCGCCCAGCAGCCGCGCTCCAGCATCGATAAAGCGGTGCGCATACCCTGCCATGTAATCCGGCGAACAGAGGTACAGGCTTCGCCCTTCCACCGTGCGCGGCAATCCGGCGTTCGGCTGCGCGGAGAGCTTCCGGGAAGTCACTTTCACCATCCGCTCGAGGGCGTCGAGCACTCCTGCCGGTCCCACGCTGCAATTAATCCCAATCACGTCCGCCCCCGACTCATCGAGTAGCCGCGCGAAATCTTCAGGGGATGTCCCCGTAGGCGTATTGCCGTCTTCCTGAATCGTCATCTGGGCGACGATGGGAATCGTGCCGGCGTCGCGGGCGGCCAGCAGCGCCTGGCGGGCTTCATTTACGTCGACCATTGTTTCGAGGACGATGAAGTCGGCGCCGCCCTCCACCAGAGCTTCGATCTGCTCGCGGAAGATCGCCCGGGCGTCTGCCAAGGACGTGGGTCCGAGCGGCTCCAGGCGCAAGCCGAGAGGCCCCACCGATCCGGCCACGTAAAGGTCTTCACCGGCAATTTCACGGGCAAGCCGGGCGCCCGCCACGTTGATCTCGCGCGCCTTTTTTTCCAAACCGAACTTCGCCAGCCGCGCCCGGTTTGCACCAAAAGTGTTGGTTTCGAGAACCTCAGCGCCGGCTTTGGCGTAGCTGAGGTGCACGTCCTTTACTGTTCCGGGCGAGCTCAGGTTCAACTCGTCGAAACAGCGGCTGAAAGGGATGCCCTTCGCATAAAGCATGGTGCCCATGGCGCCGTCAGCCACCAGAACGCGCTTCTCGATCTTTTCTAAGAAGGGATCCCTCATCGCTTTAACAGTTTATCACGCAGGAAGTGGCGTGATAAGCCGCCCGCGGCGGGAAAGCCGGCCGGCTTGCGCTCACAGGCTTGACTTGCAAAAGGTTTTCTTCAAAATGTATTTAGGCGTTATGCTTTCAGTTAGACCTGCGCGGTAGCGCACCCGGCAAAATCCAGGTGCCTCCCTTGTTGCGTTCATATTCCTCAGGGACATCCTGGAGACTTTTGCGACCGTGGCACATCACCTGTTCATTTCTTTTTCCCACTTCTTCCACCTCTACGGTTACTGGACCATTTTTCTCGCCACCTTGCTTGAAGGCGCTGGCATTCCGCTGCCTGGAGAAACGCTGCTTCTTTTTGCGGGGTTCATGGCGCGAAGCGGGGACATGCGCTTGACGGTGGCCATTCTGGCCGCCATCGGCGGCTCTACGGCGGGCGAGTCGGTTGGATATTTAATTGGCTGGCTCGGCGGCGACGCCTTCCTGGAGGCTCATCGCAAACGGCTCTATATTTCGACGAGCGTGTACGAACGCAGCCGGAGGATTTTTTTGAAAAACGCGGGATGGGCGATCATCGCCGCGCGCTTCATCGCGGGCTTCCGGGAGCTTGCGGGCATTGTCGCTGGCGTCTTCCAGATGGATTTCCCCGCCTTCTTCTTCTACAACTTCGCCGGCGCTATCGCATGGTCCATTACGATGTGCGCGGTGGGTTTCCTGGTGGGCAAGAGCTGGAGGCGGCTCTTGCACGTCTTCGGGCATATCGATTTGGCCGCATTGATCGTTTTCGCAGGCGTGGTTGCGGCGCTGGCCTTGCGCTATTGGTGGCGCGGGCGAAAGAAAACAAATAGCCCCTAATAACGATGCTCAATCTCTAAATCTCTTTAATCTCTAATCTCCAATTTCAAATCTCTTATCTGCAATACCTGGCTGAACGGCTTCTGCTAACCGACAAGAGCCGGTAGCGCGGACCTGTGTCTCTCAGGTTCACGGCTCGTCGTTGTGGTGTTACATATCGCATCGGGTAGCGTTGCCGCTGGTGCAAAGAAGTGTGGGGAGTCAAAAGACAACTTCGCGCTATTCGCTTCGCGGCGGTTTCACTGGATTTCCAGCGTCAGCGAAACGCTGTGCGACACGGTTGTCGAGCCCGAAGTTACCGTGCCGGTCACACTGAGCGGATAACTCCCGGCGGGCGTGCCGGGATTGCTCGGGCCGCTGGAGGAGGCTCCACCACCGCCGCACGCCGTTATCGCGAGTGCAAGCAGCAGCGCCGCCCCGGCAGCCATGAGTCCAGCCTGGCGTCTCCGGCGAGGCGTCGAGGCGCGACGTGTGGCAAAGCTCCCAACGATGACGAAAAACAACAAACCTAGTAGGAATAACTGCCATTAGGGTAAGCCACTGGTTCGACCAGTGAGACTCGAAGAGGTTTGACCGTTGAGTAGAGTAACATCCTCCTCCAAGGTGGCTTGATGAGAACCCATCGAAAAGGAGGATGTCATGTCAGACCTTTATCAG
>DASZAE010000244.1:0-7770 GCA_035945515.1 Terriglobia bacterium
CCGTCCCAGTGCAAATGCTCGTGGATGTCTCCTTCCGCCTTCTCTAATCCCAACTTCATGGTATGCTGGTGAGAACCTGAAACGACGAAGGGTTCTGCGGTTAGAATTTTGCGGGTTTTAGCTGTTGCGGCGGCCAGAGGCCGCCGCTACAAAAAGCCGGTCACGCCACTCTGAGATTTTGAGACGAATGAGACAGTTTCCATTAGAAATACTGATTCTAAATAACTTCTTGGGTTCGTTCCGTAATTTCGTGTGTTTGGCCTGTGTCTCTCTTTCCGGCCATTTTCTAATTCTCATGGCGCGCAAGCCCCTGTTCAAGGCTAGCAGACCACTTTGAGAAATTGGAGACAGATGAGACGGTATTGTGATCCTCCAGCGGCGCTCGCGGAGAAGGTTGGCCTATCTCTCGGGGAGGTGAGGCATAGGCAATGCTTGGGAATTTTCTGCTTGACATCCTTTCCCGCCACAATTATAGTTCGTGAGTCAAACAAATAGCGAGTATTCATGCGCAATAAGGACCTGTTCAACCGGAAAATTGCAAGCTCTGAAACGGCGCGCGATATCAACCGAAGCGTCGTGCTGAATATCATCCGGACGAACCAGCTTATCTCGCGCGCAGATTTGGCCAGGCAGACAGGGTTGCAGCGCAGCACGGTCTCGCTGATTGTCGAGCAGTTGCTGAAAGAACGATGGGTTGTGGAGGGGGCGGTGGGGCAGTTGCCGCGCGGGCGCAAGCCCCGGCTGCTGATGTTGAACACGGAGAGGGCGGGCATCCTGGGCGTCAACGTGCTCCCGAGCGGAACGCATATTGTGCTCGCGGACTTGAACGCGAACTTTAAGGCACAGGAGTCCATCCCAACATCTGAAGACGCGAAGGAATTCCTGAAGTTGCTTTCCTTGAGGCTGCGGGAGTTGATGAGCGCGCATCCTCGAATCGCCTATGAGGGCGTGGGAGTGAGTTTGCCGGGGCGGGTGGATTATGCGGCGCAGAAACTGGTGTTTGCTCCCAACCTCGGATGGCGCGACGTGGATTTGAAAACGCCTTTGGAACGCGCCACGGGCCTGCCGGTGCAGATCGAAAACGCGGCCAATGCTTGCGCGCTTTCGGAAGTGTGGTCGGGGCCTTACGAAGGCGTTCAGGACTTGATCGCGGTGACGGTTTCCGAAGGCATCGGGACGGGAGTGATCGTCAACGGCCATCTGGTGCGCGGGCCGAGCGGCGCGGCGGGTGAATTCGGGCACGTTCCGCTCAACGACGATGGGCCTCCCTGCGGATGCGGCAGCCGCGGTTGCTGGGAAGTTTATGCGTCGAACGCGGCGGCCATCCGCAACTACAATGGCGGGCTTGGTGGAAACGGCGTTGGCGCAAACAAAAAACGGACTTCGGCTTCCATCTCGAATTTTAACGATCTGCTCCTGCTGGTCGACCGGGGCGACGTGAAGGCGGCGGAAGTGATTGACCAGATGGCATGTTATCTTGGCAGCGGGATTGCCATGCTGGTGAACGGACTTGCGCCGTCGGTCATTACCATTGTCGGCGAGGTTACGCGCGCGTGGGACCGCGTGGGTCCCATTGTCGAACGGGTGGCTTGCGTGCGGGCCAAAACGCACGCCGGAACAAAAATCGTTCCCTCAGACGCCACGTCGCAGCCGCGCTTGAAAGGCACGATTGCGCTGGTTCTGCAAAAGCACTTTCAGCCGCATCTGGTGACGTAGCGCCGGTTTTGTTGCTCAGGGTTGAAATTCATATACAGAGCGTCATAAGTCAGCGACGGTCATTGGCTGTAGCGGCGGGAAAAACCAGTAAGGGGCCGCCGGATTTTAATAGTAAAGACCGGCGGCCAGAGGCCGCCGCTACAGAATCAGGCGCCGCCGACTTATGGCGTTACGTATAAATGGAAATTTGAGAGGGCGGGGAAGTATTCGGATTAGAAATGCTGATATTGTTGCACCGCGAAACTAAACAGGTTGATATTGTTTGGCTGTCAAACTAAATTGCAGAAAAGAATCCTTGATTTCCACGGACTCAACAGCAGATGCTTCGCGGAGTTTACCCTGAGCCAAATGCCGGGATCCTCCGCGGAGTTTACCCTGAGCGAAGCCGAAGGGCTCAGGATGACGAGCGAAGGGCTCAGCATGACATCGGGACAGAGGCTGTGTGTCACCAATTTGAGAAACGCAATACTAGGGAGGATGACGTCATGATGCAAAAAAGGAAAACGGCTGTTTTACTTGCGGCGCTGTTTTTTGTAGTCTCAGCGTGCGTCTCTGGTCAGACGATGGGGAACGCCGCTCTAGGCGGTACTGTGACCGATCCATCAGGCGCGGTGGTTCCAAACGCGACCGTGACGGTGACGCAGGAGGGCACGGGCGCGGCGCGGACCGCCACCACAAACGCGAGCGGGCTTTTCAGCGTTTCGCCGCTCACGCCCGCGAGCTATGCGGTGAAGGTGCGAGCCGCAGGGTTTAAGGCGGCGGTCGAGCGCGTGACGCTGCTGGCAGATCAGGCGCGCACAGTGAATATCCAATTGCAAGTGGGCGCCGCGGCGCAGACGGTGACGGTGCAGGGCACCAGCGCGGCCGTCAATACGGTAAGCCCAGTCATCAGCCAGGTGATCGAGCAATCTCGAGTGGTGGATCTGCCCATCCTCGACCGCAACGCCGCCAACCTGACGCTGCTGGTTCCGGGCACCACGAACGCCAACGGCCACGGGACTCAGCAGGGAAACACCAAGCAGGTCCCTGGCGCCGAATCCATTTCCGTCAACGGAACGCGCACCGATCAGATGGCCTACTACCTTGACGGGGGCAGCAACCAGGATATTCTGACCAACACCAACAGCCCGTTTCCTTTTCCTGACGCGGTGCAGGAATTCAGCGTGCAAACAGCGAACTTCAGCGCCCAGTACGGTGAGAATGGCGGCGCGGTGGTGAACGTGGTCACCAAATCGGGCACCAACCAGTGGCACGGCGACGCCTTTGAATTCGTGCGCAACGGGGCGCTGGATGCGCGCAATGCCTTTTCGGACACGGTTGATCCTCTGATCCAAAACCAATTCGGCGGCACTATCGGCGGGCCAATTAAGAAGGATCACAGTTTTATTTTCTTCGGCTATCAGGGCACGCGCCACGTTGACCACGTAGGCGGCAATAACCAGATCATCCCTACTGCGGCTAACTTGCAAGGCGATTTTTCAAACTACTTAACCACTGGCCCCGCCAATCCGCTGGGCAAGGTCGTGCAGCTCGTCGACCCTGTTACCGGCGCGCCGATTGCGGGAAACATCCTCACCACCGATCCCAACACGCCGCTGAACAAGGTGGCTTTGAATATGAGCGCCAAGCTGCCGGTTTCCTCAGAGTCAGCCAATGGCACGGTCTTTTATCAGAACCCCGATATCGAGAATACTAACGAATACGTTGCCCGGTTTGATCAGACGGTGCGCGGCCAGGACAAGATCACCGTCCGGTTTCTTCTCGACCGCTATTACAACGCGCCGCCCTATGATGGATCAAACTTGCTCACCGCAGGCACCGGCTCAAACATTCAAGACCAGAATTATCTGGCCAGCTACACGTGGGCCAAAAGCGCCGACTTCGTTAACATTTCAACTTTTGGCGTTCAGCGCACGGTGTCCGACCGGACCCAGGGCGGGAATGTTCCGCAGATGACCGACTTCGGCGCGAATCTTTTCCAGCTTCCCAAAGCGCAGGGCGGAATGCGCGGGTTCGGACTCAATGGCGGCTATTTCGGCGTGGGAAACTTCACCGACGGCAAATTCATCCGCAATAGCGGCACCATCCGGGACGTGGCCACCTACACTGTAGGCAAGCACATCATTGGCTTCGGCGGCGACTATGAGCTTGACCGCGGCATCGTGCGCAACACCGACTTTGAGAATGGCAACTTCCAGTTTAATCCTGGAGATTACCTGGGCAACTCACTGGCCAATTTTCTCACCGGCAACCTATATTCGTTCCAGCAGACTTCGGGCAACTATTCCGATCAGCAGGAGCAAGTCCTGGGATTGTTTGTTCAGGATCAATGGCACGTCAACCAGAAATTGACGCTGGACGGAGGGGTGCGTTGGGAGCCGCAGGCGCCAATTAAGGAAGTCCGGGGACGCATCGAACAGTTTTTGCCCACCGCAGCCGCCGCAGGGGTTCATTCAACGAGGTTCCCCAATGCTCCGGCGGGCGTGTTCTTCATTGGCGACGCCTATAACGGCATCTCAGTGCCGCCGGGGGGCGAGACGGCCGATCTCGATAACATCGCGCCGCGCGCGGGGTTTGCCTACGACTTCAAAGGCGACGGCAAGACGGTCGTCCGGGGCGGCGCCGGCGTGTTTTACTACACGCGCCTGAATACGCTGTTTGGTAACGATGCCTCGATTTCAACTCCGTTCAGTTTGCGCATCGATCTCTTTCCGCCCGTTCCCGCCTACCAGGGAGGCGGCTTGAGCAATCCGCTGCTAGGGCAGACTGCGTTTACCGCCAACTTTCCAGACCGGTATATTCTCTCTGCCGCGCCCAGCAACGTGGTCTTCCCGAATCCATCAACTGTTTACAGCTTGCAGCCGGGCACGCAGTGGATTACTCCCGCGATTTACACCTGGAATCTCACTATCGAGCGCCAGCTCAAGCCGGACGTCTTGTTCCGCATTTCCTACGTGGGCAACGAGTCGGCCAACCTTAGGCAAGACGTTGACCTGAACCCCGCGCAATATTCGCTCTACCTTCAGAACCCCAAGCTGACCACAAACCAGCGGCGGCTCTATCCCGGCATCTCGGACATCCTGATGGACAACAATAGCGGGAACTCAAACTATAATTCGCTCCAGGTAGGTTTGGAAAAGCGGCCCGGATCGGGTCTTCCCGGACCCTTTCGCAATATGACGCTGCTTGCCAACTATACTTACTCAAAGGCTATGCAGGAACTGGCGCAAAACGGCGGCATCACGGATATCGGTTCGAGCAACGGCTCTGGAGTGCCTTATGGTAATCCTTACCAGTTCCAGTTCAATAAAGGCCCGGCGGATTTCAATCACACGCACAACTTTGTTCTCTCCTATGTCTGGCCTCTCCCCGTGTTCGCGGGTTCGTCAAACCGTTTCGCTAAAACCGTCATCGGGGGTTGGAACTGGTCGGGCATTCTCACCCTGCAAACAGGGGACTTCATGACCCTCACGGCCGGGCAAGACCAATCGAAAACCGGCCTTAACGGTGATCGTCCCAATTTCCTGGGAACCGTCGGCCAACTAGGCACGGGCGCTCAGCAGAATGCCACCGCGTGCAGCGCATCGGCGAAGTTCTGCGTTCCTTTCCTGAACACTTCTTTGTTCGGCCTTCCGCCGGTTGGGTCATTCGGTAATATCGGCGAGGGCGCAATCACCGGTCCCGGCCACTGGAACTGGGATATGGCGCTGCTGAAGAATTTTTATCCCTTCAGCTCGCATGAAAGCATCCGCGTGCAGGTTCGTGGTGATTTCCTCGACGCCTTTAATAACCCTCAGTACAATGATCCCACCACAGGGCTCGGCGGTAACTTTGGGCGGATCACCGGCGCTTCTAACTTCCGGGTTATTCAACTTGCGGCGAAGGTTTTCTTTTAAGATTATGATTTCAAGCCGGTAGCGTGGACCTATGCTTTTACAGATCCGCGCTGCCGGTTTTGGAGTGCGCGAGCTTGCTCGCGCTGTTATACGTAACGCCATAAGTCGGCGGCGCCTGATTTTGTAGCGGCGGCCTCTGGCCGCCGGTCTTTACTATTAAAATCCGGCGGCCCCTTACTGGCTTTGCCCGCCACTACAGCCAATGACCGTCGCTGACTTATGACGCTCTGTATAAAAGCGGCAGCAAGCTGCCGCGCGCCAGATCGGCCCAATCGGTTTGGCGGTTCCACCAAGGAGGCAACTTGATACGACGTCTGCTGATCTCCACGTTCGCTCTGAATTTGTTCTGCGGTTTAGCCGTGGCAAAGATTACAGTGAATTCGCGCACGACACTTTTCATCAGCCGGGATGAGCCTGCGCCCATTCAGATGGCCGCAAAGGACCTCGCGGCTGACCTCGAAAAGGTGCTGGGTCATCCGGTTCGAGTCGTGCATGATCCTTCTGAGGCGTCGTCCGTCACCATCGTAGTGGCCTATGCTAACCATCTACCGCAGGCGGTCGTCAAACCCACCGGCTGGGAGCGATTTCGCATTCAGGCGGTAATGAACCCATGGCCAGGTTCTCCCGCCAAGCAGGCGATTGTGCTGACCGGATCGGACGCGCGCGGAGCAATCTACGCGATTTATCAGTTTTCCCAGCAATTCCTGGGCGTCGATCCGCTCTATTGGTGGACCGATCATCCGCCTAAGCATCAATCTCAGGTAGCCGTGCCCGATGACTATGCTGAAACGCAAGCGCCCGCGTTCCGATACCGGGGCTTCTTCATCAACGACGAAGACCTGCTCACGGGCTGGCGAAGCGGGATTCCCGACGGCGCCGATATTTCTCTGAAGACGTGGAACCGCGTGTTTGAAGCCATCTTGCGCTTAAAAGCCAACATGGTGATTCCAGGCACGTGGATTTTCCCCTATGAGCCGCAGATTAAGGCTGCCGAGGAACGCGGCTTGGTGGTCTCTCAGCATCACGTCAACGTGCTTGGGCTTGACACTTACCGTTGGCCCAAGGACAAAACGTATTCATTCTCAGAAGCGCCGGATATCTTCGAGGCGGCGCTGAAACGGTCGGTTTCCGAATATCCGAAGAATTCGGAAGTTGTCTGGAGCGTAGGTTACCGGGGACAGAATGATTATCCGTTCTGGATGGTGGATAAACACGCCCCTACGACCGCAGCCGGGCGAGCGAAGGTGATTCAGGATGCGATTGCCAAGGAGATTGAAATTCTCAAGCAGCAGCATCCTCATCCGCACATCATTTTGAACGCCTGGGCGGAAGCGGCGCCCTTCATCCGGCAAGGCCTCCTCAAGGTTCCTGACGGGGTCACTCTAGTATGGCCCGATGACGGGCACGGCACGATTCAGGACCGGGGCGAGATCAGCGCGGGAGAAGGCATCTACTACCACACGGCGATGATCGACTGGCGCTCGAACCATTTCAGCGAATTGGTTCCGCTGGAAAGAATCCGGCATGAGCTTGGACGCGCCGCCAAAGCAGGCGCGACAGATTACCTGGTGGTCAATACATCAAGCCTACGGCCGGTGGTGATGACAAGCCGCGCGACGATGGAGCTTGCCTGGAATCCGAAGGCATGGATTGCCGACACCCCCGACGAGGCTTCGGTTTATATGAATAAGTGGTCCACCGAAGAATTCGGCGCCAAAGCGGCGAGCGCGCTCGATAGCTATTATCAGGCGTATTTTGCCGCGCCCGCGCAATATGGGAAGGCGGATGACCAGTTAATGGGCGACCAGTTTTATGAAATCATGTCTCGCTTCCTTCTCGTGCAACTCAGCAAAGGCAATTTGACCACTCCTTTTCGCCGTTTCGGTATGAGGGGAAGCCCCACGGTGGCGCAGTTCGCCGCCAATTTGGAGGGTGAGTGCCAGCAAGCCGCGCCGCGTTGGGAAAAAGCGGAAGAGGCTGCGGAAGCGGCGCAGAGCCTCGTGCCCGAAGACCGGCGGCAGTTTTTCCAGGCCAACGTGCTGACCCAGGTTGAAATCAACCGTCATGGAAATCAGATGTTAATGGACATCGCCAAGGCGGCGCAAACTACTGCAACTCCAGGCCGGATTAACCTGATCCATTCGGCGGTTCAAGAGGG
>DASZAE010000245.1:0-19655 GCA_035945515.1 Terriglobia bacterium
AGTAAATTTCGAAAGGGGTAATACAAATGGCTAAGGAAAGCGTTCATAAGAAGCTGGAAAGGGTTCGCCCACCCAGGGTCCACATCACCTATGACGTGGAAGTTGGGAACGCGATTGAAAACAAGGAACTTCCATTTGTGATGGGGGTTTTGGGAGATTTTACCGGGCAGCCTGTTGAAGCTCTCCCGCGCCTGAAGGATCGCAGGTTTGTCGAGGTAACGCCGGATAATTTTGATGAAGTTATCGAAAAAATGAAGCCCCACCTGGCGTATGCGGTGGAAAACAAGCTGAGCGAAGATGAAAACGCCGGCCAGCTTAAAGTCGACCTGAATTTCAAGAGCCTGGACGATTTCGATCCCGAAAACGTCGCCCGGCAAGTGAAACCGCTGCGCGATCTGCTCGAATTGCGGACAAAGATGAATGACCTTAAGGGCGCGCTGCAAACCAACGAAAAACTCAGCGACGTTTTGCTGGAGGCGGTTGGCAACACCGAGAAGATGAACAAGTTAAAGGCTGAGATCGGACCGGCAAAGCCAGAAGAAGGAGGCTCCAATGGGTGAAGCGGAAAAAGCAGTAACTACTGCGACAGCGGAACAAACCGTAGAGCAAGGCGGATTGCTCGACCAAATCCTTACCGAAGCGCGCGTGAGCAAAGAAGCGGCCACGCGAGAGCGCAGCAAGGACATGGTGCAGCAGTTCCTCGGTCAGGTGCTTGAAGGCCACGTCACCATCTCGCGCGACACCGAGACGATGATTAACAGCCTGATTGGCCAGATTGACCATTTGCTCTCCATTCAATTGAACGAGATTGTTCACCATCCAACGTTCCAGAAGCTTGAGGCAAGCTGGCGCGGCCTGAAATACCTGCTTGATCAGAGTGAAACCGGAACCATGCTGAAGATCCGGGTGCTCAACGCCTCCAAGAAAGACCTTCTGCGCGACTTGCAGAGGGCGCCTGAATTTGACCAAAGCGCGCTTTTCAAGAAAATCTACGAAGAAGAATTTGGCGTGTTTGGCGGCGAGCCTTTCGCGGCCATGGTAGGAGACTACGAGTTTACCAACCACCCGGAAGACATGGAACTGCTGGAAAAAGTGTCGCAAGTGGCGGCTGCCGCGCACGCGCCGTTCCTGACGGCCGCGGGGCCGCAATTGCTAAGCATGGAGAGCTATACCATGCTCGACCAGCCGCGCGACATCGCAAAAATCTTCGATCAGACGACTTATGCCAAGTGGAAATCGTTCCGTCAGAGCGAAGATTCCAAGTACGTCGGCCTGGCGTGCCCGCGAGTCTTGATGCGGCTGCCTTACGGCGCTGAGACCAAGCCCGTTGAGGCATTTAGCTATGAGGAAGGCGTTGACGGCACGGATCACTCGAAATACCTGTGGGGCAATGCAGCCTACCCGCTGGCCGCGCGGCTTACCGATGCGTTCGCTCAGTACGGCTGGTGCACGGCAATTCGCGGCGTGGAGGGCGGAGGGCTCGTGGATGGCTTACCCGCGCATACTTTCCGCACCGACGAAGGCGACGTGGCGCTCAAGTGTCCGACGGAAATTGCTATTACCGACCGGCGCGAGAAGGAACTGGCTGACGCAGGCCTGATCCCGCTCGTCCACTGCAAGGGGTCGGATAAGGCCGCGTTTTTCAGCGTCCAATCCGGCAACAAGCCCAAGCTCTACGATAGCGACGCCGCCAACGCCAATGCGCGCATTTCGGCGCAATTGCCGTACATGATGGCTGTCTGCCGCTTTGCTCACTATCTGAAGTCGATGATGCGGGATAAAATCGGCAGCTTTATGTCGCGGTCGGACGCCGAATCCTTCCTCAATCGCTGGATCAGCCAGTACGTCACGCTGGATGACAATGCCAGCCAGGCTACGAAGGCGCAATATCCATTGCGTGAGGCGCGCGTGGATGTGCAGGAAGTTCCGGGTAAACCGGGTGTATACCGGGCCATCGCCTACCTGAGGCCCCATTTCCAACTGGATGAGCTCAACGTTTCATTGCGGCTCGTCGCAGAACTGCCGGCGCCTGCGAAGAAGTAAGCTGGGAGTTCGTTTTAACTTAACTGGGGAAGCGTGATCGCAAGGCGCTTTACCACACAAATTCAAACGCCAAAAAGAGGAGGCATTCGCAGATGGCAAGTGATTATTTTCTGAAAATAGATGGGATTGAAGGCGAATCGCAGGCGGAAGGGCACACAAAAGAGATTGAGGTGCTCTCCTGGAGCTGGGGCGCTTCGAACCCCGGCAGCTTGCACTACGGAAGCGGCGGCGGCACCGGCAAGGCGACTTGCCAGGACCTCAACGTGTCGTACCGCATCAACAAGGGCAGTTTTAACGTCCTCAAGTTCTGCTCGAACGGCAAGCATCTGGCGAGCGCGATCCTGACGGCCCGGAAAACCGGCGGGGACGCCAAGCCTTTTGACTACCTCACCGTCACGATGACGGAGTGCATCGTTGCGAGCTATCAGACCGGCGGATCGGGGGGCGATGATATTCCGATCGAATCCTTGAGCCTGAACTTCGCCAAGGTTGAGTATGATTACAAGGTTCAGGACGAGTCCAAGGGCACCGTTTCTTCTGCCGGAAAGACCACCTGGGACCTGGCAAAGACACAGACTTCCTAATTGGGCCTTCGCTGAAAGAAAAATGCTTGCAACACAAGTCTTGAAGGGCAGGGTTATGGCCCTGCCCTTTGAGTTTTAGCCGTTCAAAGTTTTGGCGGCAATCTGAGGGGTGTTCCTGATGAATGCGAAGGAATTATTCCGGGCGGGCAAGCTGGATGAGGCCGTGCAGTCGCTTACTGCGGAAGTCCGGAGCCATCCGGCAGACCAGCAGGCGCGAACTTTTCTGTTTGAACTGCTCTGCTTTGCCGGGGAATTTGACCGGGCAGAAAAGCAGCTCGATGTGGCCGTGCAAGGAGACGGCAAGGCCGAGATGGGGGCGCTCGTCTATCGCGCGGCCTTGAACGCGGAAAAAACCCGCCAAGATACTTTTTTTAAAAAGCAATATCAGCAGTCCGGCGCCGCTATTGCCCCATCCCCGGCCGGAGAGTTGAATGGGAAGGCGTTCAGCTCGCTTTCGGATGCAGACCCGCGCATTGGCCCACGGCTCGAAGTGTTTGCGGCGGGGGACTATATGTGGATTCCGTTTGAACACATCGCTTCGATAGCGATTGAACCTCCAACGCGGCTCAGAGACATGATGTGGGCTCCGGCGCGAGTGAAGGCAGGGCCTTCCTTCAAGGGAGCAGAGCTTGGCGACGTGCTGCTGCCCTCTCTCGGTCCGTTTTCATGGGAGTACCCGGATGACTCCGTGCGGCTTGGCCGCGCAACGGCCTGGGTTGAGGATGAAAACGGCGAGACGTTCCCGGTTGGACAAAAGATGCTTCTGGTCGACGGAGAAGAATATCCATTTCTCGAAGTGCGGAAATTGGAGTTTGCGCCTTCCCCTGCGGCTCCCTAACCGTCATGTTTCTTCCTGACAATCTTCTGAATCCTATCCCGGGTCCCAATCCCAGCGGCGAAAGTCTCCGTTACGCCTCAGTTTCCAAGAAGGACGCCACTTACTTCTTCGACAAAGTCAAAGAGGCTCGCCGTGAGTCAGAAGACATCGGCGAGTACAGCCAAGAAGGGAAAAAGGCCGAATTTGATCTGGTGATTAAGCTGTGCACGGATGCTCTGGCCGAGCGCACGAAGGACCTCCAGATCGCCGCATGGCTTGCCGAATCTCTCCTGCAAACCCAGCGGTTCGCCGGATTCAAGGAGGGTCTCGACCTGCTGAAGGGCTTGGTGGAGAATTTCTGGGACACGCTCTACCCCGAGCTTGAAGATGGCGACCCGGAGCTCCGCGCTGCGCCGCTCGAGTGGATTGGCCAGCTTGGCCCGGCTGTGCAACTCCTACCTATCACGGAAAAGAAATCCGGCCTCACGGACACCGGTTTTAACTGGTTTGAGCAAAAGCAGGCGTCCAAAACTCCTACCGAAGAAGAAGCGGGAAGCAGCGATGCTAAGCGGAAGACCCGCGACACGGCTGTGCAAGAAGGCAAGGTGCTGCCGGAGCAGTTTGAGGAGGCCTTTACTGCGACCCAGAAAACCTTCTATAAGCAGCTCGCGGCCGATCTCGCGGCGCTTGAGGAATCGCTGGCGGCGCTTGACGAGATTTGCACGGCCAAGTTTGGAGCCGCCGGGCCCAGCTTTGTAAACCTGCGGACGGCGCTTGAAGAAACCAAAGTTACGGCGCGCACGCTGCTCAAGAAGAAGCTGGAACTGGATCCCGATCCCGTCGAGCCGGCGCCGGTAGTGCCGGCAGATGGAGTCGGGGGTGCGCCAGGCGGGTCGGCGCGGATGCAAACCGCCACGGCCCGGTGGCCGGTCGAGTCGGTTTCAGCGCAACCTGGGGATCGGGAGCAGGCTATCGCGTGTTTAATTGCTGCCGCTCAGTTTCTACGCCAGCAAGAGCCTTCAAATCCTATATCGTATCTTGTGCTACGCGGGTTGCGCTGGGGTGAACTTCGGGCGTCAGGAACTGAGCTGAACCCGATGATCTGCGAGGGGCCGCCGGGGGAATTGCGCCAGCAAATGAAACGGGCGGCGCTCGAAGGCAACTGGGCAGAAGTGCTTGCAACGGCTGAAACGGCTGTCGCTCTGCCGTGTGGCCGCGCTTGGCTCGATCCGCATCGTTACGTTGTGAAGGCGTGCACTGAACAGGGATACCACGCTGTAGCGGCGGCCGTGAAGTCGGAATTGAGGGTGCTGCTAGCTGATTATCCCGGCTTGATCGATGCCGTGCTGCTGGATGACACAGGGGCTGCCAATCCTGAAACCCAGGCGTGGCTGCGCGCAGAAGTGCTTTCTGGCGGATAGATAAGACAGGAAAGCGGTGCTTGATGCCAAAGCAGGAAATCGAAGGCGCAATACGCATTTCGGTGCTCGACCGGTTGATCGACGAAGAACCAAAGCGCGGCGTGGAAGCGCCTTTGACGCGCTCAAAATCGCTTCAGTCGATTAAGGCGGCGCTGCGCCGCGACCTGGAGTGGTTGCTCAACACGCGGCAGTCGCTTGATTCAATGACCCGCGAGCCAGGGGCGCTGCGCGGCACGCTATTCGATTACGGCTTGACGGATATCACTTCGCTCTCCATGCGCTCGTCCAAGGATCAGAATCGCTTGCTAAGGACCATTGAAGCGGCAATCGAATTATACGAACCCAGGCTCCAGTCTGTGCGGGTGAGCCTCCAGCCGGTGGCCGACAGCACGCGGAGCTTGCATTTTATGATCGAGGGTATGCTTCGGTTGGACCCCGCCCCAGAGCACATCTATTTTGACACCGTGCTTGAGCCGAACACGGGCGAGTACGCGGTTAAGGGGGAAGGTAGTGCGTGACGAGCTTTACGACTATTACGAGAGCGAACTGACCTTTCTCCACCAGATGGGCGCGAATTTCGCGGAAAAGTACCCCAAGGTCGCCGCGCGCCTGCTCCTCGATCCCGACGGCAGCAAGGATCCGCACGTGGAGCGGCTGCTGGAGGGATTCGCGTTTCTGGCCGCGCGCGTTCATCTCAAAGTTGACGACGAGTTTCCAGAAATTACCGAGTCGCTGCTCGGCATGTTGTATCCTCACTATCTGCGGCCTATCCCCTCGATGTCGATCGCTCAATTTTACCTTGATCCCGAACAGGGAAAACTGACCACTGGGCTTACGATCCCGCGCGGCTCCATCCTGCGAACGCAGCGCGTGGCAGACGCGCCGTGCAAGTTTCGCACGTCCTACGACACCACGCTTTGGCCCTTTAATGTTTCCGAGGCGCAATGGGGCACGCCAGACCGCCTTCAGCCGCCGGTCCGCGTGCGAGACGCTGCGGCGTTTCTGCGCGTCGAACTTACGTGTCTGCCGGATGTGACCTTTGAAAAATTGGAGATTAGCTCGCTGACGTTTGCGTTGCATGGTGATGCGACGCTCCAACACACGCTCTACGAGCTTCTTTGCAATAACTGCGCTCAGATCTTTGTGCGTGACCCCGCGGCAAGCCCAAAGACGCAGCCGCGGTTGCTTGAGGCAGGAGCATTGCGGCCCATGGGATTTACAGAAGACGAAGCCTTGCTGCCTTATCCCAAGCGTTCTTTCATGGGCTACAGACTCCTTCAGGAATATTTTTCGTTCCCCGATAAGTTTTTCTTTTTTGAGTTAGGCGGCTTCAGTCCCGCGCTGCTGAGCGGATTCAAGGAGAAAATCGAATTGATTTTTTTCATTTCCCCCTTTGAACTGGCGGAGCGTCAGCAGAAGCTGGAGGTGGGCGTCACGCCGGGAACGATACGGCTGGGATGCACCCCGGTGCTGAATCTTTTTCCGCAGACCGCGGACCCAATCCTGCTCGATCAGACGCGCGCCGAATATCCCGTGGTTCCAGACGCGCGGCGCCGCTATGCGGCGGAGGTTTTTTCCGTTGATGAGGTCGTAATTACTAACCCTCAGTCGCACGAGATTACGATGCTCGAGCCGCTTTACTCCTTCAAGCACTCTTCCGAGGGAAAGAAGAGCCAGGTTTTCTGGCACGCCAGGCGGCGGCCGTCGGTGATGAAGGGCGACGAAGGGACGGATGTGTTTCTTTCGTTTGCCGACTTGTCGTGCAAGCCTGCCCGCCCGGACTCGGATACCGTCACAGTCCGATGTACTTGTTCCAACCGCGACCTGCCCGCGCGCTTGCCGTTTGGAAACCAGGCTGGGGATTTCGAGGTGGAGGGCATCCCTTCCATCAAGCGCGTGGTTGCGCTTAGAAAGCCGACATCTGCGCTGCGCCCGCCGATGGGAAGTGGCGCGTTATGGCGTTTAATTTCACACCTTTCGCTAAATTATCTTTCCCTGGTGGAAGACGGTCGTGACGCGCTCAAAGAAATTCTGAAGCTTTATAATTTTTCTAACCTTCTCGATCTGGGCAAGCAAATTGAGGGAATTAAGGACGTGAAATCGCAGCGGCATTTCGCGCCCGTTGTTTCTGAAAATGGAATTTCATTCGTGCGTGGAACGCGGGTGACGATTGATTTCGACGAAGAACATTATGCGGGAGGCGGCGTCTATCTTTTCGCCAGGGTGATCGAGCACTTTCTTGGTCTTTACACATCACTCAACAGCTTTACGCAACTAGCCGCCACTACGCGGCAGAGAAGGGAGGCGCTGCGCGAATGGCCCCCGCGAGCGGGACAAGCGATCTTAGCTTGAAAAGCAACAACGAAGCCGTGGAAAAAGAGATCTGCGAGCGGCCGTACCGCTTTGAATTTTTCCAGGCGGTCCGCCAGTTGCAAAGGCTTTTGCCCGACCGCAAGCCGGTTGGCCGGTTCGAGAAGCCTTCCGAGGAAGCGGCACAGTTTGGAGCGCACGCGACACTCTCATTTCCCGCCAGCCAGATTCAAGCTGTTGACTGGGAAGAGGGCGGACCTCCCAAGTTGACGGTTAATTTCATGGGACTCACGGGTCCGCAAGGAGTGTTGCCCCTCTACTACACCGAGTTAGTGGCAAACAGAATCCGGGCGGGGGACAGGGGTCTGCGCGATTTTCTGGATCTTTTCAACCACCGGCTGATTTCCCTTTTTTATCGAGCGTGGGAAAAATACCGCTTCGCAGTGACTTACGAGCGCGGGGAGCGGGATAGGTTCACGCACTATCTGCGGGATTTGATCGGGCTAGGCACGGCGGGCATGGAGGATCGTCAGACGCTGCCGGACGATTCGCTGTTATATTACGCGGGGTTGCTGGCTCAGAAGCCGAGATCGGCAATGGCGCTACGGCAGGTTCTTGCGGATTACTTTGGCGTTCCAGTTGAGATTGAGCAGTTTGCGGGCGCTTGGTACCGGCTTGATACGACTTCGCAGTGTCAGTTTGAGGACTCGGGCGGCATCTCGGATGAACTGGGCGGCGGCGCCGTGGTAGGCGACGAAGTTTGGACGCAGGAATCGCGGGTGCGCATAAAATTAGGCCCGCTTGATCTGGCCCAGTATCTCGATTTCTTGCCGACCGGCACGGCCTTCCGTCCTTTGCAGGCGATGACCCAATTTTTTTCCAATGGTGAGATTGATTTTGAAGTACAACTTATTTTGCAGCGGGACGCGGTGCCCTCCTGCGAGCTCGGAGCTGACGGAGATACGGCGCCAAGGCTGGGCTGGGTGACGTGGGTTAAAAATACGTCCAAAGAAGCGGACGCGGGCGATACTATTCTTGCAATTTGAGAGGAAGAAAAACATGGCCATCAATCTGAAAGCTTTGATCGGAAAATTGAACGATACAACGCGCGGCGCGCTGGAAGCAGCGGCGGGCTTGTGCCTGTCGCGCACGCACTATGATGTGGAAGTGGAGCACTACCTGATGAAGTTGCTGGATGCTCCAAATTCTGACCTTTTCCATATCCTGAAGCATTTCAACGTAGAGAAGTCGCGGCTGACAGCTGAGTTGACGCGCAGCCTCGATAAACTGAAGTCCGGCAACGCTCGAACGCCGGCGCTAAGCCCAACGGTGGTCAGAATGTTTACCGAGGCTTGGGCTATCGGCTCAATTGATTACGGCGCCGGGCAAGTGCGCAGCGGCTTTACGATCTTGGCGCTTGCGACTCATGAGGATTTATCGCGTCTCATGCGGGACGTCAGCAAGGAGTTCCAGAAAATAGAAGGCGATGTTCTGCGGAAGGAGTTTTCGGGCATCATCGCGGCGTCAGAAGAAGAAACACTTGAAGCCCCCGCCGCCACCGCAGGCGCTCCGGGTGCGCCCGGTAAGGTCGGAGGCGGGAAGACGGCAAACCTCGATCAGTTCACGATCAACCTCACTGAAAACGCTCGCAACGGTAAAATTGATCCCGTTTTGGGAAGAGATCACGAAATCCGCCAGGTGGTGGATATTCTCACCCGGCGGCGGCAGAATAACCCAATCCTCACCGGAGAGGCTGGGGTGGGGAAGACAGCCGTGGTTGAAGGGTTCGCTTTGCGCGTGGCGCACGGTGATGTTCCACCGTCGCTGCGCAATGTCACCATCCGGACGCTTGACCTGGCGCTACTTCAGGCAGGCGCCGGTATCAAGGGAGAATTTGAGAACCGGCTAAAAGGCTTGATTGAAGAGGTGAAGTCTTCGCCATCCCCTATTATTCTGTTCATCGACGAGGCGCATACGATGATCGGCGCGGGAGGGCAGGCCGGCCAGAATGACGCCGCGAATCTTCTGAAGCCGGCCCTGGCGCGCGGCGAGCTTAGAACGATTGCCGCTACGACCTGGTCCGAATACAAAAAGTTTTTCGAGAAAGACGCGGCGCTCGCGCGGCGCTTCCAGGTGGTTAAGGTGGAAGAGCCAGACGAGGTGAAATGTATGACGATGCTGCGCGGCATTGTGCCCTCGCTTGAGAAACATCATAAGGTTCGCATCCTCGATGAAGGACTCGCCGGCGCGGTGCGCTTCTCGCATCGTTATTTGGCGGGACGGCAGCTTCCAGACAAGGCGGTGAGCGTTCTCGATACGGCGTGCGCGCGGCTTGCTCTCGGCCAGAGCTCCACTCCTCCGGCGATTGAAGACCTTGTCCGGCAGATCGACGACTTGGCCGTGCAGCAACGCATCCTTGAGCGCGAAAGCGCCATTGGGGCCGACCACAGTGAACGCCTGGCCGAAATTGCTACGCAAAAGCAGACCGCAGAAGGACGGCTTAAGGAATTGAGGGAGCGGTGGAAGAAGGAAGGCGACATGGTAACGCGCATCCGTGAGTTGCACGCGCAGCTTGAGGCTGCGACAGCCCCGGCTGGGTCCGCAGCTCCGGCCGCGGGCGCGCCGTCGCAGGGAGGAGCAAAAGAAGTCGCAGCATCCGCAGGAGCAAGCTCCGCGCCCGCGGCAGAGACGGGTGGCGCCGGCGCGGCCGTGGCGGCTGTTGATCCTGCCGCCTTGCGGGCTGAGTTAAGCAAAGTTGAGCTCGATCTTGCGGCTTTGCAAGGCGAAACTCCGATGATGCGGGTGGCCGTGGACGCGCAGATCGTGGGAGAAGTAATTTCCGCATGGACGGGCATTCCTGTGGGCAAAATGATGAAAGATGAAATCAGCACCGTGCTCACGCTTCCTTCGCTTCTCGGTAAGCGTGTGATTGGGCAGATGCACGCGCTCGATGCTGTCAGCCAGCGCATCTCCTCTTCGCGCGCGCGGCTTGACGATCCCAATAAGCCGATTGGCGTCTTTATGCTGGTGGGTCCGAGCGGCGTGGGAAAAACTGAAACCGCGCTTGCCCTTGCCGACCTGCTCTATGGAGGCGAGCGGAATCTGATTACGATCAATATGTCCGAGTTCCAGGAGGCGCATACGGTATCGACCTTGAAAGGCTCCCCTCCAGGATACGTGGGTTACGGCGAAGGCGGCGTCTTGACAGAGGCCGTGCGGCGCAGACCGTACTCCGTCGTCCTCCTCGATGAGGTCGAGAAGGCGCATCCCGACGTGCTTGAGCTTTTCTACCAGGTGTTTGACAAGGGCATGATGGAAGACGGCGAGGGCCGCGAGATTGATTTCAAGAACACCATTATTATTCTGACGACGAACGCGGCGACGGATTCGATGATGAAGCTGTGCGCCGATCCTGAAACGATGCCTGCCGCCGACGGTCTGGTGCAGGCCCTCAAGCCAGAACTCAATAAAATCTTCAAACCTGCCTTCTTGGGACGGATGATTATTATTCCGTACTTCCCCATTCGCGACGAGTCAATGAAGCAGATTATCCGGCTGAAGCTCGGCAAGATCAAGAACCGTCTCTACGAGAATCACAAAATGGAGCTTGCCTACGATGACGCGCTCGTGGACGAGGTGGCAAAGCGATGCACGGAAGTAGAAAGTGGCGCGAGAAACGTGGATAACATTCTGACCAATACGCTGCTTCCAGAGATTTCCCGTCAGTTGCTGGGCCGGATGGCAGAGGGCGAGAAGATGGAAAGAATTAGCGTCGGGATTGGGGAAAACGGCTCGTTCGTGTACAGCTAAGCGTCGAAAGGGAAAACTCTCGATGGCAGGACATCGCACCCCAGGCCCCGTCTGCGAGGGCAGCGCTTCCGTGTATACTCGTCACGGCACGCTTTGCCTGGCAAACCTGTTGCCGCCAGCGCCCATTGGAACCGGAGAATTTCAGCACATGGGCGCTGATTTGACAGTGGCGGCTGCATGGGTTAAACACGCCGTCACTCCGTTCGCCTGGAGGTGGGGTCTTGACTTGGGGGATGGAGCGCATTGGGGAGTAGATTCGTCTGTTGCGTCGAACGCGCCTGTCGGCGGAGCGCGCGGGCCGCATCATCATCGGAAGACGCTTTTCGAGCATATTGCAACGCTCGCGCGACGCAAGCCGGAGTTCTGGGGCAGGTATATCGGAGGGTATTATGCCTTGACTGCTTCCGAAGCCGACTTTTTGCTTGGCAATGGCTGTTCAATCCTCGTCATCTACAATGGCGCATACGACGGCGCGAAGAGCGTTCGCGGCGGATATCAAGAAGGAGTTAAGGACGCGAACAAGGCCATCGCCGCCGCGACGGCTCTGAGCGTTCCAGATCACACCTATATCTATGCGGATATTGAGTCCGGATGGCGCGTGACGGCGAAGTGGCTTGAGGGCTGGTCAGACACAATGCACGATTCAGACTTCGGCGGAGCAGGCGGCGTGTATGCCAACCCCATGCCGTCAAACGCTCCCCGGTTCAACACGCCCTATTGCCAGGCATTCAACTCCGATGAAAAAATGCGGGGATCAGACGGGGTTCGCGGAGGGTACATCTACAGTTCAGAGCCGGAGCCGGGTTGCGGGCGCGCTCCGGGGAAGTACGCGCCCGCCGCGCCGCCGTGCAATCCGAACGCAGTAATCTGGCAATACGCTGAAGGATGTTACAGCGGCCTGGTCGATCAGGACCTGGCGAACGATATCGGTTTTTGGAGCATGTGGCGATGAAGCCGAGCCGCCGCTCATCAGGCCTGAGTTTCCAGGTTTTGAGTACGGCGGCAATGCTAGGAGTGGCCGCCTTTGCTTGTGCATGCGCTGCGAAATCGAACGGCTCCCCTTCTCAGGCTACAGCAGTGAAAGAAAATATTGTTTGGTTTTCAGGATCGGCGGAAAAATCAGCGCCATCGAAATGCGCGAACTTGATTCCGCCTGGGCTGGCTCATCCCTTCACGCCGGCGGGGCATGAACTCACAGTGAGAGATTACCGGATTATTGAATGCTGGACAGGCGTTTTGGACCGGAAGAAGTTTCAATTGGCGACCTATTTTTCGGCCGCTAACGGAGCCGGCCTGGCGATTGCATTTGGCGGCGCGCTGAAAGCACATCTCCAGATCGGATCGGGATCGCCATCTGTGGTGCGATTCAGCGGCGAGAATGTGTGCATTGCCGAAAAAGCAGGAGCTTATTTTGTAGCGGCGAATCTCAAAACGGGTCAACAAATGGATGAGCGCCGCGCGCAAGATTTTTGCCCGCCCTCATCGTGGCCGCCGCCTTACGTGCTTGGCCTCGGGCGCGAAAAGGTTCCGGTCCGATGAAGCTTTGGAGATTCCGGCTGGCCGCCGGGCCTCATAGGGAGAGGGTTTGACGCATGTCATACAGTCAAGAAGGCAGGCTTATATCCATTGATACGCCGCTCGGCACGGACGTCCTTCTGCTGCAAAGCATCAGCGGGCACGAGGGGATTTCCCGGCTATTTGAGTTCGAACTCGATCTGATCTCCGAAAACAATTCAATTTCCTTTACCGATATTGTTGGCAAGAACGTCACCATCTCTCTTGAGCAATATGACGGCAGCATTCGTTATTTGAACGGATGCGTGAGCCGCTTTGCCCAGAGCGGGCAAGATTCCCGCTTCACGCACTACAGCGCGGAAGTCGTTCCGTGGCTCTGGTTTCTTACGCGCAACGCGGACTGTAAAATCTTCCAGCAGAAAACCGTGCCGGAGATCATTACCGGGATATTTGACGCATTGAGCCTTAAGGATTATCAGAACAAACTGCAGGGCACATACAGCCCGCTTGATTATTGCGTGCAATACCGCGAGACGCACTTTAACTTCATCTCGCGCCTGATGGAGCAGTTTGGAATTTTCTATTTCTTCGAGCACCAGCAAGGAAAGCATACACTTATCTTGGGCGACTCGAACAGCGTCTTTCCAGTCTTCGGAAACGCGAAGTGCCAGCTCACGGGGGGCGGGGTTGACGAAGAAGATATGATTCGAAGCTGGAACCTGCAACAGGAACTCCGTACAGGCAAGTACACGCTCACCGACTATAACTTCACCACGCCTAGCACGAGCTTGCTTGCGAGCGAGCCCACGGTGGATACGGTGGGCCCTAATTCGAGTTATGAGATTTATGATTATCCCGGAGACTACCTTACCGTTGGCGACGGGGATAGCTTTTCCAAGCTGCGAATGCAAGAAGAGGAGTCTAGCCATCTTGTGGTAAGCGGCGCTGGCGACGTCCGGGGTTTTGGCTCCGGAATGCAGTTCACATTACAAGGGCATTACCGGAGCGATCAAAACGCGACATACGTGCTCACGGAAATCCTGCATACGGCTTCGGTGGGCAACTCGTATTATGGCGGCGATACAGAGACGCACTATTCAAACCACTTCACCTGTATTCCGCTAGCGGTCCCGTTCCGGGCCCCCCGCATTACGCCAAAGCCCATGATTCAAGGCCTTCAGCCGGCGGTGGTTGTGGGCAAATCTGGCGAGGAAATTTGGGTAGACCAGTACGGCCGCGTCAAGGTTCAGTTCTTCTGGGATCGCGTCGGCGAAAAGGACGAAAACAGTTCGTGCTGGGTCCGGGTATCGCAAGCATGGGCTGGACAGGGCTGGGGCGCGATGTGGATTCCCCGCATCGGCCAGGAAGTGATTGTGGAATTTCTCGAAGGCGACCCGGACCGCCCGCTGATTACCGGGCGCGTCTACAACGCAGCGCTGATGCCGCCATACGCGCTGCCGGATAATGGAACTCGCAGCACCTTCATGTCGCGCAGCAGCAAAGGCGGCGGTACGGCAAACTATAACGAGTTGCGGTTTGAAGACAAAATGGGATCCGAGCAGATTTTCATGAACGCGGAAAAGGATATGGACTGGCGCGTTGAGCACGACTCGCGCGAGTTCGTAGGGAACAACCGATCCCTGATGGTCACCACAGACCAGCTCGAGCAGATCGGCGGCAAGAAGAACTTGCACGTCAAGGGCGACCACATTGAAAAAATTGAGGGCGCCATGTCGCTACAGGTAGTAGGCGACCAGAAAGAGAAAGTGGGGGGAAACTTATCGCTGAATCTTACTGGCGACCAGAAGGAGCAAATTGGCGGCGCTATGTCGCTGGCCATCTCGAGCGATCAAAAGATTCAGGTGGGAGGTGGCTATTCGCTTCAGGTGAGCCAATCGCATAATGAAAAGGCGGGGCAGAATATCGCTGCCGAGGCCGGCCAAACAATCCATCTGAAGGGCGGTATGAGCGTCGTGATTGAGGCGGGCATGGAAGTTGCCCTCAAGGGGCCAGGAGGATTTGTTTCGGTGGGGCCTTCCGGCGTCACCATCCAGGGCACGATGGTTTTGATCAATAGCGGCGGCGCCGCCGGATCTGGTCCGGGCGCGCAAACCCAATCGCCGGCCAGCCCGGACTCGCCCGCCGATCCCACAGACCCGGATGAGGCTGACGACGGCAGCAAGGGCGGCAAATTGAATTCGTAAGTTCGGGTGGCAGAGAGTATGCGGCCAAAAGCTTTTTAAATCGGAAATCTGAAATCTAAAATTGCGTTATGCCTCCAGCGTCTCGTATTACCGACATGCACACCTGCCCGATGGTGACGGGCATCGTGCCTCACGTCGGCGGCCCGATTTTGCCGCCTGGCGAGCCGACGGTCCTGATTGGGATGCTGCCCGCAGCGCGCATGACGGATATGCTTACCTGCGTGGGACCGCCCGACACGATTCTGATGGGATCGCCTACCGTTTTGATCGGCAACCTGATGGCCGCGCGCATTGGCGATCCCACTGCTCACGGCGGCGTCATTGTGCTTGGCGAGCCGACCGTCGAGATTGGCGAAGTCGGAATGGGCACCCCTACAGTGGTGACGCCCGCGCCGCCACTCGTGATTTTGGCGCAGGCCATGTCGGGTTCAGGCTCAGCGGCGGCGCAAGCCGTATCAAATGCGGCCCAGGATCTAGCGCAAGCGTCGCAGGCTGGCGCCGCGACGGTGGCTTTTAAGCTCGCCAGCCAGCCGCTCGCGCAAGCTGCAGGCGCTCAACCGGCGCAGGCGGCGAACGCGGCCTTCCCACAGCCGACGATTGACGCCGTGATCCAGAGCTCGGCCCGAGCCAGGAATTCCCAGATTACTGAAGGAGCCAGAGCCATACAGAAAAAGCTGGGCCATGCGCAGAGCGCCGGTTCTACGTCGGCATTTGACGGCATTCAACCGACGCAGGAGAATGCGGCGAAGATCATTCAGGACATCATGGAAAACCCGCAACGGGCGGTTGCAGGAGGCAAAACGGTAGACGTTTACAATGCGGCGGGGCAAGGTGTACGTTTTGATAAGAACACGAACCAGTTTGTCGGGTTCCTGGAGGCCGGGAAAGCCACGCGATGACCCTTACGCTGCTTGACGACGCTTCAAAACGGCCCGACCTATGTCATTGGAACGGTCCCATCAGTTCCAGCGTGCTGGATCGCTGGTTAGAGGAGCGCCGGTTTGCGGTTCCGGGCGATCTTCGGGCCCTTTGGGAGCAGACCGGTGGGGGCGATCTCTATGAGACGGAAACGATTTTGGGTCCGTTTGGCGATCCCGCTCTGGGAGATGACGTGAATAGCGTCAACGAGCATTACCGCGCGCAGGGTTTGTCGCCGGAATTTCTGGTGTTCCACACCGGGCTGGGCGGTTTAACCGCCGTGGATCAGCAGAATGGGGGGATTGCCCAAATCGACCCAATGACATATCAACCATACGCTTTTTATCCCACGCTCGACGAGTGGTATTTGAAGACGATTCGAACGGAGTACGCATCATCCTACGATCTGCCATGACAACGGCTGCCACTTAAATCGCGGCCGCTTCCATACACCATGAAGCTCATTCTCGAGGTCCGGTCTGGACCCCAATCCGGGAAAAAGATCGACGTGCCGGCGGGTCAGTTGGTGCGAATTGGGCGGACTGCGCGCGCCGATGCCGCTTTTCCCGACGACTCTCATATGTCGGGAGTTCACTTTGCCATCCAATGCGAGGAAAAAGTTTGCTGGGTCAGGGACTACAAAAGCACCAACGGAACACTGGTAAACGGCCAGAAAATCGTGGAAGTGGCGCTGCGAGGGGGCGATAAGATCACCGCGGGCACGACCCAGTTTCTGGTGCGCATCGAAGCGCCCAAAGTCGAAGCCGCCCCTGCCCTGCCGGCGCCGGTAACGGCCCCGCAAGCACGTTTGCTTGCTCTGTTTCGCCAGGATTTTCAGCCGCTCTTTGCCTTGCTGGATGCAGCCCGCGAGCCGTCTGTCCTCAAAGTGCTGGTAGAATCAAGAGAGGAATGCCAGTCGCTGTTTGAAGGGCCCCAAGGGGATCAGCTTGCGCACTTTGCGCCTTATCTAGTACGGCTGGCGCCGGATTCGCAAATGCTCGAAACGCTGGCGCATCAGGCGTGGGGCAAAAACTGGGGAGTTTATCTCACTTGCGACCGTTCCTTTGCCGAAATTCGCAAGCATTTGCAATACTTTCTTCGCGTCACGCTCGACGGCCACCGGGAAGCTTTCTTCCGTTATTACGACCCGCGCGTGTTGCGCCTTTTTCTGCCCACTTGTTTGCCGGAAGAAATCGACCAATTTTTCGGCCCAATCCGGTACTATTTGATGGAGGATGAAAAGGGAGGCGCGCTGCTGCGTTTTTCGAATTCCGGCCGGGGGGCCGGGTTGCGCACGCTGCCGCTATCGACCGAACCGCCTGGTAGTGAGCTGGGCACGATGACAGAGCCTATCAGCCCTGACGTGTTTTTTAAGCGTTAACCGGCAAA
This sequence comes from Terriglobia bacterium, assembly GCA_035945515.1. Lineage (GTDB taxonomy): Bacteria > Acidobacteriota > Terriglobia > UBA7540 > UBA7540 > RH2-MAG17b. The sequence goes on from DASZAE010000245.1 coordinate 17,012, forward strand.
GACAGTGACAAGAGACGCGTTAAGATGACCTGTTCATCCCTTGACCTTTGACCTGTTTCTCTTTTTTATGTTTAATTTGCGCAAGGAACAACTCAAGATTTTTGAAACCATCGCCGCCAAGGAATTCGAGGAACGCGCGCTGGCCCAATTGCGCGAGCATTCGCCCGGACAATGCGCGGCGCTGGGCGAGGCCACGCTCGTGGAAATCGTCCATTATGGGACAGATAGGGCGAAGGCTTACGGCATCGTCGCCGAGCCGGACGTGTGCAAATACCTCGGCATCATGCTTCAATTGGGGAAGGATTTCGACTGCAACCCGCGGTATCCCTGGGCGGCGCGCACACTGAATGACGCGAGCCTGGGCGACCCTTCGGCGCGAGTCAACCGGCTGGCCGCCGAAACCCTCGAAGCTGTGGCAGCATTAGGCGCCAAGCGGGCGGGGAGCGGGGGCGAAACCGCGGGTTAGGTCTCGGCGCGCGCCAGCGGCGGCGAAGGGTTTGTGGGATGCGGGCCGAAAGGCGCCTTTCGCCCTTCATGCGTTGCTTCCGGGGGACCTTGCGCAAATAAATCGTTCCATCTGTCTTAAAAATCTTAAAGCGCCGTGCTAGATTTGGGTGGTTGTAGCAGCGCCCTTTGGTCGCTCGGTTGTGTAGTACAGAGTTCTGCAGTTAAAACTCTGCGACAACACAGCGCCCCATTGCAGGCTTCGGCCTGCCGGTCATTAAACAGGGGAAACCTGGAGTCAGGGGCCGCTGCTACAGCCCCACACCGCAATCAAGTCTTACCACCCGAAAGGAGAGTATTTAACGCCCGTGCAGGCAAGTTTGGAAATAAAATCCGGCCCCCGAGCCGGTGAGACCATTGTGGTGAAGGAGGGGGAAAGTGTCACCGTGGGGCGCACAGCCAACGCCAACTTTCCCCTTCCGCAGGATACTTTTCTCTCCCGTGTGCACTTCGCCATTGACTGCGGCAAGTCTGCCTGCCGGCTGATCGACCGTAAAAGCGCCAATGGAACCATCCTGAATGGCGTGAAGGTAGGCGATGCGGCGGAACTGCATGAAGGCGACATCATCATGGCCGGCCAAACGAACTTCATGGTTCATCTCGCCGCTGCGGCTGGGTCTGGCGCTGTGCCGCTGGCCGCCGAACCGAGCACCGACCGGCCCAGACCCATTCAACCGGCTTCGCAACCTGCTTTCGCGCCGGCCTTTGCAGCGGCCGCTGTCTTACCCCAGGACACGGTAGCGATTGGCTCGTGGTTTTTTGGACTTATCCCCGAGGGCTGGCGCGTGGTTGAGGGCTTTGGGTTGCGGCGTCACGAGCGCAACGCTTTCCCCAGCGAAGTGATGGCGAGCGAAACGGTCCTCGCGCCCGGCCAGGCTTTTGAGGGATATGTGGAGTCTCAGCTTGATCTGGTGCGCTTATTGGTATCGCAACCTCAGATTCAACCGGATGAAACTCCCGCTATCCAGGGCGCCGAGGAAACAAAAGCGTTCGTGATCCGCTACAAGATGGATGACGGCCGGCGCTTCTTCCAGCGCCAAATTTATGCCCGTAGCGCCCAGTACGCGGGTGCGCTCGCCATCACCACAATCGAAAGCGAGGTTTCTGCCGCGCAGCCTTTTTTCGATCAGATTCTTCGCAATCTCGCTTTCCGGCGATTGTAGCGATGGCCTCTGGCCGCCCGTTGTTAACGCAGCGAGATTGTAAGGCTGGAACGGCGCAGCCTATAATTAAGGCGAGGAATAACGGACGACAGATAAGGGATAAGGGGTAGGAAATAAGGGCAAAGACAAAAGGCAAGCAACGGATGGGACTTGCCTTTCGGCTTTTTTTTCGTCCCCGCTTTTAAGTCCCCGTCCTTTGAGTTTTTAAGGATTTGCATATGGCCACTCGAACGATGTACGAAAAAATCTGGGAAGCTCACGTAGTTCACGAGGAACCCGGGCAGCCCGCGCTGATTTATATCGACCGGCATTTGATCCATGAGGTAACGTCGCCACAGGCTTTCGCCGGACTGCGGACCGCTGGCCGTAAAGTGCGCCGTCCCGACCTGACGTTTGCCGTGATGGATCATTCCGTGCCCACCACCGACCGCCGTCTTCCCCTGCTAGACAAAATTGCCGAGGCCCAGTTCGAGGCGCTGGCACGCAACTGCCGCGATTTCGGCGTGCTTCTGTTCGATATGAACAGCCCGAATCAGGGCATTGTCCACATCATCGGGCCCGAGCTGGGCATCACGCAGCCAGGGCAGACGATTGTCTGCGGCGACAGCCATACATCAACCCACGGGGCGTTTGGGACGCTGGCCTTTGGCATCGGCACGAGTGAAGTCGAGCATGTGCTCGCCACGCAATGCCTGCCGCAGACAAAATCGAAGACGATGCTGGCGCGCGTGGATGGGCGGCTGCCGCAAGGCGTCACGGCCAAGGACATCATCCTCTCCATCATCGGCAAAATTGGCATCGGCGGCGGCACCGGACACGTGATTGAATACGCGGGGGAGGCCATCCGCGCGCTCTCGATGGAAGGGCGTATGACGGTTTGCAATATGTCTATCGAGGGCGGGGCGCGCGCCGGCATGGTCGCGCCCGATGAGACGACGTTTGCTTACCTTGAAGGCCGCCCGTATGTGCCGCGCGGA
>DASZAE010000246.1:0-12398 GCA_035945515.1 Terriglobia bacterium
CCGTTTTTCTCGTCACGACTGTTTAATTACTTGACAACATTTTAGCCGCGTTTCATGATGACTCTCATTGAGCTGCGCGCGAACGCAGCGATCTTAGAGGCTTGTAATTAAATTTCTCTGCCACGCGGTCTGTGTGACCAGAATGAGTTAACGGCTGTTCAGGAGTTTTCTTTACTATTGGGATGGGTTCCTGCGGCCCCAGCAATCAGGCATAAACAGGCGGGCGATTTGGCCGTCAAACTGCCCGGCTGCCCAAAAGTTCAACAGACAATATGAAGAGCCTTTCAAAAGTTGTGTGGTCCGAGGGAATGTATCTTGGAACTCACCATTTCCAGGCCCAAAACCGTTATTTTGAAGATCTCATCCACTTTACGGCGTCGAGTCTGTGGTTCGAGCCTTACGGATTCCTATCGCGCGAACTCGACGCAGACGCGCTTCGCAACGGCACAGTCTCGCTCGTCCAGGCTCGCGGCATTTTCCCGGACGGGTTGTTATTCCATATGCCGGAAAGCGATCCGCTCCCGGCAGCGCGAAACGTCAGCGAGCTATTTCCTCCAACCCAGCAGTCGCTCGGCATTGAGCTTGCGATTCCGGCATACAAGCCCGACGGGCTGAACTGTTCCATTTCAGAGAATGGGTCTGCGCCGCTCACCCGCTACTCGGCAAGAGCGTATCCGCTGGCGGATGAGAATACCGGCCGTGACGAAAAGCCGCTTCAACTTGGCCATAAGAACATCAGTATTCACCTGGAGACGGAATCCACCGAGGGCATGGTGACTTTACCCCTTGCGCGCGTAACCCGCGACGGCTCCGGGCGTTTTGTTTACGACCCGGATTTCATTCCTCCCTGTGTTGACATCAGCGCCAGCGAAAAAATCCTGACCTATCTTCGCAGGTTAATTGAGGACCTCGATGAAAAAACCTCAATGCTTTCGCACGGCGGGCGCAAGGGCGCTAAACTTGCCGCGGGACTTTCGGCGCAGGACGTTGCCAACTTCTGGTATCTCCACACTATGAACACTAGCCTGGCTTCTTTGCGGCACCTGTATGCGGCGCGCCGCGGCCATCCGGAACAACTTTATATCGAGCTTGCGCGACTCGCGGGCGCGCTGTGCACATTCAAGGCGGATTCGCACCCGCGCGACATCCCTCTTTATGAACACCAAAACCTGGAAAAATGCTTCCGGGAGCTCGAAGAGCACATTCGCACCCATCTGGTCACCATTTTCCCAGAAAACTGTGTTTCCATTCCCTTAAAGCCGGTTGCAAAGTATCTCTACGAAGGCGAAATTCGTGACCAGCGGTGCCTTGACCGCGCCCGGTGGATATTTGGCGTCCGCGCCGAAATCGGCGAGGTAGAGCTAATTTCGCTCACGCCGCAACTCGTCAAGGTCTGCTCCAGTCAGTTTGTAATTGAACTCGTGAAGCGGGCGCTTCCGGGCCTTGTGCTTACTCATTTGCCCTCCCCGCCCGCAGCGGTATCGCCCCAGGTGACGCACCAGTATTTTTCGATTAACCAGAGCGGGCCTTGCTGGGAACATATCGTCAAGACGCGGCGCGTGGGCATTTACGTGCCTGGAGAAATCCCCAGCCCCGAGCTCGATTTGTTTGTACTTCTCGAAGGTTAAGGATAACGTTCATGGCCACACAAGCGGCACAACCAGAGCAGGCAGTATCAGCAACGCCTTACCGCGCGCGGCCCGAAAATCTGGCATTGATCTACCAAGAGCTTCTCACTGTGATCGTGCGCGTGAGGTCTGAGCGCCAAGCAGTGAGCGACGCGGAATCGTTCCGCGCCCATATCCGGTCGGCGCTCAAGAAAGCCGAGCAAGCGGGCCTTGCCAAAGGCTACCGCGCCGAAGAAGTGCGCATGGCTTCATTCGCCATCGTGGCCATTCTCGACGAATCCATTCTCAACTCGCGCAACCCGGCTTTCACCGACTGGGCGCGCAAGCCGCTGCAAGAGGAGTTGTTCGGGGGGCACGTGGCGGGTGAATTGTTCTTTCAGGGCCTCGACCGCTTGCTTGCGGCTAAAGACTCTGCCGATCTTGCAGATTTGCTCGAAGTCTACGACCTCTGCCTGCTGCTCGGCTATCGGGGCCGCTACGGCATCAGCGGGCCGGAGGCGCTCCGTGGCTATAAAGAGGCGCTGGCCGAGCGGATACGCCGCATTCGCGGGCCCAATCAACCTTTTAGCGCCCCCTGGGCTGACGCCATCAATGCCGCGCCTGCGAAACGGTCGGACCGGTGGGCGCGCCGCCTGGCGTTTACAGCCCTGGGATGTTTGATTTTGGCAGTGGTCCTTTTTGTCAGTTTTAAGATGACTCTGGGATAGCCGATCCATTTTTACGCAAAAGCCTCGTCTTATGTTGCGTGCTTTTCACCGAAACCGCTGAATAAACGCAGGGTCAAAAAACGTACCCTGGGCGCCAATTGCCCCAGCCGACTTTGTCAGTGTTCATGAGGGGACATTCATGAAACCTATCTGGAAAAACCTCATCGCGGTCCTTATTTTTATCGTGTTTGTAGTTGCGGGTATCATTGTCGCAACGCTGATTCATTTAAAATCGCCCAGCTTCTGGATTCTCGTGGGCGTTTTTGCCGCTCTCGGACTGATTGGCGCGGGCGCTCTACTCTGGTGGTGGCATTCACAACCCGCCCCGCCCGATTCTGGTAACGCCACAGAATCCGGCGCCCAATCAGGAGAGCAGGAGATCGACTTTTTAATTCGCCAGGCGGAGTCGCGCTTAAGGTCATCGCGCCTGGGGCGCGGCGCGGGTATCGGAAAGATGCCGGTGATCCTGCTTGCAGGCGAAACGGGGTCAGGAAAAACCAGCGTCGTGCTGGAATCGGGAATCGAGTGCGAGCTTCTCGCCGGGCAAGTATCCCAAGACGAAAAGACCGCTCCCACCCGCTCCGTTAACCTCTGGTTTACAAGTCAAGCGGTGCTCGCTGAAGCTGCGGGTGGCTTGCTCAATCAGCCCGCGTCATGGGCGCGGCTAGTAAGACGAATTGCGCCCCGAGGTGTGTCCTCGGTGCTTGGGCGCAGAGGGCCTGCTCCTAGGGCCGCCATCGTGTGCGTCAGCTGCGAAACGTTTCTTAAGCCCGGCGGCGCCGAAGCGAGCGCCGCTGCGGTGCGCGCCTTGCGATCAAGTCTCGAAGAGTGCTCACGCCGCCTCGGCATCAGTCTTCCGCTCTATGTTTTATTTACCAAGGTCGATCAAGTTCCATTTTTCTCCGAATACGCCGAGAATTTCGTGCCCGATGAAGCGGCGCAGGTTTTTGGCGCCACACTACCCATTCTGCCGAATGTGGGAACGGGGCTTTTCGCGGAGCAGGAAACTAAGCGCCTCACGTCCGCATTTGACGAGTTGTTTTACGAACTGAGCGATGGCCGCATCGATTTCCTGGCGCGCGAGCGCAACCCCGAGCGGCTTCCCGGCGCCTATGAGTTTCCGCGCGAATTCCGCAAGCTGCGCGCCTTCGTCGTTCAGTTCCTCGTGGACCTGTGCCGGCCAAGCCAGCTCACCACCAGCCCATTTTTACGCGGCTTCTACTTCACAGGCAGGCGCACGGTTCTGATGGAAGCTGAGCCGGCGGCGGAAATCTCTCGTCAAACCGCTGCGCCGGTTGAAGAGGATATGGGCGCTACGCGGGTCATCAGCTCCGCGCAAATCCAAAGGCTGGCCGCGCAACAACGGCAGGCCACGCCGGGGTCGGGGAGCACACAAATATTTGATTTGCGCGGCATGGCCGCGGGCGGCGGCCGCACGAAGGCGGTCGAGCAACCCGTATTCCTTGGCCGCTTGTTCAACGGCATTTTTTTGCGCGACCGCGCCGGGCTTGCCACTAGCGGGTCGAGCAGTAAAGTCAACTTCTGGCGGCGGTTCCTGCTTGCTACTGCAGCGGTAGTTTGCCTGGTTTTTAGCATCGGCTTCATCGTGTCTTTTCTTGGCAACCGCGCTCTCGAAACGCGCGTGAATCAGGCCATCGAAGCGTCGCAAACGAATTCAGCTAATGCGCCGCTCTTGAGCCAACTCCAGCAACTCGACGCGCTGCGCCAGCCACTCGAGCAAATCGGGAATTACAATCGCAATGGCGAACCGTGGCGGCTTGGATGGTGGCTTTATACGGGCCATAAGCTCTACCCCGCCGCCTGCAGCGCCTATGCGCAAGAGTTCCGCCAGACACTGCTCGGCCCCACGCAAACCTCGCTCGTTGCTTCTTTGCGTGGGCTTCCGACGACTGCTACAGGCGATTACGGTACTGCCTACGACCAGCTTCGCGCCTATCTCATCACCACAACGAATCCCGAAGAGAGCCGCCAGCCGTTTCTCACTCCTGAGCTTTATCAAACCTGGTCCGCCGGCCGCGCCGTGAGCGCGCAGGAAGAGCAGCTCGCGCGGGCGCAGTTCGATTTCTATAGCAGCGTGCTGCAAAACGAGAAGCCGCTTCAAGCTACGGCTTGCTTCGCTTCCCAGGCCGATCAGGACGCGGTAGCTCATGCGCGAGCCTATCTGAATCTCTTCCCGCCGGAAGAGCGCGTCTATCGGGCCATGCTGGCGGACGCCACAAAAAGCAGCTCGCCGGTAATTTACAGCCACGCTTATTCCAATTCAATCGGAGTTGTAACCGACCCCGACGAGATTGCCGGGGCATATACGAAAGCGGGTTGGACGGAGATGCAGAAGGACCTCGACAATCCGCAACCCTTCATGAAGGGCGAGCCGTGGGTGCTCGGAACGCAGGTGAGCGGGACTGTGGACGTCATCACGCTGCAACAGCGCCTCCGGCAGCGTTATCAAGCCGAGTTTGCCGCCGCGTGGCGCGGCTTCCTCGCGGCGGCGCGCGTGGCGCCCTATTCCAATCTAAGCGATGCCAGCCGCAAACTTGGAGTGCTGACCGGCAACACATCGCCATTGCTTGAGCTTTTGTGGCTGATCTCGCACAATGTCTCCGCCAGCCCGGATGTCTTGAAGGAATTTCAGCCGGTGGCGAAAGTGGTGCCGCCTTCCGATCAAGCTCAGTATGTTTCACCCGCAAACCAGAATTATCTAGGCGGCCTGCTCAACCTGAAAAGCGCGGTGGATCAACTGGCGCAGCAGCCGCAGGCGGCCCTCGCGCCTGGCGGAGCCGCAGGCGGAGCGTCTAATCCCGTAGCGGGCGCGGCGGCGCAGGCCACGACCACTACGGCGCAAATTGCGCAAGCCTTTACTCCGGATGCGGACGGTCATGTGGATGCCATCACCCAAAAGCTTTTGCTTCAACCTATCACCAACGTTCAATCCGCGCTGCCAAAACCCGGAGAAGCCCTGAATGGTCAGGGCCGGGCATTCTGCGCTCAATTCCGCCCTCTCTTCGGTCAATATCCGTTCAATTCAAACCCGCGCGCGCCGGCGGCCGCCCCCGCGCAATTCACCGCCCTGTTCCAGCCGGGTGGCGCGCTTTCGAGCTTCTACACGCAGAATCTTGCCAGCGTCCTTACCTTCGCCGGCACGGGCTATGTGGCCAATCCGGCAAGCCCAGCTAAGATCAGCCCGGCTTTTCTTGCCTTCTTCAACCGCGCCATGGGACTTCAGCGGGCGTTTTATCCAAATGGAGGCGGGCAACCGCAATTGCGTTTCTCGCTCGCGCCGCTTCCGCCGCAAGGCGTGAAGCAATTCAGCGTGACCATTGACGGCCAGACCATGTCCTATCCGGGTGGCGCAGTGCAGGTTGTGTGGTCGCCCCTCACCGCCTCCTCTACAAAGAAACTCGTGGACGGCGGCAGCGTGGATTATCCGGGGCCTTGGGGAGTGTTTTCGCTATTCCGTGAGGCGCAGTGGAAGTCGAATGGCGGGGGCTATGACTTGACTTGGGTGCAGAAGAGCGGCGACCAGATTCTGCGCCTGCCGAACGGCCAGCCCGAGACTACGGGTGTTCACCTCGACATGATGGGCGCGCCACCCCTCTTTGAACCGGGCTATTTTTCAACGTTAAGCTGCGTCTCTAAAGTGGCGGAGTAGCAAGAGACCTAGCCTGTTTTTGCGGAGTTTAAGAGTCTGTGCGAAAACATCGGTCTTTGTGTTGTGCGGCGGCCTCTGAGCGCCGGTTTTATTGAGTGAAAACCGGCGCTCAGAGAGCACCGCAACAGCAGGTCCTCACGCGCTCTTCACGTTCGCACGCGCAGCAAGAGATACGCACCGCCGATCCCAAACAGAATATCCGGGCACCAGGCTGCAACCGGCGCAGGAAGCTGGTTGAGATTGCCCATCGCCTGAAAAAGGCTTGAGACGGACCAGAAAGCGATAGCAATGCCAAGGCTCAGCGCAATTCCCGTCAGCGCCCCCTTGCGTCCTACCGTGAACGAAAACGGGATGCCAATCAGGGCCACCACCAGCGCCACTAGCGGATAGGAAAACTTGGTCCAGAACTGCACCGAAAGGCGCACCACATCAAACCCGCTCCGGCTAAGCTCGCGGATATAACGGCCCAGCTCAACCACGCTCATCTGCTCGCTGGTGCGCACTTCCCTTTTGAAATAAGCGGGCGGCTCGCCGATATTTTTGAAAGCGGCGACCGAAAACGGCATGTACTTTGTTACTTTGCCTTCACCAAACTGGCGCATCCAACCGTCTTCCAAAATCCATTGATTGACGTGCGGCTCCCAGAACGCGCGCTTGGCGTAGACCCGCCGCGTCATGTTGAACGAGGAATCGAAGTCGAAGACCGAAAGATCAGCAAAAACGTTGTGGTCAGGATCAAAAAAACGGTAATTGAAGATGCGGTTAGACCCGCCGTAAATCCACTGCCAGCCGGCGCGGAAAAACGTCTGCGCGGGCCGGCCTTGAATCTCATTGCGCAGGGCGTCTTGCCGCTGGTTGGCGGCGGGCAGATATTGGTCGCCCATCAGAAACATTCCGCCGCTCACTAGGACCGCTGCCGCAATCACGGGCACCGCAATCCGGTATAAGCTGACACCCGCCGCCTTGATCGCGGTCACTTGGCTGGTTTTAGTCAGCAGACTGAAGCTTACGAGCGTAGCCACGAGCACGCTCAGCGGCAGCACAAGGTAGGTGATATAGGGCAGAAGATAACCATAGTAAGAAAGCACGAGCGCGGCGGAAGCGTGATTACGAACGATATAACTGAGCTGCTGAAAGAAATCGAAAATAATGTAAATCCCCGTGAGAGCAATTTGCGTGAGGACAAAGTAATAAACCCAATCACGAACGACGTACAGGTCGAGGATCTGCAAAACGCGGCCACCAAACTTTCGCGGCGGCTTCAGCAACGTCTCTTGCGGAGTAGCGCGGGCTTTAAGGGCAAGCCGGAATCTCCAACGTCCGAAAGCCGCTGAGGCGGCCGCCCAGGCGCGGCTCAGCCGCGACGCCCCCGCGCGCACGTGGCGGAAGCGGCGCATCATTACCAGGCCCGCCACGGCGAAAACCACATTCGCCGCCCATAAGCCCACCTCCGGATTCAGCCTTCCCTGCTTGGCAAACCCAAGCCCGAGCGCCATGATGACGTAGTAGATAAAAAGCAGCAGGATTGACAACATTACGCCCACAGCCTTGCCGCCCTTGCGCGTCGCAAGACCAAGCGGCATCCCTACCCATGCGAGCGCCAGCGCCGCTAGCGGCAGCGCCAGGCGCGAATTGAGCTCCACGAGTCCGTCGCGCCGGTAGCGCGGGTTGCGGGCGTACCGGATCAGTTGCGGCAGCGTCTGCGCCCCGGCGGGGCGCACCTGCGGCGGCGTAGCCGAGCCTGAATCCGTGGGAATATGAACGTCCGTCGAAGTGAAAGAAGCGATGGAGTAGAGCAGCGGGTTTGCCGCGTCGATCTCGTGGATTGAGCCGCGCTCCAGGTGCAGCGTGAGGCCATGACCGTCGCGGTCGTTGACAAGGTAACCTGTTTCCGCTAACGTCACCTTCGGACTTTCCGGCCGGGCGGTATCCGCGATAAAAACCCCCTTCCAGCGCAAACCCTCGTGCGTGACGTCTTTGAGGTAAATGAGCTTGCCCGGAAATTGTTCAATAAAGACGCGCGGTTTAATCTGGTAAGGAATCTGCGACGCCTTGATCTCGTTTTCCATCTGGAAGAGGTTCCAGTACGAGGCAGGCGCCACCACGAGGCTCATGCAACCCGCGACGGCGCAGCCGATCAGGCCGTAGAGCATCACTGGCCACGCAAATTGCCGCAGGTTCATCCCCGCCGCGCGCGCCGCGATCACCTCGCCGTCAGCGGCCATCCGGCTGAGGCCGATCATCGTCCCGAGCAGCACTGCGATGGGAATCGTCAGCACCAGAACGCTGGGAATGGGCGAAAGAAAGAGCAGCAAAATACTGGAATAAGGAAGGTCGCGGCGCACGACCAGCTCGAGCATCCGGTTAAGCTTGGGAAAATAAATGACGAAAGTAAAGATCAGCAACCCGAGCAGCGAATGGGAGGAGACTTCTTTTAAAATGTAACGCGTGAGAATTTTCATGGGTACAATTTGCGTTGCGGCCTGTTTGCCGCCCATCCACATTCATCAAGGAGTATAACCTAAAAGAAATGCCCCCTACGAAGCTCATGATTCTCTGGCACATGCACCAGCCTTATTACAAGGACCTGGTGGAGGACCGCTACCTGATGCCCTGGGTGCGCCTGCATACGCTGAAGGACTATTACGGCATGGTGGCCATGCTCAGAGATTTTCCTGACGTCCACATGACCTTCAACCTGGTTCCTTCTTTGATTTCTCAAATCCTTGATTATGCGAACAGTACCGCCCGTGAAGAAGCCTTTGATCTGGCGTTCAAAAGCGATCTTTCCCCCACCGACAAAGCAAAGTTAGTGAAATACGCCTTCCAGATCAACCATGAAAACCTCTTGAGCCGCTATCCCCGTTTTGCAGAACTGTTTCAACGAGCCAAAGGCTCAGGCACGGAACCCACCGCTGAACCTATCTCTGGACCTCAAGAACTGCTTGATCTTCAAGTTCTTTCTCAACTTGCGTGGTTTGATGAAATTTTCCTCGCCCATGATCCTGAAATCCGCGCGCTGGTGGCCAAGCAGCACGGTTATACGGAAGAAGACAAGGCGCGGTTGCGAAATAAAGAAATCGAATTATTTAAAGTAACGCTTGAAGAATATAAAGCCGCCGCTGAGCGCGGCCAGATTGAAATCTCAACCTCTCCCTTTTATCATCCCATTCTGCCCTTGCTCTGCGATACGCAAGCCGGGGCGGATTCGACGCCCGGCCTCACGCTGCCTCGCCGCCGCTTCCGCCATCCTGAAGACGCAAGAGGTCAATTGCGCGAGGCGGCGGCGCTCTGCGAGAAAACGTTCGGGCAGAGACCCGTTGGACTTTGGCCGAGCGAAGGCAGCGTTTCCTTGGAAGCCTTACGCATTGCGGCAGGGGAAGGCTTTGCTTGGGCGGCCACGGATGAGGGCGTTCTCGGACGCTCAATCCATACGTTCTTTCACCGCAATTCCGATGGAACCGTGCACGAGGGCCATCGTCTCTACACGCCCTGGCAGCTCGCCGCAGGCGAGGGGTCCATTGCACTGTTTTTCCGCGATCATCCCATTTCAGACCTCATCGCGTTCGTCTATTCGCGCATGGACCCCGAAGCCGCTGCGCGAGACCTGCTCAGCCGTATCCGCGCGGCGGCGCGCAGTTCAGAAAGCCCGGTTATTTCGGTGATTCTCGACGGGGAAAACGCATGGGAATATTACCCCGGCAATGGCCGCGAATTCCTAAAAAGGTTCTATGCCCTGCTCTCCTCCGAGCCGGATATTCAAGCTCTGACCCCGAGTGAAATCCTGCGCGCGGCCAAGCCCGAGCCGCTGCCCCATCTCACGCCGGGTTCGTGGATTCACGCCAATTTTAACGTCTGGATCGGAGCTGAAGAAGACAACCGCGCCTGGGATTTGCTCAGTGATGCGCGCGACTTCTTTGCTGAAAACGAAAAAAAGCCCGAACTTGACCCCAAAAGCGTCGATCTCGCGCGACAGGAACTTTGGATTGCCGAGGGAAGCGACTGGTGCTGGTGGTACGGTCCTGAACATTCGACCGCCAACGACGAGGAGTTTGACGAACTCTACCGCAAACACCTAAGCAACGTTTACCGTCTGCTCGGCGGCCAGGCGCCCGATGAGCTTGTGCTCCCCATCAAGCGGCCTCGGACTGCGGGTTATAACATTCCCCCCACAGATTTTATTTTTCCGGTCATCGATGGACGCGAGACGACCTACTTCGAATGGCTTGGCGCAGGCGTTTACATGCCTGACGCCCGTTCCGGGTCCATTCACGGTCCAGGCGGATATATCAAGCAACTGTTCTATGGTCATAATGATACGCATGTATATCTAAGGTTTGACTTGCAAGATGAGTTTCGCCAAAAAGAGCGCGACTTTCAGGTGCGAGTGAATTTTGGGGGCAACTTTCAGACGCGGCTGTATGTGTCTGTTTCAAACAACGCTCTCGGCCGGGTAGAGCTTTGGCAGGGCGACAAAATGGTGGATATTCCGGGTTGCAACAGCTCGCAAATTAGCTCACCAGCGCATTCCTTGGTCGAAAAATCCCCCAACGGAGCGAATCGCGAAGCCCCCTCGACGCCGATTGAACCGGCGGTTGAGGCCGCCTTCCAGTCCGTGCTTGAGCTTGGCCTGGAACTTACGCTTCTCGGCCTTGACCCCCGCCACTCCGCATCGGTCCAAGTTTCGCTCTGGGTGGATCAGCTCCCGGTTCAGGCCCTGCCCACCGAGGGCTGGCTGACGCTGGAAGTGGCCGAAGGCCTGCTGAGTTGGTAATGCTTCATCCCACATGAAGCCGCTTGATAAGCTGCGCTTGGCCCGCATGATAAACAGCGTGGCAGGTGATGCCGAGCACAAGCCCAAGGCTTTCAGACGCCGGAAGCGCAGGCTTCACTTGGTTGGCATCAATGTCGGCCACAAGAGTTGCCAGCCGGCGTTGCTGTTCTTCAACCACGCCTTGAATTTCAGGCCAGCCCAAGGATGTCTTGCCCGGCACTGAAAACCAGTCGTCACCTTGCAGCACGAATGGCTCTGGTGGCGCGCCGCTAAGCCGCTCGCGCACGGACCGCGCGTAATAGGCGTGATGGAGCGCAATCTCGGCGATGTTATGCCGCCCGGCGGACGGACGCCAGAAGGCAATCTCCGGTGAAACGTCCGCAAGCGCCGCCTTGAGATCGGGGCCGTGCCATGCGCCCGCGCCGTAGCCTTCCTCGAGGATGCGCGCCAAGTTCGGCGCCCATTGCTCGTTCGCTCTTTTGCTATTTGTCGATGTGCCCATTATTCGCTCCTTTTGATTTTGATTTCTGAAAAGACCTTATTCATCGCATCCGCCGGGCGAGGAACTCGCCCTCAAGCCTCCAGGTCATGCCGTCCGGCTGTAAAGCTTCCCCAATCCAATGGAATGAATCCACTGTGATTTCGGTGAACCTCCAGCGGGTAGGCGTTCCATCGGCCCGCGCGCCGATCTGCACCACATCTTTTCCGACTCGTCGGCCAATCTGCTCCTCCCGGTGGCCTGTAACCGGGTTAGTCCATGTGATGCGCCAGCCCTGGATGACGGGGTCCCACACGCGGAGCGTCGTGCCGTACATATTGTTATTCCTGTCCATATTTGCAGCCCGATCCTTACGCCGCGGCATAATCCAGACGTCCTGCACGGCGCGGCCTTCGAGCGCCCAGCCGAAGTGTGCTTCGCCTTCGATGTGAAGACCGGTCACATCGACTCCCTTGTAATGGCAGACCTCAAGTTCCCAACTGCCGATCAACCACCCATAGGCATCCGCCGCATCGGGAATTTCGCCGGAGCGCCCGGGCGCGGTAACAGCATCCAAAAAAGCATCTTGAGTTATCATGAAAGTTCCTCCTGCATGGTTATAATTCACAGAGAGGTTCTGACGCTTGGGGAAAATTGCTGCGAAAATCCTGGCAAGTGGTCGTGGCTGGAGCGTGCGCGACGTGGTCTGCGCTTATGGGCCGCAGGACAAGCCCTACGAGGAGCAGCATGACTCCCACACGATTGCGGTGGTAATCGAGGGTTCTTTTCAATACCGCTCGAAGTGTGGGTCAGAAGTTCTGTCGCCGGGCGCGCTGTTGCTTGGTAGCTATGGAGGCTATTTCGAGTGTGGGCATGAACACGGCACAGGAGACCGTTGCATTTCATTTCAATATTCGCCGGAGTTCTTCGAGCGGGCCGGAGTGGCGTGCTTGTTTCCGGTGCATCGCATTCCGCCGCTTGCCGAACTTGCACCCTGGGTCGTCGAGGCGCGGCTTACGGCTCTGGCGCCGGAACAGGCGCCTTTGGAAGAGATGGCGCATGGCATGGCCGGGGCTGTGCTCGAAGTGCTGGGCAGGGGCACGCAAGCGGGCCGCGCGCCGACGGCCGCGGACCTAAGGCG
>DASZAE010000247.1:0-6026 GCA_035945515.1 Terriglobia bacterium
TCTGCGGAAAAATCCATGATGGCCAACAATTCGCAGCGGAAAACAGCGAAAAACAAAAAAATCAGCGTTTTTCCGCAGCCTGTAAAGCCGTGGTGCCTTGATGATCCCTGAGCGGCACGGCTAAAGCCGTGCCCTGATACAAAGCCGCGAACGGCGTCTGTAAGTGAACAGCATTGGGTTAAAACCCCGCCCTTCCCTATCGGCATTCATGGAACATGTATAAATTTCGGCGCAGGGGTGAAGCCATGCCCTGATACAAGGCCCCCTGGGATGCTATTCCACAACAGCGGCTTTGAGGAAGACCGATGAACTTCAATAACGGACGCGTTCGCGTCTTATATAGCTTTCCCAACAAGCTTGGCGCCGGCAGAATTTGTTATACGGCCTGGCAGCAGGTGAACGGACTAGCGGCTGCGGGTGCGGACGTCCTCGTATTTCCTGGTGTACTGCACCGGCCGGTAACTGCCGGAGTAAAGGTGCGTCCCACGCTTGCGTGGGGGAAAGTGCGCGTTTCCTACAAGCTTCTTGGCAGCCTGCGTGCCTGCGCTTTGCATGACTGGATCGTTTCCCGTCGCATCGAGAAAATGGCTGGAGAGATCGATATTATTCACACCTGGCCTCTGGGTGCACTCCAGACGCTGAAGACCGCTAGGAAGCTTGGCATCCCCACCGTGCTCGAAAGGCCGAATGCCAATACTCGCTTTGCCATGGAAGTGGTGCAGCAAGAGTGCGACCGCTTGGGAGTGACTTTGCCGCCCAAGCATGAGCATGCGTTCAACGCCGGGAAGCTGCACAAGGAAGAACAAGAATATGACTTAGCTGACCGCCTCCTGTGCCCATCCGACTTTGTGGTGAAGACATTTCTCGATAAGGGCTATGTCAAGGAAAAGCTGGCCCGGCACATCTATGGATTTGACGAGAAGACCTATCGTCCCAGCGGCGAGTCACGCGATCCGAAGCGACTCTTCACAGTGCTCTTTGTCGGAGGGTGCGCGCCGCGCAAGGGCGTGCATTACGCGCTCGAAGCTTGGCTGAAGTCTCCGGCCTCCAGGGACGGAACGTTTCTCATCGCTGGCGAGTTTCTGCCGGCGTATCAGGAAAAGCTGGCGCCGATGCTTTCCCACCCGAGCGTCCAAGTGCTCGGTCATCGCGGTGACGTGCCCGAGCTGATGAGGAAGAGTGACGTTCTGATGCTTCCCAGCATTGAGGAGGGAAGTGCTCTCGTGACCGCAGAAGCGCGGGGCAGCGGATGTGTCCTGCTCGTTTCAGAGGGAGCGGGTGCGGTGTGCCAGCACATGGTGACGGGCCTTGTCCACCAAGTCGGGGATGTCGAGAGCTTGACCGAGCACATCACACTGCTGCACGAAGATCGCGCTCTTCTAGAGCGGCTTCGGGGAGCCTCGCTTGCAGCTGTCCCCGAGATCACCTGGACGGCTGCCGGAGAAAAGCTCCTGCGGGTCTATCGCGAAACGATCGCGGCCCATGCAGCGGGACGCCAGAGCCTGCGCCAACCCGAAGCGGCTTGCGTCCAGGCGTGAGACGGCGCGTCATCTGAAGTGCTACGCCGTGAAAGAATCGACCTTCCTGCCATTCTGCCCGAGTGACCTGTTCATTCTGAGCGAAGCGAAGAATCTGTGCATTTTTCTCACGCAGCCCCTCGGGAGGGGAAAACGCGACTCAAATGTTACAAGGAGGAAGGCGTGCAACAGCTGAACACTCGATTACCGTATGAAGACCCCTTGAACTTTCTGCCGAGGGGACTTACGAAGCTAAATAGCCTCTGGGTGAGCCGGACGTATCCATTCGCATCCATCGGACGCAATGTGTCTATTCATTTTACGTGTAAGTTAAGCCGGCAGCGGGCGCCAGGAATCTGGCTTGGCAATTCGGTCACCTTGTTTGAACACGCATGGCTTAATCCAGCCAATAACGATCCCACTATACCTTTCACTGGCGAACCCAGGATTGTGATTGAGGACAACTGCGTCATAAACACAGGAAGCATGATCTCGGCCAGGAACAGAATCCATTTAGAGCGTTCTGTAAACGTCAGCCAGCAGGTATTAATCATAGACCACAACCACGCCTACGAAGATATCGACGTACCCATCGTTAAGCAAGGCATCACGGACGGCGGCAGGATTCGAATTGGCGAAGGGTCGTGGATTGGACATGGGGCAGCCGTCATATGCTCAAGAGGCGAGCTGACAATAGGCCGGCATTGCGTGATTTCAGCCAACTCGGTGGTGACGCGAAGCCTGCCGGATTATTCCGTGGCATTCGGTGTGCCCGCAACCATCATCAGGCAATACGATCCGGAAGAGCGAAGCTGGCGAATGGGAACTATGAAGCGGACCGCCGATCGTGAAAACGCTCCTGCACTTAGTGCCGTGGGCCGTTAAGCAAACCTATGCCGTCGTAAACCTTAGGAATTTACAGATTTTGAACCGTGGCGGGACCGCAAGAATTACGCTTAGCGCCATCCGCGGCTTTCACGAACGCGCCAATACTGCGGAGTCCAGAAAGATGAAGATCACAGTCATTGTATGTACCTATAATCGTTGCCAGAGGTTGGCAGCAACATTGGATAGCATTGCGCGCCAAAGCTTTCGAGAGCCAGTCGAATGGGAAGTCTTAGTCGTGGACAATAATTCGAGCGACCAGACGGCGCAGGTCGTGGAGGATTTTTCTCGTCGATACCCTGACCGCTTCCGCTATCTGTTTGAACCACGCCAAGGGTTGTCCCAGGCGCGTAATGCCGGCGTCAATGCGGCTCTCGGCGATATTCTAGCGTTCACTGATGATGATGTGACGCTCGAGCGAGGGTGGCTGCAAAGCTTGACTTCAGAACTGGACACTGGAGAGTGGGCTGGCGCGGGAGGACGAATTCTTCGCAGATGGACGTGCCTGCCGCCAAAGTGGCTATCGATTAAGGGGCCCTATGAAAGGATGTCTTTTCCCGTCTTCACTTTCGACAAGGGTTCGGCGAAGGGACAGCTCGACGACTTTGCAGTGGGCGCCAACATGGCCTATCGGAAAGAAGTGTTTCAAAGGTACGGAGGCTTCCGAATTGATTTGGGCCGTTGCGGCGACGGCCTGCTCGCAGGTGAAGAGGTGGAATTCGCGCGGCGAATACGGGCTGCGGGAGAACGTCTGCGGTACGAGCCTTCGGCCGTTGTTTATCATCCCGTGGAGGAATACCAGCTCTCGAAGGAATACTTCCTCACATTCTGGTTCGACGCCGGCCGCAGTGGCGCCCGGATTGCGTGCACCCGGCCTGTTTGGGGTATCCCTCGCTGCTACCTTCGTGTCGCGCGGATGACCGCATGGCTTCCGGCGAAGGCGCTAGGGTGGATGCTAGCTCTCAATCCACGTCGGAGGTTTTATTACAAAGTCCAGGTCTGGGAAATAGCCGGCGGGCTTGCGGAATGTTTCCATCAGTGGCGTGACGCCATGCGATCCGGCGTTACGTACAGTGTCGAAACTTGAAAAGCCGCTCGAAGTGGCGGAGCGCGCAATGGGCCTGAAGCCATCGCCCGTCCTAATACCGCAGGCCGCAGACGCGGCGCTCTAAGGAGATCCGAGTGGACCCGCTAGTTACGTTTGTTGTCCCATGCTACAACCTGGCGTATCTGTTGCCCGAATGCCTCAACTCAATCCTGGTTCAAACGTATCCGGATTTTGAGGTTCTGGTGATGGACAATTGCTCGCCGGACAACACGTCTGAAGTTGTGCGGTCATTTCGCGACCCGAGGGTAAAACACGTCCGCAACGAGACGAACATCGGGCACACACTTAACTTTAACAAAGGAATCGCGATGGCGCGCGGCAAGTACGTGTGGCTCGTTTCCGCCGATGACTTTCTCATCAGCCCTCACGCGCTTGGTCTCTATGTGGACGTGATGGAACGGAATCCACAGGTAGGTTACGTTTTTTCCTGTGCCACCACAGCACACGGCGCCAACCATGCCCGCGAGGTCCCGTCTTGGGCCTACTGCGGGAAGACGGACCGCATTTGGAAAGGGCATACATTCCTAAGGCGGCTGATTCGGAACAACTGTATCATCATGTCTTCCGTCATGGCGCGCAAAGAGTGCTACGAGCGGCGCGGTCTCTTCGCATTCGATCTGCCCCACGCAAACGACTGGTACATGTGGTGTACTCTCGCGCTGCACTACGACGTCGCGTACTTTGTGGAACCGATGGCTTGCTGCCGGGTTCATGGCGAAAGCCTCACAGCAGCGTTCAATCGGGGAAACAACAATGTGTGCATCGCGGACGAGATTAACGTCCTCCGCAGTGTTGCCCGGCAAGCCGAACTCGCCGGCCTGCCCTCATTGCGCAGAGCGTGCAACGCGTCGATTGCGAGCCACGTCGTTCAGGCGATGAGGTCAAGTCCGGCGGGGGACGCGACGAAGCCCGGCCTGAGCGAATCTGACCTGGAGGAGCTTCTCCAGCATAAAGCCAGAGATGCCAAGGACGAGAAGGATCTGCGGGCGCGCCTTTCGGTTGCAATAGGGGACGCGGCGTTTTGGAGAGGCGATCGGACGAGGGCAATTCGGTCGTATTCCGAGGTTCTTAAACTTCGCCCGTGGTGGGTGAAATCTTGGGCCAAATATCTCCTTCTGCGTTCGGGGACAGTTGGCGTTGGCGCCCGGCGGCTTCTCACGCTGGCCTGCGCGGTTGCGGGACTGAGGACCCATCCCGGAAAAGCGTGAGTACCACAGTCATCGTATGCAAATAAACTGTTGCCGGGATGTTGGCAACGGCCTTGCGTAGCATCGCTGCCCACTGAAGCGAACGGACGCGCGCTGGGACCTCGGAGAGGACAAAAGATTCCCATGTTTTCACGGATGATCTCGAGCCGCCTGGAAGATGGACATCGTGACCGGCACAGAATAGTGGAAGAAGGTAAACGCAGCCGAGCCAAGGTCGCCTTTTTCGGCTCCTTCGGGCGGAAGAATTTCGGCAATGAGGCGACCCTCCAGGCCATGCTCTCGAACCTCCGCCGCCTCGTGCCCGAGACGGAATTCACCTGTCTATGCACCGGGCCTGAAGGTGTAGCGGCGGACTACAAGATTACCGCCGTGCCGATCAGGGAGTACGTAATAAGGCCGTGGGAGACTCTGAATCCGCTGGCGAGACTGGCGCGAAAGATTCTGGTCGGTATCCCCAGCGAGTTTTGGCGCTGGGTGCAAGGCGTCAAAATGCTCAGTGGCACCGTGGCGCTGATCATACCAGGAACGGGATTGCTCACCGACGCCCACACCCTTTTCAACTATGGCCCGTATGATATGTTCCGCTGGTCCGTGGTGGCGAAACTGGCCCGCTGTAAGCTGATCTTTGTGAGCGTGGGGGCTGGACCTCTTTACAGCCGCAGAGGCAGATTTTTTGTCAAAACATCGCTTTGGCTGTCGGACTTTCGCTCTTATCGGGACGAATCGTCGAAGCGATATCTCAAGGGAATCAGCCTGCGGACCGACAACGACCCGGTTTATCCCGATTTGGCCTTCAGCTTGCCCGCCACCGCGCTGCCGCGAGCGAGAGAGAGCAAGAGTCTCCGAATGGTTGTTGGCCTCGGGCTGATGGAGTTCGGCGGCATGTATGGTAGCGGACGGCCGACAGAAGCGGCTTATTCCGCCTACCTCAAGACTCTCGTTCAGCTTGTAGGTTGGCTGCTGCCGCAGGCGTGCGAGGTCCGCTTACTGACTGGAGACACCGGGGATACGAGAGCGACCCAAGAGTTTGTGGCGTTGATGCGGGAGCGCTCGGTGGCGTGCGGGGAGCAACGAATCATCAACGAACCGGTCACATCGGTTGAGGATCTGTTGAGGCAACTCGCGGGAACGGACCTGGTCGTCGCGACCCGCTTCCACAATGTTCTCCTATCGTTGCTTCTCAACAAACCGACGATCTCAATCTCATTCCATGATAAATGCTCATCGGTGATGAGACAGATGGGAATGGCCGAATACATACTGGACATTAATGACCTGAATTCCGAGACGCTGATGGAACGGTTCTGC
>DASZAE010000248.1:0-4261 GCA_035945515.1 Terriglobia bacterium
GGCGGCCTCTGGCCGCCGGATTTTAATAGTAAAGACCGGCGGCCAGAGGCCGCCGCTACAGCCAATGACCGTCGCCGACTTATGGCGCTCTGTATAACAGCGGGTAGTTTACAACGGCGGAAAACGAATCCACTTTCAGGCTCGCTCCGCCGACCAGCGCGCCGTCAATATCTTCCTGCGCCATTAGATCCCGAATGTTCTCCGGTTTGACGCTGCCGCCGTAGAGAATCCGCAGCGCGCCCGCGGCATCTTTCCCAAAATATTCCGCTGCCAGCCGCCGCAGATAGGCGTGGCTTTCAGCTGCGATTTGGGGCGTGGCCGTGCGGCCCGTGCCGATTGCCCAGACAGGCTCGTAAGCTACGATAATACGGGAAAATTCATGGGCGGTCAACCCGGTGAAGCCGCCGGTAAACTGCCTCTGAAGAACATCTTGAGTGCGGTTCGCCTCGCGCTCGTCGAGCGTTTCACCCACGCAGACAATGGGGTGAAGACTACCAGCTAATGCGGCTTTCAGCTTCCGGTTCACGCTCTCATCTGTTTCACCGTGAAGATGACGGCGCTCTGAATGGCCGATGATCACGTGCGTCGATCCTGCTTCACGCAGCATGGGGGCGGAAACATCGCCCGTGAACGCTCCCTCTTTCTCCCACGCCACATCCTGCCCCGCCACACGGATGTTGCTGCCCGCGACAGCCTTGGCGACGGCACTCAAGGCGGTAAAGGGCGGAGCCACCACCACTTCGCAGTGGCTCGCGCCTGCCACCTTGGACTTCAAGGCGTTCACGAAGTCCACCGCCTCCGCGATGGTCTTGTACATTTTCCAATTTCCGGCAATGACCGGAATTCGCGCCATAATTTCACCTCGGGAGAATTGCTGTAGCGGCGGCCTCAGGCCGCCGGATTTTGTTGACTAAAACCGGCGGCCAGAGGCCGCCGCTACAACATTACGCTTTGTTGGTGAGCGCCTCGACGCCGGGTAGTTTAATGCCAGAGAGAAATTCCAGGGACGCGCCGCCGCCAGTCGAGATATGCGAAATCTCGCCCGCGACTCCGGCTTTTTTGACCGCAGCCACCGAATCCCCGCCGCCTACAATCGAAACAGCGGGGGATTCCGCAACCGCGTTGGCCACGGCGAGCGTGCCCTCGGCGAATTGAGGTATCTCGAACACCCCCATAGGACCGTTCCACACAATCGTTTTTGCCTCCAGAATAATCGCCGCGTATTCGATGCGCGTCGCAGGGCCGATATCCACGCCCAGCCTGCCATCGGGAATTCCAGGCGTATCTACAATCTCAGCCTGTGCCGTAACCTCAATTTTGCTGGTCACGACATGATCCTTGGGTAGCCGCAGGCTCACCTTCCGCGCCGCCGCTTGTTCGAGCAACTGGCTTGCAAGGTCAAGCTTATCGTTTTCCACCAGAGAGTCGCCCACGCCAATGCCCTGCGCTTTGAGAAACGTGTAGGCCATCGCGCCGCCGATCAAAATAGTGTCAGCCTGAGCCATAAAGTTTTTCAGCAAATCAATCTTGTCCGAAACCTTGGCCCCGCCGACAATGGCCACGTAAGGGTGCTCTGGATTCTCCGTTGCCTTGGAGAGATATTCAATCTCTTTGTCCATTAGGAACCCCGCCGCAGCCGGCTGCAGGATGCGCGCAAGGGCTTCCGTCGAAGAGTGAGCGCGATGGGCGGAGCCAAATGCGTCCATCACATAAACCTCGCCGAGGGCGGCGAGCTTTTCTGCGAACTCGCGGCTGTTTTTTTCCTCTTCAGGATAAAAGCGGACGTTTTCCAAAAGCAGCACGTCGCCGTTGCGCAGTGAGCGCGAATGTCTTACCGCCTCCGGCCCTGCGCAATCTTCGGCAAATTTGACTGGCTTGCCGAGCAGCTCCGCAAGGCGCGTGGCGGCGGCGCGGAGGCTCATCTTCGGATTGGGTTTGCCCTTGGGCCGCCCAAGGTGTGAGGCAATAATCAGCCGCCCGCCTTGCTCGATGGCATATTGAATCGTCGGCAGCGAGGCGCGAATGCGCGTGTCGTCGGTGATCTTGCCGCTCTCATCCATCGGCACGTTGAAATCCACACGCATGAAGATGCGCTTGCCTTTAAGATCAATATCGCGTATCGAGAGTTTTGCCATTGGTCGGTTGTCCTTGGTCAGTGGTCCCCTGTAATGATATTGCGGGGTATTTCAATCGTCACCATGATCTCTTCGTCGCTTGGCTTTGTATTTTTTGAGAATTTCTTGCGCCGCTATACCATCACTGAAGCCTCCCCTATTTAAGAACCGTCAACCAGATACCGCATGAAGTTTTAATCCCGTAAAGCTCGCGATGCGATTGAAATCCTGGTCGAGCGAAAAAAGGACAGCGCCGTGCTCAAGAGCCACAGTGGCAATAAGGGCATCAACGGTAGATAAAGTGAAGCCTCGCGCGCGGGCGAGCCGGAACAAGACCGATGCTTTTTGATAGGTCGAGAAGCCTTGTGGTTCGAGCAAATCCCAGATCCTCAAATACCGATCTGCATGGCTCGCATCGCGGGTAAATCCTTGAAGCACTTCTGTTACAACGACGCCTGTCAATGCAAG
The DNA here is from genome assembly GCA_035945515.1 of Terriglobia bacterium. Classification (GTDB taxonomy): domain Bacteria; phylum Acidobacteriota; class Terriglobia; order UBA7540; family UBA7540; genus RH2-MAG17b. The sequence continues at coordinate 2,583 of DASZAE010000248.1, forward strand.
CGGTTCTGACGCCTCGATCAGGTGCCGGAGTTCTCGCCCTCCTGCTCCAGGGGTCTGGCTGAAGAAGTCAATCCACACCGAACTGTCGACCAGAATCAGACGCGGTTCCTTCGCATCGACTTAAGATCGCCTTCCCAAATGCCGGAACCGTAGTAGCGAAGCATTGCCTTACGCTGCTCGGCTTTGACAAGAGAATCGAGCGCCTTCTGAACGATCTGGCGCTTCGTTTTCAGATGCGTCAGCTTGGCGGCCTTGCGGATTAAGTCGTCGTCGAGTTCGATATTTGTCCGGCTCATGGAATCAGTATACACCATTTTATAACGAAATGGTGTATGCAGGATGCAATGGCTGCTAATTCTTGCTGGCGACAAACTTCACCAAGTCGCGCACGCGGCAGGAGTAGCCCCATTCGTTGTCGTACCAGGCGGTGATTTTCAGGCAGTTGCCGTCAATTACTTTGGTGAAGCCTGCGTCGACAATGGAGGAGTGCGGGTCGCCGCGAAAGTCGGTTGAAACCAGCTCTTCGGTGGTGTAATCCAAAATGCCTTTGAGCGGGCCTTCGGCTGCTTTACGCAGGACTCCTTGCAGTTCCTCGGTAGTTGTGTTTTTTTCGACGAACGCCACCAGGTCAACCACTGAAACGTTGGGAGTTGGAACGCGCATGGAGTAGCCGTCGAGTTTCCCCTTGAGTTCCGGCAGCACCAAGCCCACGGCTTTAGCTGCGCCGGTTGTGGTGGGAATGATTGAAAGTCCCGCCGCGCGCGCGCGGCGCAGGTCCTTGTGCGGCAGATCGAGCGTGCGCTGGTCATTGGTATAGGAGTGGATGGTGGTCATTGAGCCTTTGATGATTTTGAAATTGTCGTTTACCACTTTCGCCACCGGCGCGAGGCAGTTTGTGGTGCAGGAGGCGTTGGAGATGACGTTATGCTTGGCTGGGTCGTAATTTTTTTCGTTGACGCCGAGCACGATGGTGATATCTTCGCCTTTGGCTGGCGCGGTGATGATCACCTTTTTGACGCTACCGCGAAGATGCTTTCCAGCGTCTTCTGCCTTAGTGAAGACCCCGGTTGATTCGAGCACGATCTGAGCGCCGAGAGACGGCCAATCGATCTTGGCCGGGTCCTTCTCCTTGAAGACGTGAATTTTCTTGCCATTCACAGTAATGTAGTCTTCGCCGTGTCCTACTTCGGCATCGAGTGTGCCAAGCACTGAATCGTGCTTCAGCAAATGAGCCAGAGTTAAGGGGTCCGTCAGGTCGTTGACCGCCACAAACTCGATTTTGGGGTCTGCAAGCGACGCCCGTAACACGTTCCGTCCGATGCGTCCGAACCCATTAATTCCAACTTTTACAACGCCAGCTTCCGCCATGAGTACTGCCCTCCTGTCAGGTTTTTCGATGATCGTCTAAACCTTATATGTTAAGGGGAGGAGCGCCGGTTCGTCAAAAGATTTATCGCAGTAAATCTCTCCACACCGCCGGTTTTTACTTCTAACAGTTTGTTGAAAAACTCCGTAAACATGTCATTCTGAGGAGCCGCAGGCGGTCCTGAGCGTAGCGAAGGAAGAATCTCGGAAGTTATTGATTTCACGCAGAAGCAGATTCTTCGCGGAGTTTACCCTGAGCGAAATGCCGGGATTCTTCGCTTCGCTCAGAATGACAAGCGAAGGGCTCAGAATGA
>DASZAE010000249.1:0-22497 GCA_035945515.1 Terriglobia bacterium
AGAAGGGTTTACAAGCGGAAAGGCCGAGTGTTAGTCTCGCACATGATGCGTCCTTATCCGCGAGTCGCCAGCTTCCGGTCCGCTTCCGCGCTTGCGCAACATCTGCGCGATCTCGGATGGCCGCTGCCTTTCGACGAGGAAATCCTCACCGCGCCGGCTTCGCCTCTGGCGCAATCCTTGCATATTCCCTGGCGTGGCTCGACTCGGCGCGTGGGAAATCGTTTTGCCGTTCAGCCGATGGAGGGATGGGACGGCGAAGCCGACGGCTGCCCTTCCGAATTAACCCGCCGCCGGTGGCTGCGCTTTGCCGCCAGCGGCGCGAAGCTGATTTGGGGGGGAGAAGCCGTGGCGGTCTTGCCCGAGGCCCGCGCCAATCCCAACCAGTTGCTGATGAATTCCCATACGGCTGGGCGCATCGAGTCGCTGCGCGAAGATCTGGTGGAAGCGCACCGGCAGCGGTTCGGACGCGCCGATGACTTGGTAATTGGTTTACAGCTCACGCACTCAGGCCGCTTCTCGAAGCCGCGCGAAAAAAACCGGCCAGAGCCGCTCATCGCTTACCACCATCCGTTTCTCGATGCGAAGTTCAACCTGCCTCCCTCGCAGATGCTGCTCTCAGACGCGGAGGTCGCGCGTATTGGCCGCGCATTTGGCGAGGCTGCGCGCCTCGCGCAGGAAGCCGGCTTCGACTTCGTCGACATTAAGCACTGCCACGGATACCTTGGCCATGAATTTCTCAGCGCGTTTGAGCGCCCTGGCCCCTACGGAGGCAGCTTTGAGAACCGCACCCGGCTGCTGCGGGAATTGATCGCGGTGGTCCGCGACTCAGCGCCTGCGCTCGAAATTGGCGTGCGGCTGAGCGCCTACGACACTATTCCCTACATGAAGGATGAGGTAACGGGAAGCGGGCATCCCGCCGATTCCAATGGCCGTGTTCCCTACCGCTGGGGTTTTGGCGTAGATCAGACGGACCCGATTCGCCCGGACTTGGCGGAGACCAAGGCTTTGCTTCAATTGCTCATCACGCTTGGCGTTCGGCTGGTGAATATCACCGCGAGTAGTCCTTATTATGCTCCGCATCTCTCGCGCCCCGCGCTTTTTCCGCCGTGCGACGGCTATCTGCCACCGGAAGATCCTCTGGCAGGAGTGGCGCGGTTGCAGATGGCCACTCGTGAGTTGAAGAAGTCTACGCCCGGGATAATCTTCGTTTCCTCAGGCTGGACGTATCTGCAAAACTATCTGCCGCACTTCGCGCAAGCCGCAGTCCGCGAAGGCTGGACCGACTTCTCTGGCCTTGGCCGCATGATGCTCTCTTATCCAGAGCTTCCGTCTGACGCGCTGGAACGCGGGCATCTCGACGCCAAGCGAATTTGCCGGACTTTCAGCGATTGCACCAACGGACCGCGCAATGGCATGGTTTCCGGCTGCTTCCCCCTTGATCCGTTTTACAAGGCGCGTCCGGAGGCGGCAGACGTCAAAGCCATTAAGCTGCGCCTCACCCCGCGACCAGCGAATGCTCCGGCGCAGGAAGTGGAACACGCATGAACCTTGAAAATATCGATCACATGCGGCGCCGCCGTAAGCTGCACGGCGTCAGCGCCCTTTTGTTGCCTTACACGGACGATGACAGGATAGATGAAGCGGGCTTTCATCGTCATCTTGAGCGCACTCTTCAGGCTGGTCTCCGGGTGGCCGTCAACATGGACACGGGATACGGCGACCTGCTGACCCCGGATGAAAAGCGGCAGGTTTTGCAGTGGACAGCAAAAGCCACTCGTGGGCATTCTGAGTTTGTGGCTGGCGCGTTGCCGGCCTCTGGAGACTCGCCGCGCCAGATCGTATACGCCAACGAATGCGAGGCCATTCGCGCCGCCGGGGGCGTGCCCATTATTTTTCCCTCCGAATTTACGGCGCGGCTGGATGATCGCGGTCTGATCGAGTTCTTCTCGCAAATCGCGCGCGCGGCAGACCGCTTTCTGGCCTTCGAGCTTGGCTCCATGTTCAATCCCTGTGGCCGGATGTTTTCCGAAACCGTTTTGCGCGCGCTCATGGAAATGCCGCAATGCCTGGGCCTGAAACACTCTTCGCTTGATCGCCAGACGGAACTTGCGCGGCTGTGCATTCGAGATCGGGCGCGGCCGGATTTCGTCATCTACACCGGCAACGACCTGGCAATGGACATGATCGAATACGGCAGCGATTACCTGCTAGGTCTTTCAACCTTCGCTCCGGAAGCCTTCGCCGCGCGCGACCGCGCCTGGGTGGAGGGCGCAGCGGATTATCTTGAGCTGCGCGACGCCCTCCAATTTCTCGGCTGGGTGGCGTTCCGTGATCCGGTTCCAGCCTATAAACACTCGGCGGCCATTTTCCTCAAGCTGACCGGCGGTCTGGCGAGCAGCGCCACTCACCCACGCGCCGCGCGCCGTGAACCGTGGGACGTGCAGTTGCTTGCCGACGCAGCGCGCCGGTTGGAGCATGTCTGTCCTGCCATTCAAAAATAGTGACAATGGCCGCCACTAAAATTTTGCTCGTCACTTGTCACTCGTCACCGCCATTTTGACCTCATCGAGTGGAATAATCAGCGATCCCACCGCCCCGCTATTTTCATCTTGAATAAAAATCCGCAGCGCGTCTGCTTTTGGGGCGAGTGGCATTTGCCGTCGGTAAACGATGCCCTGCTGCAGGACGCGTTCGAACGAGCGGGCTGGAATCTTGACCGACTCCGTCGCGGTGATTTGCGCCAAGCCTCGCCCGCGCTTATCGGTCTCGAGCAGCAGCTCGTGATACTTCGCATTCCAGTTCCCAGCGTCGCGCTGCAGGAAAAGCGTTGACGGAGCAATCTGCAGAATTATCAGCAGGTTTGCGGGCTTCTTCGTCACGTCCACGCGCGCGTTGACGCCCACCGCGCTATAGTCGAGCGGGCTTGAAATGGCGCTATTAAACTCTTTTTTGAGCGTCTTGGGATCGATCACGCGCGCCTTTGGAATTGCGTAATATCCCCGCCGATAGCGCAGGCTGAGGCCGGGCCAGTCAACATGAACCACGATCTTGTGGAACCTGGCGTCCCAGTCTGCCGCGTCGGGATAATAGCCGAGGGTGTAGGTGACGCCGGTGTCGTCCACCGCCTCCTGAACTGAGTTGGTGAGATCGTTCCGGTTGACATAGGCCACGCCCCCTGTCTCGCCGGCCAGTTGCCGCATGGTGGCGATATTGATCTCGGCCGAAGGGTCAGCACTAAGGCCCCGCGCATCGACCGGATAAATAGCGACGCTGGCGCTATTCAGCGCGTAGGCCGCGCCCGTGACGACCGAATCAAGATTGCGCTCGTCGGGTAGCGTGGGCATCAAATTGGGCATGGTGGCAGGCTCAACCGTATCGGTGGGCGGCCCGTTCGCCGAACCGCTACTGCCGCCGGGACCTGTCGTTGCGCTTTCAGAGTCGCTCATACTATTCTTGAGGCCGTCGGGACTTGTCCTTGCGCTTGTGGCGCCGCTCATTCTATCTGCAGGTCCGCTCATGCCAGGATAGTTCAGCGTGATGGGAAAACCCGCCGAAACCCAGATCAATTCCTTGCGGCCTGGAACGGATTTTAAGTTATTAGCGATGGCAATCAGCGCATCCGTCGTGCTTTGAATGCGATTGACGGCGAAAAACGTTTTCTCTGTAGTCTGCTTGCGGCATCGGATATCGCTCTCCCGCGACACCGAAGCGTCGATTGTAATGGGATGGCAGGGCGTAAACGTCATGGGAACCTGAGGGTGCCAGGCGCGAAGCCGCTTGCGCAACAAATCCCGGTCAGTGGTAAAAGCTTGAAGGACGCGCAGCACGCCGGTTGAGTCGAGCGCGTAGAGCGCCACCGGCCCGCGCGTGTGCCCGCTTTTGAGAAAGTCCGTGACCTTCCGGTAAGCGTAGGACTGATCGCTCCATTCGGTGTTGAGCGCGTCCAGCAGAATGACGGTCACGCTGTTAGGCGCGGCGGTATCAACGATGATTGCGTTGGAAAAAACGTTTTGCGGCAGCACTACAGAGGAATGCGCTGGCTTCGCGCTCGAGTCCACGGAAAAAAGTTGGATGGGCTGCGGTTTGCCCTGGTCGGTAAGAGTAAAATTGCCCTTGGTTAAGTCCGTGACTGGCTCGCCCTTTTTGGTCTTGACCACAACGTTGACTTGCACCAGCAGGGTTGTGGCTTTCAGAACGTTGGCCGGCGGTTGAGATGGCGAAGCCGTCTGGGCGTCCGCAAGCGCCGACTGGGATGACTGAAGTGATTGAGGCGATTGCGCCCGTTCAGACTTTAGCCGCGCAGCAAATAGAACCAAAACTCCTATGAAAACTATTCGAGCGAACCATGTCCACACGCGATATCGCGATCGCTGTTCCATTCCCCACCTCATTATTAACTCGCATACGGCTCGGAGAAGCCGCATTCAAAGAAATATCGCTCTGTGACCAAGTTGGGCTGATCACGGCTCGCTCAATTTTTGAGGGACTTGGCCACCCCTCTATAACCTGATAGCCACTGCTTTGCGATTCGAGTGTACAACAATTTTTACAGCCTCGCATTCCGGGTGCACAGTGGCCGGCGGAAGCCAGGGATGACTACCCCACAAAAGTTTTCGAGCCCCGGCGATTGCATTTCGATATAATCGGATTCCTTGAATTCCGGGGCCTGAAGGCAGCACAGCCTTACACAATCTGATTCCATTTGAACGGGAGCTAATCCATGTCCGCCATATTTCTCGGAGTTGTTCTCTCGCTGGTTGCCGGCGTTCTGAATGGCAGCTTCGCCACCCCAACCAAGTACGCCAAGAAGTGGAATTGGGAAAACATCTGGTCCGTCTGGGCCGTAGTGGGGATGTTCATTTTTCCCTGGATTCTCGTCTTTGCCACCATCCCTCATTCCGGCGCGCTCTATGGAAACATCGGTTCGCACCAAATCTCTCTTCTTGTCCTGTTTGGTGTCGGGTTTGGCCTCGCGCAGATTTTCTTTGGCTTGGGGATTGCCGCCGTGGGCATCGCGCTGAATTTCGCCATTGCAATTGGCATTTCCACGGCGTTCGGCTCGCTGCTGCCGTTTATTTCAAAACATTCGGATAGAATCTTCACCCGTCAGGGCTATTCCATTTTTCTCGGTGTCATCCTGATGCTGGTAGGCATCGTGTTTTCGGCGCTCGCGGGCCGCGAAAAAGAGAAGCAAATTCGCGCCAGCCTCAAACCATCCAGCGACGGCTCGGGCAAGCGCATGAGCTTTGCCGCCGGATTAACCCTGTGCATTCTCGCCGGTTTGGGATCGCCCCTGGGCAATTTTGGCTTGGCCTTTTGCACGCCCACGGTTAACCGCGCGGTTGAGCTCGGCGCCAGTCTCACAAACAAATACAATGCCATCTGGGCACCGCTCTATACGGCGTCTCTCGTGCCTTATCTGATCTATTGCATTTATCTCTGGCGCAAGAACCGCAGCTTTCACCTTTTCGGCGCTTCGGGCACAGGCATCAACTGGATTTACGGCGCGGTGATGGGCTTCCTCTGGATGGGCAGTTCGGCAATTTACGGCGTAGCGGCCTCGCGCATCGGCGATATGGGCCCCGTGCTCGGCTGGCCGCTTTTTATGTCGGTGATCATCGTAACCTCAAGCGTGTGGGGTTTTGTCACGGGCGAATGGAAAGGCGCGGGCAAAAAGTCAGTCAATTCGATGCTCCTCGCCATCGTGTTCCTCATCCTCGGATTCATTGTGCTGGCTTATAGCGGAACGCTGAACTGAAGTTTGTTCCCGCCGGCCATTTACCGAAACCACCGATTGAGCCATGTTCGCCTGCGCTAGAGAAAAGACCAACCTCACCCAAAGGCGCTAAGCTGCAAAGGCCGCAGAGAATTTAGAGACCTTGCTCTGCGTTTTCTTTGCGTCTTAGCGCCTTTGCGTGAGGCTTTTTGGTCTTGCCATTATTTCTCACTTTTTCCCTGGAACAATTGCCGTTGGACGGTCGTATTATCTACCAGACCGGCGCGGTGTAGCCGCGGCGCGCTGCCAACTTCTTTAGGCAACGAGGTAAGGACGGTGGGAGACTGGCTTGTAGATATACTTCACGACCTTCGCTATGCCGTTCGCATGTTGCGCCGCAACAAAGGATTTACCGCCACCGCCGTGGCCGCGCTGGCGCTCGGTATCGGCGCGACTACTGCAATCTTTTCCGTGGTCAACACGGTGCTTCTCCAGCCCCTGCCCTACCCTCAGCCCGACCGCCTGGTTCAGCTCACGCTCCGCCACGGCAAAGGCAATAATTATCAAACCAGTCTCGCGGTCCCGGAATTCATGGCGATGCGCGGCGCCACGCGCGCGCTGGAGGATTTCTGCCTCTACGACTTTTTCGGGCCGGGCATTAACCTGACCGGCGGCGACCGGCCGGAACAGATCAAGGGCATTCACGTCTCGGCGAATTATTTCCCTTTGTTCGGCGCGCCGATGGCCGCAGGCAGGCCGTTTACGCAAGCGGAAGACCGGCCGGGCGGGCCGCGCGTGGCGGTCATCAGCTATGCGCTGTGGGAAGGCCGTTTCGGAGGAGATCGCAGCATCGTAGGCCGCACTATTCAACTGGGTGGCGAGCCTTACGTGGTGACCGGAGTGGTCGGCCGGAATTTTCGACCTGACCCGGCCGCCGACCTCTGGCTGCCACTCGATGCGAATCCAAACAGCATTGACGAAGCGCATTACTTATTCGGCGCAGCCCGGCTCAAACCGGGCGTGACTCTGACGCAAGCCAATGCCGAGCTTAAGATCGAGACTGTAGCTTTCGGGCGAAAACTGGCCGATTTTCAAAAGCTGATGGGCAATGATACAACCTTCGCCGCGCGGCGGCTGCAAGACGCCGAAACCGGCGGCAACCTGCGCACGCTATTGCTAATTCTGCTCGGCTCGGTGGGCTTCGTGCTCCTCATCGCCTGCGCGAACGTGGCCAACCTGCTGCTCGCGCGAGCCACCATTCGCAAGCGGGAGATTGCCATTCGTGCCGCCGTGGGAGCCGGCAGAAGCCGGATTATCCGTCAGTTGCTCACTGAAAGCGTGCTGCTCGCTCTCGCCGGCGGCGCGGCGGGACTTGTTCTCGGCTTCGCCGGGGTTCGCGCGCTGCTGGCGATCAATCCCGGCAATATTCCGCGCATTGGGGAGCAAGGCTCTGCGGTTTCGCTCGACTGGCGGGTGCTGGTCTTCACGTTGGCGGTTTCTCTCATCACCGGCATTCTATTCGGTCTGATTCCGGCCTTGAACGCCTCGCGCTCTGACCTCAACGCCACGCTCAAAGAAAGCGGCGCCCGGGCGGGCACGGGGCTTCGCCAGAACAAGTCGCGCTCGATCCTGGTGATTGTTGAAACCGCGCTCGCCCTCGTGCTGCTGGTCGGCGCATTCTTGCTCATTCGTACTTTTGTTGCCATGGAGGCGGTGGACCCTGGCATAAATCCTCATCACGTGCTCACCATGCAAATGTCGCTCTCCGGGCAGCGGTTCGAGAAGACAAGCGCAGTGGCGCAAATGGAACATGACGCCGAGCAGCGGCTGGATGCGATCCCAGGCGTTGAAGCCGCCTCCGCAGATTGCTACCTGCCCGCTTCCGGCTTCGAATATGACCTGACGTTCAACATCCTAGGGCGCGCGACCTCGGGTAAGAATCCATTCACGGGCGACGCAAATTGGACTTTTGCCTCGCCGCAGTTTTTCAAAGTTTTCCAGATTCCGCTGCTTCGCGGGCGATTGTTTACGGACCTCGATACGGCAGCCGCGCCGCATGTAGTCATCATCAACCAGGCGTTCGCTAAGCAATACTGGAAAAAAGGAAATCCGGTCGGACAGCAGATGCAGATTGGCATCGGCATCGGCCCTGAATTCATCGAGGCTCCGCGCCAGATCATCGGGATTGTGGGCGACGTGCGGGACAACGGCCTGAATCACAATCCTCCCCCCATCATGTACGTGCCATCCGCTCAAATCAACGACGGTGTTATCGCGCTCATCAACCGGCTTAGCCCGATCTATTGGACCGTTCGCACCCAGGTCCCGCCTTTTTCGCTCAGCCAGCAAATCCAGCAGCAATTGCGCGCCGCAACCGGCGGCCTGCCCGTGGCGCACATCCGGTCGATGGACCAAGTAATGGGGGAATCTTTAGCGCGCACCAATTTCAACATGATGTTGTTCAGCATTTTTGCCGCGATAGCCTTGTTACTGGCCGCGATTGGCATTTACGGCTTGATTGCCTATTCCGTGCAGCAGCGCACGCAGGAGATTGGCATCCGCATGGCGCTTGGGGCTAGCCCGAGCGATGTGCGCAACATGGTGGTGCGGCAGGGTATGACGCTGGCGATCATCGGCGTCGCGGCCGGCATCGCTATCGCGTTCGCCGTGACTCGCCTGATGGCGAGTATGCTTTACGGCATCAAAGCGCGCGACCCTCTCGTGTTCGTTTCCGTCGCCGTTTTGCTGAGCCTGATTGCCTTGGTGGCAACTTACCTTCCGGCCCGCCGCGCGGCGAAGGTTGACCCGATGATTGCGCTGAGATATGAATGACCAAGGCAGAAGAACACTGACCGTGGCTACCGCTGTTTCAATTCGATGCGGATCGCGGGAAGCGAGTGTGCGGCAAGTTGCCGGTTGAGCGCCGGAATATCTACGGTCTTTAATTTTTCCCATTGCGACATCACGACGGCGAAATCGCGCGCGGTCTTTTCAACCGCGTTTGCCTGAGCCGCTGTTGGCGCGGCGTCGGCGCGGTCGATCTCTTGGTAGAGCGTGGAGACGTCGCTGTTTACGCTGCTCAGAGTCGCCGCCGGCGCCATAGAACTCGCCGGCGCGTTCAGAATTCCTGTTATTTTCTTTTCCAGCATCTGAATGGAATTTTTCAGCGAACCGCTGGCTTGCCCCGAAAGTTTCTGAACCTGCTCGCGCACGGATTTGGCCTCCGCCGCGGCGTCGTACCCCTCGTTCATCAAGGGCGCTAATTGCATTTCAGCAGCGAACTGTTGCCGGAGGCCGCTTTTTGGCGTCTTTACGCGCGGGTCCATCTTCACCAATAGGGGCGCGGTAAAAATGTGGTTGTCTGCCATGAGCCGTACCGTGTATTCCCCCGGCAAGGCGCGCGGGCCAAGCGGTGTGCGCGACGTATTGTGAGGAACCGCTGCAATGGGATAATCGCGATTATCGGATTTGGGCGCGGGATAGTGGAAATCCCACACCCAACGGTGCATTCCGGCAGCGGATGAGAGCGTTTGGGGTGGCTGGAGCCAGTACATCGGAATTAAGGTCTTGCTGGCCTCGGCAGCCACAGGATGATCTGCGCTCGAATATCGGCGCACCAGCTTGCCCTGGGCGTCGAGGATTCCGATTGTCACCGGGCCGGAAGCGGGCCGCGCAAGATAATAGTTAATGATCGCGCCGTCAGGCGGATTCTGTCCCAGAGGCTCATCGGGCGGCAGCGGAGTATCCGTATTCGTATCTCGCCGCGCGCGAGTCGCCGCCTCGGGGGTGAAAAGATAGGCGCTCGCGTGAACCACCGTATCTGTGAGCTGTTCGAGCGGCGTGATGTCATCCAGAATCCAGAACGAGCGCCCGTGCGTGGCCACGATCAGATCGTGGTCGTGAATCCACAGGTCGCGCATGGAGGTGTGCGGCAGGTTGAGTTGCAGCGATTGCCAGTGATCGCCATCGTCGAACGAAACCCACGCGCCGGTTTCGGTTCCGGCAAACAGCAAGCCTTTGCGCGCCGGGTCCTCGCGCACGGTATCCACCGGAGCATTCTGCGGCAATCCTGAGACGATCAACTGCCAGGTCTTGCCGCCATCATGAGTGCGATAAATGTAAGGGCGAAGATCATCAATGCGGAAGCGGCTGACGGAAGCGTATGCCGATTCATCGTCGAAATGCGAGGCGGTAATTTGCGTCACCTTACTCCAGGGCGTCAATCCGGGCGGGGTGACGTTCTGCCAGTTTTTTCCGCCGTCGTGAGTGACCCAGATGAGGCCGTCATCCGTGCCCGCCCAAAGCGTATCTGCATTTTTGAACGACGGACCCAGCGCATAAACCACGCCGCGCTGCTTGGCCGCCTTCGCGTCTTTCGCAGCAAGATTGCCGAGACTGGCGGGGATGCCATCCTGTTTACGCGCCAAGTCCGGGCTGATGGTTTGCCACGTTTGTCCGCCGTCGATAGTTTTGAAAACGCGGCTCGCAGCGTAATAGAGACAGCGCGGATCAACCGGCGAAAAGATGAGCGGCTGCGTGCGGTCCACGCGCACCTTGGGGCCGCGCAAGGGAATCGGGGTCACGTTTTGCACCTGGCCGGTGGACCAGTGGAATTTCGAGACTTCGTTGGTGCCTGCGCCGTAGATAATGCCGGGGTTCAGCGGGTCAGGCGCCACATAGCCGTATTCGATCGCGCCTACGGTTCGCCAATCGCGCACGGTAATTTCGCCGTCGTTGCCTCGGCTCGAAATGCACACCGATCCACTTTCCTGCTGGCCGCTGCACACGCGATACGGAAACGTGTTGGTTGTCTGGACGTGGTAAAGCTGCGCGGTGGGTTGATTATACCAACTGCTCCACGTGCGTCCGCGATTAACGCTCACAATCGCGCCCTGGTCGCTCACCAATAAAATGATCGCGGGATTCCTGGGATTAATCCAAAGGTTCTGGTAATCGTCCCCGCCGGGCGCGCCGCGAATCGCCGTCCATGTTTTTCCGCCGTCTTCGGAGCGCCAAGTCACAATGCTCGCGGTGTAAACAATGTCCGCGTTAGTTGGATCAACCTTGGGGACCGCCAAGTCGCCGCCGCCGATGCGGAACGAAGGGCGCGGATCGGTAGTGGCGCGATACCAATGCTCACCGCCGTCATCCGAGCGATAGAGGCCCAGCCCGTGCCCCGATTCATAATCCCCCGGCTCGGTCGTGCCCACAGTGGCGTAAAGGCGTCTCGGCTGGCTGGGCGCGATGGCAACATACGCTTGCACGAGGTTTGCCGGAAGTCCTTGCGTGAGCTTCCGCCAGGTGTTGCCGCCGTCCGTCGACTTAAAAATGCCGCCTTTCGTCCCCTGATATTCATTGTCGTATTCCCACGGGCCTTGCCGCACCTCCCAGAGCGTCGCGTAAACCACATCAGGGTTCGACGGATCAATTTCCACATCCGCGCCGCCTGTGTTCTGGTCAACGTAGAGCACCCTCTGCCAGGTTGTACCGCCGTCGGTCGAGCGAAAAATGCCGCGCTGCGCGCTCGGACCATAGGGATGACCGAGTACCGCCGCGAAGACGCGGTTTGGATCGCGCGGGTCAATGGCGAGCGCGGGAATTTGCTCGCCATCGCGCAGGCCCAGATGCGTCCACATTTTGCCTCCGTCGATGGATTTGTAAATCCCATCGCCGATGGAAAGATCGGGCCGCGCTAAGCCCTCTCCGCTCGCAACGTAAACGATGTTCGGGTTCGAAGGCGCGACGGCGATGGCGCCGATCGATTGCGAAGGCTCCTTGTCGAAAATCGGCCGCCATGTGCGTCCGTAATCGTCCGACTTCCACACCCCGCCATCAACCTGGCCCACATAAAACACGTTAGGCTCGCTGGGCACGCCGCAAGCGGCGCGAGTCCGCCCGCCCCGAAACGGGCCGATCATGCGCCAGCGCAATTCCTGATAGGCGTTTTCGGGAAATTGTTGTGCGAAGGTCATGCGCGCAAAAAATGCGGCCAAAGCGAGGATGAAGAATGCCCATGCAGAACGGCGAATCACGGCAAACCCCCAAGATGAAAAAACGGAAGTAGCATAGCACAGAGATTTTGAGCAGCGGTCGAAGGCTTGAATGAACGGGTAGCGCGGACCGCCGCGTTTGCGGTCCGCGCTTATTTCATCGGCCTGGGACAAACCGCAGACCGCCAAAACGGCGGTCTGCGCTACCCCGGCGGCCAGAGGCCGCCGCTACAATGCAGCGTTTTTCTTCGCCAACACGGCCGCGCGCGTTTGGTCGAGCGTCTCTTCGAGCGACTCCTTGGGAATGCTGGTGACAAACGACCCCACCAGCCAGCCAAATCCTGAAGGAATATCGCGCGTGAGCGAAATGGACTCGCATTGAACGTAGACGCCGCCATCCCGCTCTTCAAACCGCCAGTAACTATTCATGCGCCAGAGAAAACCTCTGTCTTGGCCCACAGGCAATAGGCGCTCGCCGGGATCACCCGCGTCCTCCACTTCCTGAATTCGCATGGAAGTAGAGCGGCTGAACCAGCGGTGCGCGTCAAGCCGCGCGTAATGGACGTCGTGATCGGTATCGAGCGTGATGGTGATGATTTTCTTTTCCTGCAGGCGCAGATACACCTTGAAATCATTCCCCTGGCGGCTAATCAACCGCGAACGGATTACTTCAGGCCGGTAATCATCCTGCTGATGATCGTAATCTTGAGCCACATCGAGCGTCTGACGCAGCGTGACGCGGGGGATGAACACAATTCCAAGCCAATGATGAATGAGGCCGCCCGGAACCGGGAAAGCGCGGCCGGAAGGGTCAAGCGTTACAAGCTGTTTGATAAAGACATGGCTTTGCTTAAGAGACGAGACAATCTGATTGCGTTGCGCCGCAGGAAGCAGGTCGAAGTAGAGAAACGCATTCGGGTTGTGTTCTTCCCGCGCGATGCGAATCTCGCTTGCTTTGACGTAGCGTTCAAACGCCGATAGAGTTTCGGGCCTGAGATCCGCCGTAAGGATTTTGACCGGAGAAGGCGAGGCGAAAACACAGAGCGTAAGCGCCAGCAGCAGGAAGTTCATCAGGCAATCAAGCGGCCTTTGCGGACGTAAAACCCATCACCTCGCCAGTTGACGCGGCTGTGGCGGAGGCTGGCCGCCCAAGCGCAAAAGGCGAGCCCGTCGCGCGCGGGCGCAAGCCAGCAGTTTTTAAGCCAGTCCGGATCCTGCAAGCCGCGCGCGCCCACCGCCCAAGTCATAATGCCACGGGTCGCCAAATAAGCCGCAAGATACAAGCAAGACTCTCGTAACGAGTGAGACGCAAGCACAGCAGCCAAGGTGAGCGGAAGCCCCTGCGTCATAAGCAAGCCAAGGTGCCCCCACGGGCGCGAGTTGCGCACGCCCACGGCCCAGCGTAGTTGCCGCCGCCAATAGCCGCGAAGCGTCTCAGCAGGCAGCACCATCGAAACCGTATGCGGAATCAACTCCACGCGGAAGCCCGTTTCGGCCACTCGGCGGCCAAGCTCATAGTCGTCCAGAAGATAATCCGAAAGCGCCTCGAAGCCGCCGATGGCATCCAGGCGCGCGCGCGGGACTGCCATGGTGGCGCCCAACGCAAATTGCGCTCCTGCGAATTGCTCGGCCACAAAGACACCCGCGAAAAAGTCCGAGCTGATGCCTACCGCCTCGATAGCGTCCGCCAGCGTCTCTTGCCGCTCGCCCCGGTAAAGGCACGTCACCAGGCCAACCTGCGCGTCCGCAAAGGGGGCGGCAACGTCGCGCAGGCAGCCGGGATCGACGCGCGTATCGCTGTCGCTGATTACCAATAAATCATGCTTCGCCTGCCGGGCAAGGTGCGCCAGGATAGAAGCCTTTTCGTTCGGTCCGTGTCTGCGCATCCCGGTCATGAGCCGGATGGGGCAATCGGGAAAATCCTGGATCAATTTGCGAATCACCGGCACAGCCGGATCGTTCGCGTCCGCTACGCCGAAAAGAACCTCATATTCGGCATAATCCAAGCGGCAAAAACTGGCAAAATTTTCGTAAGCCTCGCGGTCAAGACCGCGCACCGGCTTGAAAATGCTTACGGGCGGAGTGTAAGCGGGCCGCCGGACGCCGCGCCGGCGGGAAAAATTGACAGCGCAGCCAGCCGCCACAAGATAGTAGGCAAACGCCAAGCAAGGCGCGAAGAGCACAGCCTTGCGCAGGCGGATGAGAAGAAGCGCGTGATGTAACACCAAGCCGTGAAGCGCCAGCATAGAGAGTCCGTTCAGCGGCAGCCGTAACGGCGGCCAGAGTCGCGTATCTGAATTACGGGACACATTCCGAAAGTGTCATTCTGAGGAGACAAAGGCGACGAAGAATCTCCGTAGTTGATCGAAAACAAAAGCGCCGGGATGCTTCGCGGAGTTTGCCCTGAGCCCAATGCCGTGATCCTTTGCGGAGTTTACCCTGAGCGAAGCCGAAGGGCTCAGCATGACAAAACCCGTGCTTGTACCGCCAATTTTCGTTACGCGACACTAGAGGCCGCCGTTACAACTTTTACACAATATTGTTGGCAGGAGGCGGCGCATTGGCGGGAACGCTCACCAGAGGCCGGGTAGGCGCGCCATCGCGCACATACTTCAAGCGTTCGCCGCGCAGCCGCAGAAAACTTGTCGCCTCGTGATAAAGACGCTTGCGCTCGCTCGCGTCCCACAGCGCGTCTTTCACAAGCCGCCAGACAATGCGCGGGCGGAAGTAATACTCGTCGTAAAAGCGGTTGACAGCCGCCATCATGTCGCGGCGGCTGAGGCCGGGCATTTCGATATGAGGAAGCTGGTGGCCGCCTTCGTCCGTCACCGCGCTGTGCACCATGTAATTGTTCTTGGCGTAGAACTCGTAAAGCTCCGTGCCGGGAAAAGCGTGAGCAATGGAAACCTGGATTGTCTCAACGTCTAGCTCTTTGGCGTATTGGATCGTCTTCTCAATCGTCTCAGGCGTCTCACCCGGCAGCCCGATGATGAAATCCCCGTGAATTTTAATGCCCACTTTCTTGCAGTTGTTGACGAAGGCGCGGGCCATTTCCACCGTAGCGCCCTTCTTGATGTTCTTGAGAATCTGCGGGTCGCCCGATTCGAGGCCCACGATAAACAGCCGCGCGCCGCCGTCCGCCATCGCTTTCAGCGTTTCGTAATCGCTGTGGACGCGCGCCGTCGAGGACCAGCGGAAGCCGAGCGGCTTGAACTTCTTGCAGATTTCAAGCATCCGGTCTTTGCGGATGTTGAAGGTGTCGTCATCGAAAAAGATTTCCTTCATCTGCGGAAAAAGCTTCTGCGCCTGACGGACTTCGGCCACTACGTTATCCACCGAGCGCACGCGCCACGAGTGGCCCGACATCGTCTGGGGCCACAAGCAAAAAGTGCACAGCGCCGGACAGCCGCGCGTAGAGTAGAAAGAAATGTACGGATGCAGAAGATAGGGAATGCTGTAATTCTCAATGGTAAGGTTCCGTTTGTAGACTTCGCTGGCAAACGGCAGTTGGTCCAGGTCGGCCGTCTGAAGCTGCGGACGCTCCGGGTTTGACGCCAGCTTGCCATCCTTCAGGTAGCTCGTATTGCGGATTTGCTCGAGCGGCATTCCCTGCGCGTACTCGACTACCGGGTAATCGAACTCGCCCCGCACGACGAAATCGATGGCTTCGCAGGCCCGAAGGCTCGCCTCAGGCTGCATCTGCACGGGCGGCCCTACGAAGGCAATCTTGAGATCGGGCTTCGCCTCCTTCATCAGCCGCGCCATGCGGCAATCATTCTGAAAACCTACGGTTGAGGTGAAAAGCACTAGGAAATCATAGCCGCGCGCAATCTGAACAGTTTCTTCGGGAGAGATATTATGCGGACAGGCGTCGAGCAGCCGGCTGCCTTCGAGCATTCCCGCCGGATAGCTCAGCCACACCGGATACCAATACGAAGGGATCTCTCGCGTGGCCGGGTAGCGGGCGCTAGACCCGCCATCAAAGCCCTTAAAGCTGGGCGGATTTAAAAATAGTGTCTTCATGACAGAAGGCATATCAACAGGCGCTCCTTCACGTGAATGATCTATGTTGAGTTTACAGGATAATACAGCAAAACCCAATTTTGGATAGGGATGTTATAAAGGCGGTGTCTCGCCGCCGGTCTCTATTTAGGGAATCCGACGGCCGGAGGTCGCCGCTACAGTTAGGAATGGTAGTTACGGTTGGAATTTTTCCAACCGTGGGCTTTTTATTTGTGTCTCAAATGGCAGGGTGAACCCGCTGCCACGGCTGCGCACTGCTCCCTCCTCAGCGGGCCTTCACAAAGACCACGCAAACCGGCGAGGATAGTTTCAGTTGCTTGCCGGTGGGGGTTAGCTTTCCGGTCGAGTGATTGATGTGGAAAATGACGACGTTACTCGAATCCTGGTTTGCCGCAAACAGATAGTTGGCCGAGGGATCGATGGCAAACATGCGGGGGTTTTTACCGCCCGTCGGAACATATTCAACTGGCTTGAGGGTTCCATTCCGGCGGTTGATGGCAAAGACGGCGATCGTGTCGCTGCCCCGATTTGAGGCATAAAGGAAACGGCCGGAGGGAAGCACTTGCACTTCGGCGCCCGTACTCTTGCCCTTGAAGTCAGGCGGAAGGCTGGAAATGGTTTGCACCTCGCTCAACGCGCCGCGTGCCGCGTCGTAGGAGAACACCGTCAGCGACGACCCCATCTCGCTTTCGACGTAGACAAATTTGCCATTGGGAGAAAAAACAAAGTGCCTGGGACCCGATCCGGGTTTGACGGTAGCATAGGGGGGATCATTAGGCTTGAGCGAACCGTCCTCGAAATGGTAAACCAGCAGTTTATCGATCCCAAGGTCTGCGGCAAGGGCAAAGCGGTTGTCGGGCGAGATATTGATAGAGTGCGCGTAGGGCTTGGTTTGACGCACGGGATTCACGCTGTGACCCTTGTCCTGCACAAACGCAGAAGCGGGACCCAAGCTGCCATTTGTCTCCACCGGGAAGACAGCGACGCTGCCCCCACCGTAGTTTGCTACCAGCACGTAGCGACCGGTTTTATCCATCGATACATGCGCCGGAATCGGCCCGCGAGATGCAACTTGATTTAACAGTGTAAGCTTGCCGGTTTTGAGGTCGATGGCAAAGGCGCTAACGGCACCGCTTTTCTGCCCCTTGAAAGTGCCAACCTCATTAACAGCATAGAGATATTGACGGTTGGGGCTGATCGCAAGAAAGGACGGATTTTTGGTCTCGGCGGCAAGTCCGAGTGAAGTGATTTCACCCGTGCGCTCGTCAAACCGGTAAGCGTAAATTCCCCGGCTCGTGGACTGCGTGTAAGTCCCAATATAAACAATATCTTGGGGGCCAGATGCGGATTGTGCGGCCCTGCCTGATGCTGGTACAAGACCTAACGCGCTAGTGAGAAACATTGCCAAAAGTCCTCGAGTAATGGTCATAGGTCTTCAAATAACGTCGAATTTCAAGATATTTATACCGGAACTGAAGCCTTATTTTGCATTTCTGGAGTATTTTCACTCCAAAAATAGAATCTATTGATTCTAAACGGCTTTAGGGTTCGTTCGGTGAATTCTGATGCGATCCACCCCATTCCTGGTCGTTTCATAATCTTTGGGACAGAGTCTTGCAGCGGCGCCACGCTAAGTCTTCCAATGCTTCCAATGTGAATAATTCACGCCTAGGCGCGAAGTGACGTTCTCGGGACAGCCTTCCCAGTCCGCCACCATTTTATTGCCCATGTACTGCAAGTCCTTGATGCCTTCTTTGCTGGTGTAAAATCCTTCCATAATCAGGCCGCGCAGCTCGCTGAAGAATACCACGCCAAAGGCGTCTTCCGGCTTCGCTTTTTCCGGATACGCGATGCTGTCGAGCGTCTCCTTCTGCTGGGCCGCCGTGCAGTCGGCGAAATCGCGGGCATAATCCCGGTTACACCGCCAGTCGAGCCACGCCAGCCCGCCGGAAAGCATTGTTTGCACTTTTTCGCCTCTAAGGTTGGCGAAATCGTCGATGAACTCGGGCACGCCTGCCTCAGCGGCGCTGCTTGAGCGTTCGTCAGCGGGTATGATCAAGCCGCATAAGAGAGACACCGTTTTCCACTGATGAGGATTTAGAAATTTGGGCTGATATGGGGCGCCGGGCGCGTCTGGAGCGCCAACCCCGAAGAGCGGAGCGGCGGAAGCGCGCGCGGCCAGACCAGGCGCTGCCGCCACGGCTGGCGCGAGAGAGATTACCTTCAGCAGGTCCCGCCGGTTTAGCGATCCTGCCGGTTTATTCTTGTCGCTCATCATAGCCTCCCATTCCGATCCTCATCTATAGATCCCTCCACTGCGGAGCGGTGGAAGGAGTAGCCGCTGCAACCCCCTACACATTGAGTTTCTTCACTTGGCCGGCGGCGTATTCCGATGTTCTCCACGCCAGAGCCATAATACTGAGCGTCGGATTTTTATCGGCGTTGCTGACAAACGGCGCGCCATCGGTCACAAACAGATTTTTGCAATCCCACGCCTGGCAGTGCTCATTGAGCGCCGCCGTCTTCGGATCCGATCCCATGCGGCAGGCGCCTACCTCATGGATAATCTCGCCGCCCTCCGAAATGCCCCAATTATTTTCCGCGCTCCACCTGCCCATCGGCTCGCCGCCGGAAGTTTTGATGATCTCGTCAAAAGTTTCACGCGCGTACTTCGCCATCTGGATTTCATCTTCGCTCCACTTAAAATGGAATTTCAGCACGGGGATGCCCCACTCATCCACCATGCGGTTGTCAATCTCGCAATAACTGTCTTCATTGGGAATCATCTCGCCGCGGCAAGAGAAGCCGATATACGCGCCGTAGAGTTTGCGGGCGCGTTGCTTGAGATCCTGCCCGTAGCCCGGACCCAGATGCCGGCCTCCGAACCCTCCCCCCGGCATTCCGTGGCCTCCGCCAAACTCAATGTGAAAACCGCGCGAAAAAGGCATTTGATGTTTAGCCTGCTTCTGATAGTTCCACCAGGGCATGTAGAGGTGCATCCCCCCCACGCCGTCTTCATTGTGCGGAGGAAGCGTCCCCATAATGGGGAAAAACCCGGCCGAGCCGTCCGCGCCCACCGTATCCATCAAATATTTCCCCACCATCCCGGTCGAGTTGGCGACGCCGTTGGGAAAACGGCTGTTTTTGGAGTTCAGCAGGATGCGCGCGGTTTCGCAACTGCTCGCCGCAAGCACCACGATTTTGGCGCGCACCTGAACTTCCTGCCGCGTCTTCTTGTCAATGTAGGAAACGCCCGTGGCCAGCCCATTATCGCCCACGAGCACTTCGCGGCCCATGGCATTGCAGATAACTTTCAAGTTGCCGGTGGCCATCGCGGGAGGGATCAACACCGTAGGCGAAGAGAAATTGGACGAGGTCGCGCAACTGCGGCCGCACTGGCCGCAATAGTGGCACGCGGCGCGGCCATGGATCGAGCGCGTCAAAATCGACAGCCGGGAGGAAACGCATGGGATGGCCAGCTTGCGGCAAGCATCCTGCACCATCAATTCGTAGCAGCGCGGCTTGGGCGGCGGAAGAAATTTCCCGTCCGGGGTGTTCTCCAATCCTTCGGCGGAGCCGAAGACGCCAATTAATTCTTCCGTCTTGTCGTAGTAGGGCGCCAGATCATCGTAGGAAATTGGCCAGTCAAAGCCCTTGCCGTCGCGTGAATAGGGCTTGAAATCGTAGGGGCCCATGCGGAGCGAAATACGTCCCCAGTGGTTGGTGCGCCCGCCAAGCATCCGCGACCGCCACCAACGCCAGGTGCTGCCGGGCGCGCTGACGTAAGGCTCGCCCGCCAGTTCCCAGCCTGCATAGCCGGGGTCGAAATAGCCATTCGGCTTTTCAGGGGTGCGAGCTCCGCGATGCGGCGCTTCGTAGGGCCACGTCATCATGGTGGACTGCTTGGCCGTGTCCCACCAATCACCCGCTTCCAGCATCAGACACTTCGCGCCCGCCTGCGTCAGGACGTACGCGGCTATTCCCCCGCCCGCGCCCGAGCCTACGATGACGGCGTCGTAAACCTCAGGGCTGCGAATAATTTCCGGCATGACGTTTCTCCTTAAGTTTTCTGCGCACCAAAACCAGGCCTGCCTCTACTATCATGACACCGCGCTTGAAACGAGCCAATATTCTACACTCAGATTTACAAAAGGAAAATCAGAAATCAGAAAAACATCTTTCACCTGGGATGCGGAATCAACCGAAGCGGAGCCGGTAGGATGTTTCTGCTTATTGCAATCCCATGCGTCCCAAGACGACCGTAACTACAATCACCAGGAACACAATGCCCGTGACCACCACGTACCGCATGTTCCGCTCCGTATAAAAAGCGTAAATCGAGATGAGCACGCGCGTTACCGGAGTCAGAATCAACAGCACTGTGGCTAGGAAGAAAAGAGCCCCGGGGCGAAAGTGAGCAAGGCCTTCCAGCATGATGTTGATTTTATAGTTGCGCAGAATGTAGTCGCGCGTCAGCTCGATGGTGTGCGGATGGATGAGCGCCAGAACCATGCCCACGGCATACAGGGCGGAGCTTGCCAACATGCCCGCCATCAGGACGTCGTAGACGCCATGATAGATTTTGGCTTCCGCTTTTCCGTCCTTCGACAGGGCTGTCTTTTCTTCTTGCAAGCGCATTTTTTGCTTATTATTTTTCAACAAAAACTTTGTGTGCTTGAATCTCACATCGGCATGGGCAGATGAATGTGGAAGCGCAAGGTCAGCGCCTTGGCCATCATGCCGTAAGCCAGGTACGTAATCAGCGCGGCGAAAAGCCATTTGAGCGCCGCGCTATGAAGCCGGTTCATGATGCGCGTGCCCATCTCCGCGCCCAGCGTGGTGCCGAGAGCGATGGGGGCCACGACGTAAAAATGAATCAGCCCGGCTAGAAAAAACAGAATCGATCCCACCGCCGCCGTCACGCCAATCATCAACTTGCTGGTTCCCACGGACACTTTCATGGGCACGTTCATGTACTGATTCATGGCGGAAACCTTGAGCACGCCGCCGCCCACGCCGAGCAGCCCCGAGGCCACCCCAGCCAGCAGCGCGATCGACGTGCCGGCCGTAGTTCCCGTCACCACATAATCCACCTGGCGTCCCAGCGCCTCATCGTGATAAACACCGCGAAGGCCGAGATAAGCGGAGAGCCGGTCCGGGCAGGCGAGCGCGAATTCGCCGCGCGCGATCCGCTGATCGTCCAGATTGCGCGTGGCAAAAGAGACGTAGCCCATGAAGCCGAGCATCACGGCGAAAATCGCCAGCATCAGCCAATCCTTCAAATAGAGCGCAAGGATGCTGCCCGAAAGCGCCCCAATCGTGGTGGCAATCTCCAGAAACATGCCTAAGCGCAGGTTGGTGATGTGCTGGTCCACATACGAAGAGCCTCCCGCATTGGACGTGGCGATGACTGAGACAAGACTGGCTGCTACCGCGACCTTCATCGGCAGGTGGAACATCAAGACCATGACCGGAACAATGAAGACGCCGCCTCCAACGCCCAGCAGCGCGCCGAAAAAACCGGCGACGACCGCTGCGATAAATAATGGGACCGCAAAATTCCAGGAGTAGTACATAAGGATTTAAAGCGCCTTGGTTTTAGCGGCGGCACGTGATCTGAGACATAATTTGAACAAGCCTAGCCTGCGACGCGCTGCCACAGCATCGCGCGCAGGAAAACCAGCCCATGAAATAAAATATCATATATCACCGTGCGGCCCTCAAAAGCCGCAGGGTCAAAAAGCGGACCCTGCGCTACATCCCAGCCACGGAGAAAATCAATTTATTCCCCTCGCGGTCGATGCGGTCAAGACGCACGGTGACGCGGCCTCCCAGATGGAACGCCCGGCGCGAATCGCGGTGCACCAGAGCGCGCAAGTTTTCCCGATAGACCCAGCGAGGATCGCGGAAACTTTCAATCGGGACGAATCCTTCCACAAAGAGATCGATCAGCTCGACGAAAAAACCATGCTTTGTGAGACTGATGATCAACCCTTCAAATTCGTCGCCCACGCGGCCCGCCATGAACGCAACTTTTTTCCATTCCATCAGCTCGCGCTCGGCCTCGGCGGCGCGCCGCTCGCACTCTGAAGTTTCGATTCCGAGAGTATGAAGTTCGCCTTGATCAACCCACGCGCCGCCTTCCTCACCCAAAGCCGCTTTGAGGATGCGGTGGACGATTAAATCGGGATAGCGCCGGATGGGCGAGGTAAAGTGCGTGTAGGTGGGAGAGGCCAGCGCGAAGTGGCCCACATTTTCCTCGGAATAGCGCGCTTGCTTGAGCGAGCGCAGCATGAGGTAAGAAAGAATGCGCTCCTCCGGCTTACCCGCGATGCGCTCAGTAAGGCGCTGATAATGCCGCGAGGTGATTTTCAATTCTTCGCCGCTGGGCAAATCCTCAAAACGCAGGCGCGCGCGCTCCGGGCCGCCGCGCGTCTGGCGTCCCGTAAAACGTTCGGATCGCACTCGCACGCGCCGCGCCGCGGGCAGCTCGACGCCCAGCGAATAGCCGAAAGTGGCGGCAATCTCTTCGAACTCGATCACTTTCTTTGGGTCGGGCTTCTCATGGATGCGGTAGAGCGAGGGCAAGTCGCGGCCTTCGAGGTGCGTGGCCACGGCTTCATTGGCCGCCAGCATGAACTCTTCAATGATCCTGTGCGCGATATTGCGCTCGGACCGCGTCACGCCAGTCATGCGGCCATGCTCATCAAACTCAATCGCGGGCTCGGGCAGATCGAAATCAATCGAGCCGCGCGCTTCCCGCCGCCG
>DASZAE010000250.1:0-6422 GCA_035945515.1 Terriglobia bacterium
CTCGGTCGTTGCCGTCATGGAAGGCGGCGAACCGGCGGTAATTGCCAATCCGGAGGGCGCGCGAACGACGCCTTCGGTGGTGGCATTTACCAAAACGGGCGAGCGGATGGTAGGCCAGACGGCCAAGCGCCAGGCCATTACCAACCCGGAAAACACAATCTATTCGATTAAGCGGTTTATGGGCCGGCGCTTCGATGAAGTGCAAGGCGAGATCAAAACGGTGCCCTACAAAGTGATTGCGGGGGCGAACGGCGACGTGCGCGTGCTGGCGCAAGGCAAGGAGTATTCCCCGCCCGAGATTTCGGCGCTGATCTTGCAGAAAATGAAGGATGCGGCAGAGCAATATCTGGGCGAAAAAGTGACCCAGGCGGTCATTACTGTGCCTGCCTATTTTAACGACAGCCAGCGGCAGGCCACCAAAGATGCGGGCAAAATCGCCGGCCTTGAAGTTCTGCGCATCGTGAACGAGCCGACGGCAGCGGCGCTGGCCTACGGCCTCGACAAGAAGAGCGACGAAACCATTGCCGTCTATGACTTTGGCGGCGGCACGTTTGACATTTCAATCCTTGAAGTGGGCGGCGGCGTGGTGGAAGTAAAATCAACTAACGGCGACACGCACCTCGGCGGCGACGACATCGACAAGCGGGTAATGGACTGGATTGTGGAGGAATTCCGCAAGGATCAAGGCATTGATCTTTCCAAGGACCGCATGGCGTTGCAGCGGCTGAAGGAAGCAGCGGAGAAAGCCAAAATGGAGCTTTCGACACTGCTCGAAACTGAAATCAACCTGCCCTTTGTTACGGCCGACGCTTCGGGACCCAAGCACCTGCTGTTGAAGCTCACGCGGGCGCGCTTCGAGCAAATGTGCGAAGACATTTTCCAAAGGTCAGTAGGCCCTGTGAAACAGGCGCTGAGCGACGCCGGTGTTGGACCGGAGAAGATCAACGAAGTGGTTCTGGTGGGCGGCTCGACACGCATTCCCCGCATTCAACAGATCGTGAAGGACCTCTTCGGCGGCAAAGAACCGCACAAGGGTGTAAACCCGGACGAAGTGGTAGCCGTGGGCGCGGCAGTGCAGGCGGGCGTGCTGGGCGGCGAGGTAAAAGACTTGCTGCTGCTGGACGTCACCCCGTTGACGCTCGGTATTGAAACGCTAGGCGGCGTCTCCACCACGCTCATTCCGCGCAACACGACCATCCCAACCCGCAAGAGCGAGGTGTTCTCCACCGCGGCGGACGGTCAAACATCGGTTGAAATTCACGTGCTCCAGGGCGAGCGGCCGATGTCAAAAGACAACCGCACGCTAGGTAAGTTTCACCTGGTTGGGATTCCACCCGCTCCGCGCGGCATCCCGCAGATTGAGGTGACGTTCGACATCGACGCCAACGGAATCCTCAATGTAATGGCGAAGGACAAAGGCACGGGTCAGGAACAGCGCATCACGATTACTTCTTCAAGCGGCTTGAGCAAAGAAGAGATCGAGCGCATGGCTCGCGATGCTGAAACCCACGCCGACGAGGACAAGCAGCGCAAGGAGGAGATCGAGATCAAGAACCGCGCCGATAATATGATCTACTCCACCGAGAAAACGCTGAAAGAACACCGCGACAAAATCGGCGAGGCGGAAGCGAAGAATATCGAGACGGCCATCGAAGAAGCGAAGAAGGCGGTGCAAGGCAACGACACGTCGCAAATTACGGCGGCAGTTGAGCGTCTGACGCAGGCTTCCTACAAGCTGGCCGAAGCGATGTACAAACAGGCAAGCCCGGGTGTCCCAGGTAGTCCAGGCGGCGCCGCGGATCAGGGAGGGCAAGCCGGATCGGCGGGTTCGGCCGGCTCGACCCCGGGCGGCGCTGATGGAGCGCGAGGTCAAGCGCAAGGCGCATCCGAAGGCGAAGTGATTGACGCCGAGGTGGTGGATAACGACGAAAAGAAGACGAATTGATGACCCCTCACCCACCCTCGTACATCGGGCGCCCTCTCCCTCCGGAGTCTGGGTGACGACTGCGGTTGTAGCGGCGGCCTCTGGCCGCCGGTCTTTACGATTAAAAACCGGCGGCCAGAGGCCGCCGCTACAACTCAAAAGCCGTAGAGGGGCGGCTAGAAATTTTCAACAGAGGTGAACTCATGGGAAACGCGATTGAAATCGGAAGCACAGCGGTAGCGCACAGCGCGCAGGTAGGGGTCGAGTGCCCTCTTTGCCATTGGAAGCAGTGGGTCAACGTGCAACTGGAAAAGCCGCAGATCAATCATCCCATGGCGCTCGAAATCCGCCGCCAGCTTGAGGCGTGGATGGGATCGCGTTGCCCGGACCATTTGAACGTCATCCCGGCGCTGAGCAAGAACTGATTCGGAATCAGAGGTTCTGGTAGATCACGCTGCGATGCCCGACCGCGTAGAGAGTAAGGGAACGGTCCATGTGATTTACCCAGAGGAGGATGCGGTAATCGCCAGTCCGCAGCTTTTGAAGACCTGCAAGAGCTTTAGGCATGTGGCGCAGAGGTTGTTGGAGACTTTCAGGGTGTGCGGCCGCCCATCGTATCTTTTTATCGACTTGCTTTTGAATGCTTTTGTCCAACTTCTTAAAGTCGTGTTCGAAGGTTCCCGATGCCGCGATACTGTAAAGCGTGAGCATAATCAAAGGCTACTACGAAGAGCACCGCGGCCGGAACAACTTACAATTAGAAATTTGATGCCTTCGGGCCGAAACGAATAGTAGGTAATGGCTGAGCTTTTTAGAGCCCAAGTTCTCGTGCTAACTGATCGTATGGGCGGGTTTTTCCAGCAAGGTCTTCACGGCGGGCCTTGCGCAACTTGCGCAATAATCGAGGATTGCGGCTGATGAGGAAATCTTCTAGTTCGTCGTGGAGGTCTTCGAACTCAATGCAAACCTCCGCCAGCCTTTTCACGAGATGGGATGGAAGCTGCAAGGTTTGGCTCATGCCGTCACCTTTTACATTATAAGCGCGGCGCCCGCACAAGTCCAAGAGCCTTCGCGCGGCCAAATCTAAACTTATGCCAGTCGGCACGCAAAAAGACTACTACGCCGTCCTTGGCGTTGACCGCAAGGCCAAGCCCGAAGCCATTCGCAAGGCTTACCGGCGGCTCGCGCGCAAGTACCATCCCGATCTCAATCCGGGCGATAAAACGGCGGAGGAAAAATTCAAGGAAATCTCCGAAGCCAATGAAGTCCTGAGCGACGAAAAGAAGCGCAAGGTCTACGACAGGCACGGCTTTTACGCGGAGAATATTCCCCCGGAGGGTTTCAACTCCACGGCGCAGGCGCAATACGCGCAGAACGCCGCCGAGCCAGGGTTTGATTTTTCCGGCTTCGACTTTTCCAATCTTGGGGGCCAGGAAGAGGAGCGGCAGCCTGGCGGCTTTGGTGGCGCTTTTCGCGATATTTTTTCGCAGATTTTTTCGCGCGGCGAAGACCGCGCCAGCGAACAGGAAGGCACCCGGCGCGGAGCGGACATTGAGCATCACGTGCACCTGCGTTTCTGGGACGCTATCCGGGGCACGCAGATGCGCCTGACGGTGGCGCTGAAAGAAGTGTGCTCCACGTGCCACGGGACGGGCGCAAGCGGCGGCCCCGCCATCACGTGCCCAACCTGCAACGGCACGGGAAAGCTCCAGCGGCAGGCGGGCGCGATGCGCTTCTCGGGTTCCTGCCCGGATTGCGGAGGCACGGGCCGCCGGCGTCCGCGCTGCCCCGTGTGCGAGGGCGCCGGCCTAGTGAAAAAGCCGGAGAGTTTTGAGGTGCGCATTCCTGCGGGCGTGGATACCGGCTCCCGCGTGCGCGTGCCTGGCAAAGGCAACGCGGGCGCGGGTGGCGGACCTCGTGGTGACTTGTATATTGTCACAGAGGTTGAGCGCCATCCTCTATTTGAGCGCAAGGGCGACAATATTTATATCAAAGTTCCGGTAACGCTCACCGAGGCGGCGCTCGGAGCGAAAGTGGATGTGCCCACGATTGATGGACCCAGCACTATCCGGATTCCTCCCGGCACGCAAAGCGGCCAGACGCTGCGCCTGCGCGGCAAGGGCGCTCCTTCATTGAGGGAAGCCGGCCTGCGCGGCGACGAATTCATCGAGGTCCAGGTGGCGGTTCCGCGCGTGGCGGACGAGAGAACCAAAGAAATTCTGCGCGAGCTTGCGCGGCTGAACCCCGAGGACCCACGGAAGAATCTTAACGCGGAAAGCGATAGGCAATAAAAACATGACGACTATTGGCTGTCGCGGCGGCCTCTGGCCGCCGGTTTTCAATAATAACGACCGGCGGCCCCCTTACGATAAGCCCGCCGCTACAAAATCAAACCCGAAAATTTTGCCCGGCGATTTCCATGGCTAAACGAGGCAGAAAAACACGCAGCAAGGCCGGCTACATGATCAGCGCTGTGGCGGAGATGTACAACCTTCACCCGCAGACGCTGCGCCTCTACGAGCGCGAAGGGCTGCTCACGCCGTCGCGCAGCGACGGCAATACGCGCCTTTATACCGAAGACGATCTTGAGCAGCTTGAAGTCATTCTCAAGCTCACCCGTGAAATGGGCGTGAATCTGGCGGGCATTGAGATCATCTTGAACATGCGCAAGCGCATGGTTGAGATGGAGCGCGAGATGAAGGCGTTTGTGGAATACGTGCAGAGGGAATTTGCCACGCGGCCTGCCGGTTCCGGCGCGCAGCCTGAAAATGCGCTGGTCCGGGTCGCACAACCCTACCTCAGCCGCACCGGGCGGGTGCGCTCATAATTAGAGGCGCAAGGATAGTTGTAGCGGCGGGCTTGTTGTAACGGGGCCGCTGGTATTTACTGAACAAAAGCCGGCGGCTCCGTTACAACAAGCCCGCCGCTACAACACAAGGGCTATTCATAGCGCAGCGCAATCATGGGCTGCACTTGGGTCGCGCGGCGCGCTGGGATATAACAAGCCAAAGCGGCCACGATAAGCAAAGCAAGAGATACCACGCTGTAGGTCAGTGGATCGGCGGCTTTCACGCCATAGAGCAGCGCCGCCATTAGCCGCATCAGCGCTAGCGCGGCGGCGAGACCGCACGCGATGCCCACAGCCGTCAGCATCAGCGCATGGCGCAGGAATAATCCCGCGACTTCTTGCGGCTGCGCGCCGAGCGCCATGCGAATGCCCACTTCCCGCGTGCGCTGCGCCACCGAATAGGAAATCACGCCGTAGAGTCCGATGATGGCAAGCAGCAACGCCATCGCGCCCGCCGTCGCCAACATTACCAGGGTAAATGACTTGCGCGAGAGCGACCTCTTGTAGAAGAAATCCAGCCGGTGAACATTCCAGAGCGCAAGACCCGGCTCAACGGACTCGACCGCTCGCCGAATCTCGCCCGTAAACGCGCCGGAGCCGGCGAGCGGCGACCGCACCGCAAATGCCACGTACCTTTGGGTAGAGAGGCCTTGCTGCGTCTCGAAATTGTTCCGGAGCAGGGGCCAATACACGGCGCTCACCGGGGGCTTGTCCACGCCGTCGTAGTACACATTGCCCGCCACGCCGACCACCTCGCGCCAGGGACCCGTCTGCGAAATCCTAATCTGCTTATCAAGCGCATTCGAGGAGCTGCCCCACATTTCTTTCGCCATATCCTCTGAAACGATGGCGACCGGCAGGTGGTTGAATTCATCGTCCCATGTAAATTCGCGGCCCGCGATGAGCGGAGTCCCAATGGTCTTGAAATATCCGGGAGAAGGGAAATTGAACCGGCGCAGGCCCGGCAGCTCACCGTTGCGATAAACGTGATCGCGCGCAAACACCGGATCATTCCAGTGATTGCCCTCCAGCGGGATGCTCATCGAAACACTGGTTTGCACGACGCCCGGCACGGCTTGAATGCTCCGAAGAATATTCGACTCCGTGTGCACGACCTGATCGGGCGTCTTCGCCATCTCCTCGGAAATGTAGACATAAAACGTTTCTAGGGTCGAAGGCGACGAAAAGCCGGCATGAATGCGGGTCAAAGCGCGAAACGTGCGGATCATGAGGCCCGAGCTGATGAGCAACACGATGGCCAGCGCCACCTGCACCACCACCAGCGTGCTGCGCGCCCGGTGGCGTTCGCGGCCGGCGCTCTGTGAGCGGCCGCCCTCGCGCAACCCGGAATTCAGCCGCCGCCCGGCGTACTTGAACACTGGGACCGCGCCAAAAAGGAGGCTGGAGGCGATGGCGATGCCCAGCGTGAAGAGCAGCACCATGCCGCTGATGCCGATCTCATTGAGGCGCGGCAAGCCGACCGGCGCCGCGGCCACCAGAGCGCGCAGAGCGGCGTAAGCCAAGCCTAGACCGATCGCGCTGCCGAGAAGAGATAAAACAAGGCTCTCAAAAAGCAGTTCTGAAGCGATGCGGCGCGGCGTTGCGCCCAGCGCGGCGCGAATGGCTAACTCCTGCTGACGGCCTTCGGCC
>DASZAE010000251.1:0-4387 GCA_035945515.1 Terriglobia bacterium
GCTAGCGCGAATCCCCACATGAACGCCTCGCCCAAAAGAGCTTGGCCCCATTGAGGCTTCGCGCCTGTAGCTGGCACACGAGCCCTCAGCGCGGGCCATAGGCGCGGCACTTTCTCGCAAAATGCGCGGTGAGGTTCGCCCTGCCGTTCCGCAAGCTGCGCTTCCTCGCGCCCTGCGAGCCTCACATACAGCAGCGTCAGCATTACCACGATAATGACGAATCCCAGCCGGCTGGCGACGAATGCAAGACCGACGTTCGCCACGATGCTCCCGAAATACAGCGGATGGCGCACGTAACGATAAGGGCCGTCCGCTATCAGTTCTGTGGCATGCAGTTGCGCATCGTGCACGATGTTCGCTCGCAGATAGGCGGCGCCCCAGGTGCGCGCAACCGCTCCGAACGCTACCAACAGCGCCCCACTCTCAATAAGAATCCGCTCCAGCAGTATTCCGTGCGGAGAGTGCGGCCCCAGGATCCAGTTCGCCATTGCCTGCACTGCAGGGGTGTGATCATACCCGTACACTGCAAACCCGATGTAGTAGAGCAGCCCAATCAAAGCCGCTCGGAAGCGAAACTCAAATCCGCTAGCTTTCATGCTTCTATTTCAACCCGGCGCGCGTGTAAACCTCGAGCATTTGTTCTTGCGAGGACGGTCGGAGAATCTGCGCTGCAAATTCCTGAGAGCGTGGATAATTCGTGGCGCGAACGCGCTCCGCAGATCTCGTAAGACTATAGGGCGTGCGCCGGAATTGAATATCGGGTCCGAGTAACAGCCAATACGCTCCTGGCTCCCCGAACGGCATTCCGACACTGCCAGCGTTCAGAACACGAGTGTCCCCGATCATTCGATCGAACTGCATATGGGTATGACCGCACACTATCACAGAGGCGCCGAGCCCCTCGAAAATCGGTAAGAGATGTTCTTGAGGCATTCGCAGCGTGAAGATTTCATTTTCGTCTCGCGGTGTTGCGTGACAAAACAGCACCTCGCCCAGCCCACCGATTTCGAGACGAACTGTTTTCGGCCAAGACGATAGCCGCCGCTCATGTTCGGGATCAAGCTGTTCTGCGGTCCAGCGAATTACCGGCCGATATGCTTCAGGAACGCCGATCGGCTCCTTGCCTGACATATGCTCAAGTACGGCGACCTCGCCGTTGCCATAGATTGATTGCACGGAGATGCCTAGCCTCTGCAAGTGCGAAAGCGATTCGCATGGCATTGGACCCGGAAGCACATCGCCCCCGACCACCACCTCATCGACGTCTGCGTGCCGAATCTCTTGAAGCACGGCCTCAAGTGCAGGAAGGTTGGCGTGAACGTCATAAATCGCAGCGACTCGCATTACGACCTCGTTCCACCGGTTTCCGACTCCCGCGAGATCGATGCTGTCTTCGCGGTCCGTCCGGGCTGCTTCGTCATGCCAAGGTTCGTCATCGCCTTGGTTGCCGTTTGCTTCGCATAATAATACGGTCGAGCCGTCCCTGCCCGCAATGGGGGAACCGTGAGCATCCCCTCGCGGAACGGAAACGGGATTATAATGCCCTCCAAGTCAGTTCGAAGCAAGAAGCGGCTCCGTCGGCGCTACTCGGCCGGAAATAGCAGTCGTAATACTTTGCGCGCCGACGGCCTGTTCCAGTTGGATTTTTCGCTGTTAAAAGTCTTTCCAGTTAGCGAAAGCAAATCTTTTGAATTCCGCGCTGAATTCTTCAACCTGACCAATACCCCCACGTTCTCTGCTCCGGTGAGCACCGTGGACATATCATCGGGCGGGCAGGTCAGCAGCACGCTCAACTCCGCCCGCGTCATTCAATTCGGGATCAAATTCCACTTTTAGAGGAGTGTTGAGGATGCAGAATCCACTGAGCGAAAAAATCACACGTCGAGCTTTCCTGGAAGCGGCAGCGGCTGGAGTGGCTGTGCCTTTCCCGGCGAAGGCTGCTATTCCTGGCCGAGCTGGCGATTCATTCCAAAGCCCGCCGACCGAAGCCAGTCAAGGGTCTGAGAAGCTGATCGGGATTCAAATTGGAGCCGTATCCTTTACCGACGAAGGCGTGGAAAAGGTGTTGGATATCCTCCAGGAACGAGCGGGTGTGAATGCGCTGATGCTTGCGGCCTTCACCTACGGCCGGGGCATCGCCGGGCGGCAGGTCCCCGGACAGCCTTTACCGGATCATGGCGTGCAGTCGTACGACACAAACACCTTTCATGGCGGCGACTATGCAGTTGTCCATCCTCAATACTATCGGGACTCGGTTTTCAAAGACCTCCGGGCGCCCGACGTGGGTAGTTTCGACATTCTTGGCGACGTCATCCCCAAAGCCAAGCCAAGGGGAATAAAAAGCTATTGCTGGTTTGAGGATGTCTACAACCCACGTTACATCGCCGGCTTCGAGCAGGAGGCTGCGGAGGTAGATATTTACGGCAGACGGACTTCCCCTGCCTGCCTGAACAACCCGCACGTCCTCAACTTTCTGGCTTCGCTTGCTGAGGACTGGATCAAGTCATACGACGTGGACGGGATCATGTGGTGCTCGGAAAGGCAAGGCCCGCTGAACAACGCTATCGGTGCGGACGCTGGCAGGTTCACCGGGCGCACGCCAATTACTTGCTTTTGCCCTTACTGCTGCAAGAAGGGAAAGGATCAGGGCATTGACGTCGATCGCGCCCGCGAAGGGCTCCAGACCCTCCATCGATGGGTGCAGAGCGTCGTGAGCGGACCGCGGCCGACGGATGGTTGTTTCGTCACCTTCTGGCGGTTGCTCGTCGACTATCCCGAGATCCTGCAATGGGAGAAATTGTGGACCGAAAGCCAGCGCGAGGTGTACGCCATGCTCTACGGCCAGGTCAAGAGCATCCGCCGCGACCTGCCGATGGGGTGGCACATCTGGCACAACAATTCTTTCAGCCCCTTCTACAGGGCGGAGCAGAACTATGTGAAGTTCGAGGGGATTGCCGATTTCATTAAGGTAGTGATGTACAACAACTGTGCAGGACCACGCATGGCGCAGTACATCAGGAACGTCCACTCCACCGTTTTTGGCGATTTATCTCCGGAGCAGGTCTTGCAATTTCATTACGACGTTCTCGGCTACAAAGGCCAAGCCCCTCTCGACTCGCTGCCCCAAGCCGGTTTTACGTCGCGTTACGTTGGAGAAGAGACGCGGCGCGCGCTGGCCGGCGTGAAGGGCCAAATCGAGATCTATCCCGGCATTGATATCGACATCCCTACTGGGCCTGGTTTGAAGAAAACAACGCCCGATGACGTGCGCGATGCGGTAAAGGCAGCTTTGAGCGCAGGCGCGCAAGGCGTCATCTTGTCCCGGAAATATTCGGAAATGCGGCTTGAAAACCTTTCCGGCGCGGGTCAGGCGTTGAAGGATTTGGGTCTCTGGAAGGCGTGACTGTGCGCGGGCTGATGAAACCTCCGCGGCGGGCTCAAAGGCAGCACTGTGATCTGACCCCAGAAAGAGACAGCCCGCTAAGGAGAAAAGAGGAACTGTTATGGTGATGTTCGAGAGGTCCAGTGCACGTCGTCAGACAAATGAACTCCCCACGTGTGCGGACCTGAATCCTGCGAAATTAACCTTGCGCGCGGGGAAAGTCCGCCGCTTCTGCGACGACCCTGAGTCTGTCGACGCCACACCAAGATGCTGTCATAATCCTGGGGATCCCAGCGCGGCGATGCTATTTCGCATTCAGCTTCAAGTGTGGTAAACCCCAAGAACCTGCGGACCTGTAGGAGAACCATCATGGCCAATCCCCTTCCCGGCAATCCCCCATCTCCGCGATCTAGTGGTTTAATTGTTGCCGCCATGGTGGCCATAGTTGCACTCCCGGCGGCGATCACGTTAAGCACGATTCGGCGACCGGCCACGCTCGCGGTTCCGGCTAATGCTACTCCGCACGGATATACCATCAGCCTGCTCTTGTTCATCGTTCCTATTATCGTGATCACTTTCTGGTTCCTGCCGCGAGAAGGAGTCAGGATTCCCCAGAAGGCTTTCTGGCTCACAATTGCGATCCTGGTTCCGCTTGGCTGTGGGCTCGATTTTTTCTTCGCCCGATGGTTTTTTCTTTTTCCCAATCGGGGCGCGACACTTGGATTCGGAACGCCAGCTATGGGAGGGTCGGTCCCCATCGAAGAGTATCTTTTCTACTTGACCGGCTTCATGGCGGTCCTGCTGCTCTATATTTGGATGGACGAATACTGGCTGGCCGCCTACAACATCGCGGACTACACCGTTGAAGCGAAGAAGATTCCACGTCTATTGCGGTTCCATCCAACATCACTTGCACTCGGCGCTGCCCTTATCGTGGCGGCCATCGTGTATAAGAAACTTTTTGGTCCAAGCCCCGCCGGTTTTCCAGGTTACTTCGTGTTCCTC
>DASZAE010000252.1:0-1516 GCA_035945515.1 Terriglobia bacterium
GTGCTCGGTGGAATCGGAAGCTTGGAGTTCGCAGACGTTCCCTTGCCATAGCTTCGTCGATTCGCAAATGCGGCGAAGCTCCTTACGTACTTCGTCGACGGGGAGAGTGTAATCAACGTTGAGATAGACGTAACCGAGGAGATTGGCGCTTGTGCGCGTCCAATTTTGAAATGGCTGCTCGATAAAATAGCTGAGCGGCACGATCAGCCGCCTCAAATCCCAGATGCGCACGACAACATACGTTGTCCCTATCTCCTCAATCCAGCCAAATTCGCCTTGCACGATGACTACGTCTTCCAGGCGAATCGGCTGCGTCAGGGCGATCTGGATGCCGGCAATCAGGCTCGAAAGCGTTGGCTTCATCGCCATCCCAACCACTAGCCCCGCCAGGCCGGCCGACGCCAGCAGGCTGACTCCGATGTGTTTAATCGCGGGAATCGTCATTAGCATCACCGAGAGCGTGACAATTACCACCAGCACCACGATGATGCGGTGAATCATCTGAAACTGTGTTTGTATCCGCCGCGCCGTCAGATTGTCTGGAACGTCCACGCGGTACCGCGCCGCCAGAATGTCCGAAAGAATCTGGCTGAACAGGATTACCAGCCATGCGATCGAGGCAATCAGCCCCAGTCCGACGATGTGTTCAAGCATCGTCGACAGTCGTTGCGGCAAAGGAGCGGTTGGCAGCGCGACCAACAGGGCGAGAAGCGGAAGAATCCACAGCGACGGCACGCGGCTGTGGCGGACGAGCGACGTGATAACTACATCGCCTTTGCGGTTCGCAAGGCGCTTCAGAATAAAAAACAGAATGAAATGTATGACCAGAGCTATAACGATTGCACTGGCCAGAATGCCGGCCGCCCAGAGATCTCGGCGCCAGTCAATCATCCCTATATGCATCTTGACTACGCTCCTTGCGCATCGGCGAAAGTATCCGGTTCACGCTGGGGATTTGTGGTGGGACGGGTGGGTCCGCGCGTTCCTTGTACGCCGCAGCTTCATCTTGCTCTCAGTTTCTTAATTTATGATGCGCGCGCGAAGGCGCAAGTGGCGGAAGGCGGCGCTGGATGTCTGGCAGGACTCATCGGTTTCACGGCGGTCAATCAGCAGAAACGTGGGCGCACAAGCGGTCTGAATTGTCAGTTCGCAACAGAAATAAATTGGGGCTCCCGCCTTGGGGGGCCGGAAGCCCCGGTGCCAAGCCGATTCGGGGGTCACGACCGTGATCTTTTCTCACGGAACAAACGCTCGGCTCAGGTAGTTCATTTAACTCGTTACATGCCGCAATGTCTGTTCAATATTGCACTCTTGCCCTGATTTGATTTCTCCGATGCCGGCGAGCGCCCATTTCACGTCCGTGTTAAAATAGAGCCGAGTCAGTACCAACGGGGGCGAAACGGTTTCGACGGAGACTGTCGCGGCCCGAAGGCATGCCGGGCGCCACCTGCCCGCAATCGGGTGGAACAATACAACTGCCAATACGCAGTTGGCTCTCGCAGCCTAATTAAAAACT
>DASZAE010000253.1:0-14532 GCA_035945515.1 Terriglobia bacterium
CGCGCAGCCAGTTTCAATTCCTGCCGCGATCAATGGACGGCTCAATCAAGAGGCGGGCGACTATTTCCGGTTTACCGCGCGCAAGGGTGAGCGCGTCACGATGGAAGTTGCCGCGAACCGTTTGGGATCGCCGCTCGACTCCGTGATCGAGGTGCTTGATAACCAAGGCAAACCTGTCCCGCGCGCCGTCGTCCGCTGCCTCAACGAGACTTCTCTAACGCTTGCCGACCGCGACTCCATCACGCGCGGCTATCGCCTGGTTTCGCGGACCGGTTTCCATGACAACGATTACCTCATGGTGGGCGAGGAACTCGATCAAATTCAATTTATTTCGGACCAGCCGGACGAAGACATTCTGCTGAAGGGATACGGCGGTCAGCGCGTCGCCCTGCTCGGCACTTCGCCCGAATCGCACTATGTGACCCAGCCGGCCTACCGCGCCGAAATCCTTCCGCCCGGCGCCAAGTTTCCGCCCAACGGCCTGCCTGTGTTTCGCCTCAACTACCGCAACGATGACGGCGGTCCTGGCTTTGGCGCTGATTCGCGGCTGGATTTCACTGCCCCCGCGGATGGTCAGTATCTCATCCACGTCGCGGACTCTCGCGGGTTTGCTGGGCCCAACTTCGATTATCAGCTGATCCTGCACAGCACAAATCCCGATTTCAACCTCACCGCTTCGCCCGATAATCCGAACATTCCGCGCGGCGGCAGGATGCCGGTTGAGGTCACTGCCGGCCGGATGCTGGGCTACCAGGGCCCGATCGAGGTTAAAGTTCTCGGACTGCCTTCCGGCGTCACGGCGAGCGCCGCAACGATTCCCGCGGGTCAGGAGTCTGCGACCGTGATCCTCTCCGCCTCAAACGACATGCCCGCGAAGTTCACCGCTGCGCCGTTTAAGGTCGAAGGCATTGGGCAGGTTGATGGGCGCCAATTTACGCGCGTGGCAGACGCTGGTTCCCCCCTGCGAGTGGTGGCCCTCATGCCTCCGCCTGATATTCGCGTGGCGGCGACGCCACAGGCTATTACCCTCAAGCCCGGAGAGACCACCAACGTCACCATCAAGGTGACCCGTGAAAACGGCTTCATGGGCCGCGTGCCCTGCCAGGTAGAAAACCTGCCGCCTGGCGTGCGCGTGGTCAACGTCGGACTCAACGGCGTGCTGGTTCACTCGGGCGAATCCACCCACACCTTTACCCTGATCGCCGAACCTTGGGCCGCGCCCATCACCCAACCCGCCTACATTGTGGGCCAGGTTGAGTCGGACGCCAGCACAAACCACGCCTCGCTCCCCATCATGATTAGAGTTGAAGGAAAAACCCAACTTGCGGCGGAAGGGCCGGCAAAATCGGGATATTAAAGTTCGTGCGTTTTGACTCAAATTTATTGAGGATTACAAATTATAGTGACAACAAATATTGTAGCGGCGGCCTCTGGCCGCCGGTTTTTCGGCGCTCAGAAAAGATTGTCATTATAATTTGTAATCCTCAATAAGGGATCATAACCTCACCTTTCCCGGAGGAAGAGGTTGCCTGAGGTGGCGAGGGGCGTGTTTTCTTGTTCTTCCCTGCGGCTCCGCTACTGACCCCTACTGCCTGCCCGCTGCATTACACCTCCTCCAGGATTGCAAAGTCCCCCGGATTCCACGCCTGAACCACGATGCAGAGTTTATCCCCAGCCTTATGCAGCACCGCCTTATGATTGTGCTCAAAGTTTGCGAGGCCAAGATCCGCTTTGGGAAAGATCGTCGAAATTAACCGGCCATCCTCATACAAATAGATGGGCGCGCCCTTCGACGGGTCGGGACCGACCAGCGTGGGCACTAGCACATATTGGTCGAGATAATCAATGGAGCATGGCAGCGATCCCGTGGGCGCTTTGAGCGTCGAGAGATAATGGCCGTAGCGGCCGAATTGCTTGATCTCGGAGTGTGGCCTGTCGGTGACATCCAGCCGCGTCGAGTTCGGATGCACGGTGATCGCATGGGCCGTCTGGAACTGGCTGCGTCCATCACCCTTTCCACCGAAAGCCAGGTCGCCCCACTCGACCTCGGAGGGCGCGGTCACGCGCGCGGTCAGCACGTAATCGAGCTTCGAGTAGCCCGTCGAAATGTAGTAAAGCCCGTCGAGATACGTCGCGCCGGTTGGCGCAAAATTGCCGCCACCCTGAAAATAATCGCGCACTTCCGGAGCCTCGAAATCGTGATCGGGCGGCGGGGCGTCGAGCGTGCTCAGCAGCGTTCCATCGAGAGTTGTGGTGAAAATCTTGCCCGCGTCGTTCGCAGGAAAGATGAGCGACGGCGTCCCATCCTTCGGGTCGTACCAGATCGTGGTGTCGTGCAGATTCACCCGCCGCATGGCATCAGCGGTGTTTAAGAGCCGGATCGAATTGAGATCGGGCGCGATTTGAAGAATCCCGGCTCCAATCAGGAAGAAATAGGTCTCGCCGCGGTCCGGCCGCCGGTCCACCGCGAAGCCGCCGTGCGCCTTCACCAGCACTTTCTGCGCCGCCGCGGGTAAAAGCGTAGAGTTGTGCTTCACCCGGAACTTCATCTCGCCCTGCCCGCTGATGCCTGGAACGGGCGCTTGGGTCGCCCCCGCCTGAGGCGGCGTTGCGGCTACTTGCGATTGGCCGAAAGCGCGGCTTTCGCCGCTTCCTACCAGGGCTAATCCGGCGGCGGATGAGCCTTGCAGAAATCCCCGGCGCGAAACAGTTTGCTTCTTCATCCATTCCTCCTCGCACTTCCAGTGGCGGCGTCTCCGTAAGCTTCGGCCGCCGCTATAAAGCCCGCATTAAGTATCTCCCGGCAGAGCCGGGGGCTTTACGATTGCTGGCCCCACAATGGGGCGTGATTGCAATCGCTCACGGGCAGCAGTGAAGGTGTGCGTCACACAACCCCTCACCCGCCCTCGTGCCTCGGGCACCCTCTCCCCAAAGGAGTGTGGGGGACAACTAACGTTGCCGACGAAGAATCAATAAGTTACAAGGGTTGCTTCATCCGTAAGTTGTTGATTCTAGGTTCGACCTCCGAGTTGTCCCACAGACTCCAAAGGGGCGAGGGCCGCGTTTATCTGTTTTTTTACCCTCTCCCTTCCAGGGAGCCGCGTTTATCTGTTTTTTGCCCTCTCCCTTCCAGGGAGAGGGTGGCGAGAGTAGCGAGCCGGGTGAGGGTGATAGGCCGGGATTTTCCCAGCGCCACGTGCGCATACTCCCGGAGCTGTCAAACTTTTACTGCCTCCCCGGCAGAGCCAGCCACGGTCAGGCTTTCCTGTCCGTGGCTTTTTATTGACGATACATATTATAGTGACAACAAATATTGTAGCGGCGGCCTCTGGCCGCCGGCCGGTACTTAAAACGGCGGCGCTCAGAGAGCGCCGCCACAGAAAAGATGGTCACTATAATTTGTAACCCTCAATAATTTGCAGAGCTACGCGGATTGCTCCTTGCTTTCCTCTGCCGGCCCAGCTTTGGCGCCCTCGCCGAGATTGGCCGGCATGTGGCATTGGCCGTCAAAATAGCCGCCCGGCTCCACCAGCAAAACCGGCGTATAGATATCCCCCAGAATGACGCCGCGTTCCTTAATCTCGAGCCGCTCGGAAGCGTGAATGGAACCCTTCACCTTGCCCATCACGGTGACTGATTTCAGCGTGATGTCCGCTTCCACTTCGCCGCGCTCAGCGATCACCAGCGCGCCCTCGCCGCTAATTTCACCCTTGAAATGCGAGTTGATGCGCACCGCGCCACTAGTGATTTTCAGCTTGCCCTCAAACTCCATTCCAGGCTCAATTGTCGCCGTGATACCCTGCTTTGCCAAGTCATTCGCGCCTTTCGTGCTGCCAAGTCCAATGGACATAGCTCCTCCTTTTTGTTGTCGCTTACAACCCTGATGCGGGCCGCCTAACCGATTGCTGATTACATATTATAGTGGGTAGCCACGGCACGTTTTGTGTGCCGTGGGTCTTTTCTAAGGACGCTACGAACCCACGGCATAAAGATCATGCCGTGGCTACCAGCTCGAGCCCAGCGGCGACGCGGGCAATTCACTTGTGTAACAGCCGGCAAAGCCTGTCCTGAGCGCAGCGAAGGGATGCTGGCGCTACGACTTCTGATGGTCACTAT
Source organism: Terriglobia bacterium (assembly GCA_035945515.1). Classification (GTDB taxonomy): domain Bacteria; phylum Acidobacteriota; class Terriglobia; order UBA7540; family UBA7540; genus RH2-MAG17b. The sequence continues at coordinate 4,117 of DASZAE010000253.1, forward strand.
AATTGGTAATCAGTTCTCCGCGTAGAACAGTAACCGCCTGACCGGCGAGTTTAACCCGGTCGTCCGCCGCGCGGACGCGCACCACCCCACCGCGCGGCGAAGCTTGGTAAGCAACCAGCTCGGACTTTCCGAGTTTTTTCGCCCAATACGGCGCCAAGCAGCAGTGCGCCGAGCCGGTTACAGCGTCTTCATCGATGCCCGAGCCGGGCGCGAAAAACCGCGACACGAAATCGAACCCCGCAGAACTGGCGCGGCTAGTGACCATCACTCCGCGCGCGGGAATCCTGCGGAGTTGCGCGTGGTCGGGCGCGATCGCGCGCACCATCGCTTCCGAGCCAACCTCCACAAGCCAGTCGAATTTGTTCCTGCCAACGTACTGAGCTTCGACGCCGAGCGCCTCAATCAGCCCCGGCGGAGGAGGCGCCGGTTCTTCACAAATCGCCGGAAAGTCCATCTCAATCCAATCGTTCCGGCGGCCAGCGGTAAGCAAGCCGCTCTTGGTATGGAAACGGGCCTGGGCTTCGGGTTTCAGATGACCCTCTTCCCAAAGCACGTGGGCGGCGGCCAGCGTCGCGTGCCCGCAAAGAGCGACTTCAATCGACGGAGTGAACCAGCGCAAGTCATAGCCGCCATCGCGCCCCGCCAGGAACGCCGTTTCGGAGAGGTTCATCTCACGGGCCACGTCCTTCATCCATGCCTCGTCCGCAGGCTCGGACAGAATGCACACCGCCGCTGGATTTCCCGCGAACGGCCTGCCGGTGAATGCGTCCACCTGAATGATTCGTTGCGCCATCTCATTTCTCTCCTTTCGTGTCGCCTCCTTGACGCGCGGCTCGTGGCTGGCGCGCGCATAGCGCAGTTGGCCATGTGTACTGTAGGACTTTGCATACCTTTGTGCAAGTTAAACCGAAGAGGCAGTTCCCGAAACCGCCGGAGCTAAAACTTAAAGTGAAGTGTTCGGACGCAGGTTGCTGAAAAATCCGAAAAATGGGATTGAAAATAGATCGTAATGTACAATTGAGCAAATGAAGATCCTCCGGATGGAGCACATTGGCATCGTGGTTGATGACCTCGCGGCCGCAACCGAGTTCTTCGTCCAACTCGGACTCGAGCTGCAGGGCGCGGCTCCGGTCCAGGGCCGCTGGGTGGACCGCGTCGTGGGGCTCGAGGGCGTACGGGCGGACATTGCGATGATGCAAACTCCTGACGGCAGCGGGCGACTCGAGCTGACAAAGTACCACTCGCCGTCGAGCCAGGGCGGCAACCGGCACGCGCCGGCGAACACACCGGGCATCCGCCATGTCGCATTCGCCGTCGAAGACATCGACGCCGTCGTCGCCGGCCTGCGAGCCCGCGGCGCTGAGCTCGTGGGCGAGCTGGAGCGATACGAGAACATGTACCGGCTCTGCTACGTGCGCGGCCCCGAGGGGATCATTGTCGAGCTGGCAGAGCAGATCGGCTGACAGGTCCGGCCCACCGCCGAATTTCGCGTGCACTGTATGTGACCGTGGGTGGCGCACACATCGCGTTTCTTGCGATGTGTGCGAATTATTGAGGGTTACAAATTATAGTGACAATTTTTTCTGTAGCGGCGCTCTCTGAGCGCCGAAAAACCGGCGGCCAGGGGCCGCCGCTACAACATTTGTCGTCATTATAATTTGTAATCATCAATAGATAGGCTGCGTCCCCGCGCACACCGCAAAATGCGCGGTGTATGCGCCACCCGTGAATAGCGCGGGAAATAGTGAACTTCGCTCATTCTCTCAAATTTCCAATCTCCAATTTCAAATTCGACTGCGCCCTATTTGCGCGCGATCCATTCGTACAGGCGGTTCAGGTCTTCCGGCGAATAGTAACTTATCTCAATACGCCCGCTTGTCTCACTTCCCACAACTTTCACTTTTGTCCCGAGTGTCCGTTCCATCTCAAGCACGGCGGCGCGCACGTTCGGGTCTTGCGCGGGATCTGGCTTGGACTCCGCCGTAGATTCGCGTTTTGCGGCCGCGGGCTTCCCCGTGAACTTCCCAATGTCCGGCGCGGGCGCAAGGGGATTGGGCGAGGCCGCCAGGCGCTCGACATCCCGCACCGAAAGGCCCTCCTTCACCGCGCGCACGGCGAGCGTGATTTGCACTTCGGGCTTGGTGCAGGCAAGCAACGCGCGCGCGTGCCCCGCAGTCAGCAGTTTTTCTTCAATACATTGCTGAACGACGAGGGGCAGTTTGAGCAGGCGCAGCGTGTTGGTGACGCTTGTGCGGTCCATCCCGAGGCGCGCGGCAATTTCTTCGTGGCTGTAGCCAAACTTCTCGTGCAAGGACTCAAAGGCCCGCGCCACCTCAATCGCCGTGAGGTCTTCGCGCAGGACGTTTTCGGCGATGGCGATTTCCAAGGCTTCGCGGTCGGCGAGATCGCGGACCACGGCGGGCACCGTCTGGAGCTTCGCCACCGACGCTGCGCGCCACCGCCTTTCGCCCGCCACCAGTTGGTAACGCTCGCCTACCCGGCGCACCAGGACCGGCTGCACGATGCCGGTGGCGTGAATGGAATCGGCAAGCTCTTGAAGCTGCTGCTCGGAAATCGCGCGACGGGGCTGGAAGGGGTTGGGATCGATCAAGCCTATGGGGATTTGATGAAATCCAGATGTCGCATTAGTCTCTAAAGTATCACTAGGCGCACTAGTCTTATCAGGCTCACTTGTCTCAACCAAACTCGTGGAAGCGGGAGGCGCAATCGCCGCCGCCGCGTCCCCCAAGAGGGCGTTAAGCCCGCGCCCCAAGGCCTTTCTGGTCATGTTGGATGACCTCCGTAGCGAGTTGAAGATAGGTTTCCGCGCCCTTGCAGGCGGGATCGTAGAGGAAAATGGGCTGGCCATAGCTCGGCGCTTCCGCCAGGCGGACATTGCGCGGAATCACGGTGTTGAAGACCTGGTCGCCAAAGAAATCCCGCAGGTCGTCCCTGACCTGGTGGGATAGGTTGGTGCGGTCGTCATACATGGTCAGAAGAATGCCCTCAACCGAGAGCTTGGGATTGTGCGAGCGGCGAATGCGGATGAGCGTGTCCAGCAACTCGGAGACGCCCTCGAGGGCGAAGTATTCGCATTGGACCGGCACGAGGACGGAATCGGCCGCCACCAGCGCGTTGAGAGTGAGGAGATCAAGCGCCGGGGGGCAATCGATGAGGATGAAATTAAATTTGGAGCGGATCTGCTCAAGTTGTTGACGCAAAACCTGTTCGCGGCCCGGACGGTCAGCAAGCTCTAAGGTGGCGCCCACCAGGTTCTTCTCCGATGGGATCAAAAAGAGGCCCTCGATAGCGGTCTGTTGCGAGATTTGGTCGAAGGGCGCGTCAGCCAACAGGCCGTGGTAGATCGAGCGCCGGGCGGGGTCCTTGGCGAACCCCATGCCAGCGGTGGTGTTGGCCTGAGGGTCAAAATCGATGAGAAGCGTCCACATTTCTTGCTTAGCGAGGGCGGCGGCAAGGTTAATGGCTGTGGTCGTTTTCCCCACGCCACCCTTCTGATTGGCGATTGCAATGATTCTGCCCACAATGATCCTTAATTTGGAATCTGGAAGCTTGACTCTAACAAATGTGGGCCGGGCTGACAAGCCCGAATCGATTTCTATGGGATTTCGGATGATGTTTCACGTGAAACATGCGTAGGGAGGTTATAGCGGCACTCTTTATAGGCTTCGGGCGTCGGTTTTGGGAAAGCACAGGATGATGCGACCAGATGCCGCTGCCACAACCGCACTTGTCACAGAATGTTTCACGTGAAACATACGGCTAGCCAGGTTGCTGAAAAATCCGTTTGCGCTGTCATTCTGAGCCCTTCGCTTGTCATTCTGAGTGAAGCGAAGAATCCCGGCATTTCGCTCAGGATAAACTCCGCGAAGAATCTATTGCTATGTTAAATCAGTAACTTCCGAGATTCTTCCTTCGCTACGCTCAGGACCGCCTTCGGCTCCTCAGAATGACATGGTTACGGAGTTTTTCAGCAATCTGTAGCACCGAGCATAATCCATCGAGATGCACTCAGGGAGCCGCCGTGCAATGTTCCACGTGAAACATATGTAGCGCCGCCGCGCTCAGGGGACTGCCGTTCAATGTTCCACGTGAAACATTAGCCTTTCAAGCTGCCAGGGAGGATAATGCGCTCACGGCTCTCTGGAATCTCTATCGGCACATCCCATTTCATACCACTATCCAGCTTAACCAGTTCTTGCGCCTGTGTTTGGGACAACCACAGATAAAACTTGCCCGAGGGCTTCAGATAAGAGACCGCCTCTTTAATTAAGCTGGAACCCACGGCCCGCATGGTGATCGTGTCATATAAGGTCCCTTTTTTGAGACCCTGTATTCTCTCCCCTCTGACTTCAACCCCGCTGAAAGCACACGCCCGAACGACTTCTTTGAGAAATGCCCGCTTCTTGGCAACTGGTTCAAGCAGCGTAATTTCAAGCTCAGGAAAGACAAGTTTTAACGCTAAGGCTGGGAACCCCGCGCCACTGCCGATATCGAGCAGACGTCCAGCAAGTTGTTCATGGCGCGCCAGTAACAGGCTCTCGCCAAAATGCCGAGTGACGCATTCCTCAGGCCTCCGAATCGCCGTCAGATTGATCTTTTCGTTCCAACGCAACAGCAAATTTAGATATACAATCAAGTTCCCAATTTGAGGTTGGCTTAGCGTAATTCCGAAGGGTTGCAACAAGCCGTGAATTTGAACTTCACTTAGCATAAAATATTTATAATAAATGTATAACCGTATGTGTTATAATAAGCTTTATACATGTCTAGATGGCACGACAAGCTTGTAGTTTGTTGTCGGAGAGAACACACCTTTCCTCTGCTTTCTAAGAATTTTATAATGCTCTAATCTCAAGTCGCGCGGCCTCGAGCGCGGCCTAAAATCGGTCCATAAAGGACGGTTGCACCCGCCCGGTTTCATGCTATATTAACATCTTGCTGAGAGTTCTCAAATTCGTCGCGCTTGTTACTCGAAGCCTTTTTATAACGTACTATAAATAAATGGGTTAATTTGTAATCCGTGCGCTTTGTCCCACTCAAGCGCAAGCCCTAATTTTCTCCAACTCCGCGACCCTTTTCCCAATGAATTTGGTACGGATGGCGGCTTCTAGTCACTGGTCTTTCCTATTCAAAATCCGGCGGCCAAAGTTCGTAAATAGCCGCCGCCCCAGCGCACAATAGGCGTTGTGAGCGACGAGTTGATCCCAGGCAGGTTCCCCATGAATGCGTGGCAGGAAGTCCTCGGTTATCTTAAAGCAAAGGTCAACACGCAGAGCTACCAAACGTGGCTGCGCCCCACCCGGTTCAGCCATGTGACGGATGGCAAGATTGTGGTGCGCGTGCCCAACCGCGAGTTTCAGGACTGGATCGAGGAAAAGTACGCCTCGCTCATCAGCGACGCTTTACAAACGCTCAAGCTCAGCGAGCAGGGCATTGCCTACGTCTTTGACGACCCTGCCGAAACCAAGCCGGACCGACCCGCTGAGGCGAAAGCTGTGCAAGGCAAGCTTGACTTTGATTCTTCCGCGCATCAGCTTGACGCGCGTTACACCTTCAGCGCCTTCGTAGTCGGTTCGTGCAACCAATTTGCCCACGCCGCGGCGCGCGCAGTTGCGCAAGCGCCCTCCAAGATGTACAACCCGTTGTTCCTCTACGGAGGCGTCGGCCTGGGCAAAACTCATCTCATGCACGCCGTCGGGCACGCCATCAAGAGCCAATGGAAGGAAATGCGGCTGGCCTACGTGTCTTCGGAAACTTTCACCAACGAGGTCATCAATTCGCTGCGCTACGACCGCATGATTTCTCTGCGCGAGAAGTACCGCAACGTGGACGTGCTGCTCGTGGACGACATTGAGTTCATCGCCGGCAAGGAACGCACGCAGGACGAATTCTTCCACACCTTCAACGCTCTCTACCAGGCGCAGAAGCAGGTGGTGATTTCCAGTGATTGCGCGCCCAAGGAGATCCCAGAACTTGAGGAGCGGCTGCGCTCGCGCTTCGCCTGGGGGCTGAGCGCCGATCTTCAGCCGCCGGACCTGGAAACCAAGATTGCCATCCTGGAGAAAAAAGCGGAGGCGCTGGGCGCGACGCTGCCTCCCGATTTGGCCGAATTTATCGCTTCCCGCATCAAGGCCAGCGTTCGTGATCTTGAAGGTGCGCTCACGCGGGTGCTGGCGTATTCTTCGCTCACCGATGAAGAGCTTTCGCTTGGCATGGCCCATCATGTTCTAAAAAATATTATTGACCAAGATGAGCGGCGTATTTCAATTGAGACTATTCAGCGGCTGACTTGCAGAGAGTTCAGCCTGAGCCTCGGCCAGTTGAAATCAAAAAATAACAGCAGGAAGATTGCCTACCCTCGCCAGATTGCCATGTACCTTGCCAAGCAACTCACGCCCACTTCCTTGCCCCAAATTGGAAGAGAGTTTGGCGGAAAGCATCACACCACGGTTCTTCATTCAGTCGGTAAAATCGAGGAGTTGCGCAAAAAGGACAAGGATTTAAACAGGATTATCAACAAACTTACCGATAGTCTGAATTGAAGTTAAGCCTCTTTGGATGAAATTTACACTTGCTTGTTTTTTGGACGTCAGAACCGCTTGGATTTTTTCACACCCAGTCACAGGAATGAGGCTGATTTTCACAGCACATGTTTTTTTGAACCCCTTCTGTTTACATGGGATACTATGATTTCCACATATTCACAGGACTTACTACTAATACTCTCTATTTATAGGTGAATTGAATTATGGAATTTACAACTCGTAAGTCCGAACTTTTGAAAGAGCTGGACTTGGCGCAAGGCGTGGCGGAGAAAAAGACTACCATTCCGATCCTCTCCAATATTTTGGTGGAGGCTACCGACGCCGAACTCCGCCTGAGCGCAACCGACCTTGAGTTGGGCCTTCGCTGCGGATGTCCGGCGCGCGTGAAAAAAGCGGGAGCGTCCACCGTTCCCGGCAGAAGGCTGCTGGAAATTGTGCGCTCGCTTCCCGAAGCTGAAATTAAATTTAAGGTTTTGGAAAATCATTTCATTCAAGTGACCTGCGAGAGGTCTTCCTTCAAACTGGCGGGCATGGCGAAAGATAATTTTCCCGCGCTTCCCGAAAGCCCGGCGGTGATTGCCACTATTCCGGCCGGCGTATTGACGCCGATGATTCAACGGACGGCGTTTGCCATCTCCAGCGAGGAATCGCGCTATACGCTCAACGGCGCGCTGCTTCTCTTGAAGCCAGACCGGATCCTGATGGTGGCGACCGACGGCCACCGGCTGGCGCAAGTGGAAAGAGAAGTTCAAATTGAAGGGCTGAATAACGAGTTGCGGGTTCTGATCCCCAAGAAAGCGATGGGGGAACTCTCTAAGCTCCTGGCGCAAAGCGGAGACCAGGCGGCGGTCCGCTTCGCCAAGGACGATAGCCATCTTTTTTTCTCGGCGGGTCACCGAATGCTGATTTCGAGAGTTCTTACCGGGCAATTTCCCAATTACGAAGCCGTGCTGCCTAAGGATAATACCCGCGCGCTCACGGTGGATAAAGCGCAACTCGGCGCGTCCATTCGCAGGGTGGCGCTGCTTGCTGACGAGCGATCGCGCGTGATTCGGTTTCAATTAACCAACAATCATCTGGAGATTTTTTCCTCAAGCGGTGAATACGGCGAAGCGCACGAGGAACTGGACGCGGAGTATCCCCAGGAAGATATGCAGATTGGATTTAACTATCAATACCTGCTGGATTTCCTCGATGTGGCGGGAGAGAGCGCGAAAACCCGCATCGAGCTTAAAGACGAGCAAAGCGCCGGCCTGCTTCGTCCGGCGGAAGACGATGCCACGCATTACCGCTACGTGGTGATGCCCATGCGGGTGTGAGAATAGGCGCAAACTTGGTTTGCTGTGTATGAGGGCGCGGTTGAAGCCCGGTACATAAACGGCGCATTTCCGGCACGGCCAAGGCCGTGCCTTGTTACAAAGCGCGTATTCTTCGTGTTTTGCAACAGCTCCAGAGGACCTTCCTGAAGACACGCGGAAGCTGCTGTTACAAAGCGCGTATTCTTCGTGTTTTGTAACAGCTCGAAAGGATCGTCCTGAAGACACGCTGAAGCTGCTGTTACAGAGCGCTTATTCTTCATGTTTTGTAACAGGGCACGACTTTAGTCGTGCCAAGGGGCGATCAAAAAAAACGGGCTTTAGCCCGCACTTATGGCCAAGCCGGGACGACAGGCTAGTCCGAGCCAGGTTTTAAGTTCTTCGCGCACTTTTTTCGTGACCACAAAGGCGAGCATGGGCAGAGCCTTATTGCAGTCAGAGCGTAACGCAACCCTTCTGGTTGATGTTATGCGCTCTTACGTTGCGGCAGGCAAATTCAAACTCCATGATTTTGTCATCATGCCTGACCATGTGCATCTGCTGATTACGGTTGAGGAAGAGATGACGATTGAAAAAGCCATGCAGTTTATCAAGGGAGGTTTTTCATACCGGCTAAAAAAAGAATTGGGATATATGGGAGAGGTTTGGCAACGCGGCTTTTCCGAGGTGCGCGTGGATGATCGAGAGAGCTTTGCGCGTCATCGCCAATATATTGCGCAGAATCCGGTGAAAGCAGGGTTGGTGGATTCGCCCGAGAAGTTCCCTTATAGCTTCTCGTATCTGGCGGCGCGTAAGGCCGCAGGGGCTGAAGCCTGATATACAACACCGCGTTCCCGGCACGGCTCAAGTCGTGCCCTGTTACAAAGCTTGCCGTAGGCGTGGGTTGTGATGGGCTGATACAAAACACGGCGTGGGCGCGTAGTGTATCAGGGCCCGGCTTCAGCATATACAACACCGCGTTTTCGGCACGGCTCAGGTCGTGCCCTGATACAAAGCTTGCCGGAGGCGTGGTTGTGATGGGCTGATATGAAACACGGCGTGGGCGCGTAGTGTATCAGGGCTCGGCTTCAGCCGGGCCGGACGGAAGGCTTTTGAGAGAGCGGCTTTAGCCGCTGTCGCCGGGGCTAAAGCCCGATCATATTGTGCGACGTTTACGGCACGACTCAAGTCGTGCCCTGTTACAAAACTCGAGTACACGTGAGTGTTACGCGTACACGACAAGCCTGACCATAACCAGAAAGAGAGCGTAAGTGGAAGAACTAAGCACGGGCATGGAAATGAAGGCGGCGGAGCAATACGACGCGGCGAGCATCAAGGTGCTGGGAGGGCTTGAAGCCGTCCGCAAGCGCCCGGCGATGTATATCGGGTCAACGGGACAAACCGGCCTGCACCATCTCGTCTGGGAGGTGGTAGATAACTCAGTTGACGAAGCTCTCGCCGGATTCTGCGACCGCGTCGACGTGACGGTGCATTCGGACAACTCCGTCACCGTTGTCGATAATGGCCGCGGCATTCCAGTGGACACGCACAAAGAGGAGGGCCGCTCCGCCGCTGAAGTGGTGATGACGGTGCTACACGCGGGCGGAAAATTCGACAGCAAGAGTTACAAAGTTTCCGGCGGACTGCACGGCGTGGGCGTTTCAGTGGTGAACGCGCTTTCGGAATCCCTGGAGCTTGAAATTTGGCGTGACGGCCACACATGGGAGCAATCCTACGAGCGAGGCGCGCCCGCAGGGCCGCTCAAGCGCGAAGGCAAGACGACGAAGCGCGGCACCAAGATCACCTTCCTGCCCGACAGCAAGATTTTCACTTCAGTCGAGTTTAACTACGATACGCTGGCGCAGCGCCTGCGCGAACTTTCGTTCCTCAACAAAGGTTTAACCATCCGGTTAAAAGACGAGCGGACGAATAAAGAAGCGGAGTTTCACTACACCGGCGGCATCGCGGAGTTCGTCAAGCATCTCAACAAGAATAAAGACGTGCTGCACGCGACGCCCATCTACGCCGAGGCGGAGCGCGACGAGGTGAGCATTGAGTTCGCCGTCCAGTATAACGACGGCTACGCGGAGACGATGTTTTCCTTCGCCAATAACATCAACACGGTGGACGGCGGCACGCACCTTTCCGGGTTCCGCTCCGCGCTCACGCGCGCCATCAACCAGTTCGGGCAGAACCAGAATTTATTCAAAGACGTCAAAGAGAACCTGCAGGGCGAGGACGTGCGCGAGGGCCTGGTGGCGGTGATCAGCGTGAAGCTGCCGCAACCGCAATTCGAGGGGCAAACGAAAGGAAAACTCAACAGCGACATTCAGAGCGTGGTGGCGAGTTTCGTCTACGAAAAACTGATGGAGCATTTCGAGAAGAACCCGGCCGTGGGCCGCAAGATTTGCTCAAAGTCGATTGACGCCGCGCGGGCGCGCGAGGCGGCGCGGAAAGCGCGCGAGCTCACGCGGCGCAAGGGCGCTCTCGATTCCGGCGGGCTGCCGGGCAAGCTCGCCGACTGCCAGGAGAAAGACCCGGAACGCTGCGAGCTG
>DASZAE010000254.1:0-2791 GCA_035945515.1 Terriglobia bacterium
CGAAGTCGAGCATCGGCGTGGTAGGAAGCGGCCCGTGATGATGTCACGTTTGCTGATGGCCTTGAGCGACCATCGTCACTTGCGTCGCAGAGTATTCTCGGCGTTTGCTTCCGAGCCGGCTTTGTTTTCGAAACTCCTCGCAGCTCACACGGGCGCAGCGGTTCCGCCGTGGGCGGCGCTGCAAACGATGTGGTCCCTGGGCTGGAGAATCCTAAATCCCACGAAGTCGATTCAGGCCGCGCGCGAGTCAGCCGTTTCGCAGTTAGGCTAACAGGAGACCATCACTGAATCCCGCTTACAGAACCTTTGGAATTCTTTGCGCGATCGCTTTCTCGGCGCCTGTTCAATCGCAAAGCGTCACGCTGAACCTCGATCCGGCACGAACCCAGATTACTTTTACGCTTGGCGCAACGCTCCACACCGTGGAAGGGTCGTTTAGGCTGAAGAGCGGCACAATTCAATTTAATCCTGCTACCGGTGAAGCGAGCGGCGACGTCGTTGTCGACGCCACGAGCGGCGAGAGCGGAAACGACAGCCGCGACCGAAAAATGCACAAGTCCGTGCTGGAGAGCCAAAATTATCCGGAAATCGTTTTTGTTCCGGAGCGGATTCAGGGTCAAGTGTCGCTGTCTGGGGAATCGCATGTTCAGATTCTGGGATTAGTCAAACTTCACGGAAGCCAGCACGAAATCGCGCTGCCCGCGGACATTCAAGTAACCGGCAATCAGTTAACCGCGAACGTTCATTTTGCCATTCCGTACGTGGAGTGGGGATTGAAGGATCCCAGCACGTTCATCCTTCGCGTCGAGAAGAAAGTTGACATGGCAATTCACGTTGCCGGAAGCTTGCCCCGTTCGCCAGTTGCGCATTGAACGCCCCTGCTGCTGACAAGCTCCTCGCGTCTCGCCGTAAACGATGCCCTTATTGACTTCGAAGGACACAGGGTGTAGAAGCGCTCCAAGGCGTGAACACCCGCGCCATGAAGAGGAGTCATCCCATGAAAAAAACCACGAAGGTGCCGAGACCTGACTGCGAGGCAATGCACTTCTTTGCAACACCCCGCTGGCGAAGACTGCGCAAGGGAGCATGGAAAACTGATTTTGGGGCTGGCCTTCCGGAAGTGGTGATCCTGACGATATCGAACGAAGAGTTTGAGGAGTTTCGTGCCTGTAGCGACCGCGAAAAAAAGAGCAAAATCAACAAGCGCGGTATTATGAAGAGGAATTTGATCGATGTTGTTCTTCAAAAACCGAAGCGGCGAAAGCGCGGCGACTGCGTTCTGTTGCTGATCTACCATACTCCCGAGAGCACGGGATACATGGTTCCGTTTCCACTCGGCTGACATACACCGAGAGCCGAGAGCAAGTGGCTTCCAGGTGCAGCGGGCATATCTCTGGCTGCGCGTGCGTCCTAATTGGTAAAGCCAACCTGCCGCAGCAATCGTGTCAAACGGGGGTCGCCTTGCAAAGGGTCGATCGCGCCGTCGACTTTTAGCCAGGCCAAGTAGCGGTCGTGCTGACGAAAAGCTTTGTCGAGCCAATTAAAAGCTTCGTCCTTTTGACCCAACGCCGCATAGATCGTCGCGAAGAAATAGGGCGACACATAAGTGTGGGCCGACAATTGGCGGAGTTGTTCGATAACTTTGCGCGCGTCAGCTTTTTTTCCAGCCGCAGCGTACGCTCGGCCCAGGCCGACAACCCGAGTGGGGTCGCCATTTGAAAACCCACTGGCTTTCTGAGCTGCTTCTATGGCTTTTGGGTATTCTCCCTCAGCGAGGTAACTTGTTCCCAGGCAGTCGTACGCCCCGACCGAATTCGCATCGAGTTTCAGAAGACTTTGGCATTGCGCAATTGCCTTGTCATACTGGCGGGAATAGTAGTAGACCCATCCGGCCGTGATTTGTGTCCAGATGTTTAGAGGATCAATCTGCTGTGCGTGCTGGATTTCTGTAATTGCCTGGTCCGTTCGCCCCATTGCAGCCAGAAAATACGAATACGTACGATGAGCTTCTGCATCGCTGGGACTCAACTCCAAAGCGTGTCGCAATTCCTGTTCGGCACCGGTCCAATCCCAATCGGCATAAAACCGAATCGCTCCTAGAGTTGTGTGCGCCTGTGCAAGATTGGGATCGAGTTCCAAGGCTTGTTGTGCATAATGTCTGGCCTGCGGCATGGCCACGCTGGGATCGAGTTGAGAGTTCGACCAATAGTACTCAGCCAGACCGGCATATGCCGGCGCGTAATTCGGGTCGATCCGGATTGCCTCCTCAAAGGATTGTTTGGCAATCCACTGCTGTGCAGGCGTGCCTTTATTTAGCGCGTTCCCCTCGAGATACGCCTCATGTGCCCTTGGATTTACAGGTCGGGCGTTTGCGAGCCGCGCTTGCTCGTCTGGAGTCAGCGTCACTTTCACTTCGCTGGCGATGGTTCGCGCCACATCTTCTTGCAAGCTCAACACATCCTTCAAATTTCGGTCGTAGTCTTGCGTCCAAAGCAGATTGCCATTCGAAACCTGTATCAGTCGCGCAGTGATGCGCACGCGATCGTTGGACCGCATCACCGAGCCTTCGACGATTGCATCCACGTGCAATTGCTTCGCGATTTGAGGCAGCGATTCGCGCGACTTCTCATAGCTGGTTACGGATGCTTGTGAAATCACGCGCAGCTCGCTGATCTGCGCCAATTGCGTGGTCAGTTCCTCCGTCATTCCTTCGGTAAAATATGCTTGCTGAGGGTCGCCGGAAAGATTTTTGAGCGGGAGTACGGCCAATGAACGTATTTGTGTAGAACTG
>DASZAE010000255.1:0-4712 GCA_035945515.1 Terriglobia bacterium
TGAGGAGAAGATCATGAGATTTCCGCTCGGTCTGACCGTTGACTTGGCCAAATATATTGGGGGGAAACGGCTGCGCGGCATCGACAAGTTCCCGCTGGTGATGATGCTAGAGCCGCTGCACGCATGCAACCTGACGTGCACGGGTTGCGGGCGGATTCGAGAATATAAATCCACCATCAAGGACAAATTGACGGTTGAGCAGTGCATGGCGGCGGTGGATGAATGCGGCGCGCCGATCGTTTCCATTTGCGGCGGCGAGCCGATGATTTATCCTGATTTGCCGCGCCTGGTGAGCGAAATTTTGGGGCGCAAGAAGCATATCTACCTTTGCACCAACGGCATGTTCATCCGCAAGAAGCTGAAAGATTACACGCCGACGCCGGACTTCTTTTTCAACGTTCATCTCGACGGCATGGAAGAAACGCACGACCTGTGCGTCGAACGCAAGGGCGTTTTCAAAGAAGCGGTTGAGGGCATCAAGGCGGCGAAAGACGCGGGCTTTTTGGTTTGCACCAACACAACCATCTTTAAGCAAACCAACCTGAGTGAGATTGCCGAGCTTCTGGAATACCTTCGGACGCTCGGCGTTGACGGGCACATGATTTCTCCCGGATATTCCTACGCCGCGGTGCAAACGAAGGAAATTTTTATGTCCCGCGAGGAGGTGCGCGAAAAGTTCCGCGCCGCCACCCAGTTCTTGACGCGGTACAACCTGATGACCTCGCCGATTTATCTTGAATATCTTACCGGCGAGCGCGAGTTGATGTGCACCGCCTGGGGGAATCCCACCTACAATCCGCGCGGCTGGAAGAGCCCCTGCTACCTCATTACCGACGGGCATTATGAGACGTTTAAGGACTTCATGGGGAGCACGCCGTGGGAAAAGTACGGCCGCGGCCGCGATCCCCGCTGCGAGCACTGCATGGTCCACGCAGGTTACGAGCCTTCTGCTGTGCTTGGCGCTAACCGCAAGCTGGGCGACACCTGGAAGATGCTGAAATGGAATTTGACCAGCCCTGAAGCCGCCCCTTACCACGTTTCTCTGAACAGCCTCCTGTGATTTCACTCGTCACCGGCGCCAGTGGCTTTGTTGGAAGCCATGTAGCCCGTCTTCTCGCCGCGCAAGGCGGGGAGGTGCGCGTGCTCACGCGCGCTTCGAGTGATCTCCGCGCCATCGAAGGAATCCCGGTTGAGCGCGTCTCCGGAGACCTGCGCGACCCTGCTTCGCTGAAGTCTGCCGTCAATGGAGTGACTTGCGTCTTTCATGTGGCCGCCGATTACCGGCTCTGGTCTAAAAATCCCCAGGAAATTTACGCGTCGAACGTTGAGGGCACGCGTGATCTTCTGCGGTCCGCGCGCGAAGCAAGAGTCGCGCGGTTCGTCTACACCAGCACGGTTGGAACGATCGCCGTGCCTGTCGCAAGCGGGCTGCCGGATGAAACAACCGAGGCGCGCCTGGACCAGATGATCGGGCACTACAAACGCTCCAAGTTTCTTGCCGAGCAAGAGGCGCTGCGAGCCGCGCGCGAGGGAATGCCCGTTGTGATTGTGAATCCGACGACGCCCGTCGGTCCTGGCGACTGGAAACCCACGCCTACCGGGCAATTGATTGTCGACTTCCTGAACGGGAAAACACCCGCCTATGTGGACACAGGGTTAAACATTGTCCGGGTGGAGGATGTAGCGAAGGGCCATTTACTCGCGGCTGAACGCGGTCGCGTAGGGGAGCGATACTTGCTGGGCGCGGAGAATATGACGCTGCTTGAAATCTTTGCCACACTGGCAAAGTTCAGCGGCAGGCCCGCGCCGCGCTGGAAAATTCCGTATTCGCTGGCGCTCGCCGCGGGCTATGGCGATGCGGCCATTTCAGCGATCACGGGCAGGATGCCGCGAATCCCTCTTGAAGGCGTTCGCATGGCCCGGCATAAGATGTTTGCCGACTGTTCCAAAGCCGCGCGCGATCTCGGTTTCCAGCCCGGCCCTGCCGCCGAGGCGCTTAGACGCGCCGCCAAATGGTATGCCGAGAACGGATACATCCACGCAAAATAATTGCGCCATTTGGGCGTCACGGCGCTTCTGCGAGGAGCGAGGAAGATTGTTCCTGCGGCTGGAGGAAAGCCAGGCCGGCTTCGGGATCAGAATCCTGAGCGTTGATCCATACTACGCGGCTAGGCACCGCAAACGCTTTGCCCTCGCGCGGGATCACCGTCACGTTCTGACCAAGCTGCAAGCGCGCGCGCGTGCGAATGCGCGCTCCGAGCTGCGAAAGATCAACGGCAAACGCCTGGCTGGCGATCTCAGAGTGTTCAGAATCAACCACGAGTGCGATGGATTTTGCGGCCGGCCTGCGTTCGGCGCGCCTTCGGTTGAAAGCTTGCGTTTCCGGCATAAATCCTCTTTCTATCTTTCAAAATAGACAACCTCGGCAACCATAGTGCAGTTTTCTGGTGTTGTCAATTAAGTAAATAGGGCGTCTTTCCACCTGCTCACGGTCGATTATTCAACAGTTTTTCAAGTCTCGACGTTTTCCAACGTGTTTGAGAGGGGCGTTCAACAATAGAGCGCGGAGCGCGGAGAGTGGACTCGATCATGACGGCAAGCGCAGCCATGCGGTTCTCTTGCGCACGGTCTTTTTCTTCCGGCTGTAATTCTGAAGCGAGCAAGCGGTCAATGAAAGCAGTGTCCATCTCGCCAGCAACGACCGCCGGATGTTGAAGCAGGCGCAGAAAAAAGGCGATATTGGTTTTGATGCCCGCAACCTCGTATTCGCCCAGCGCGCGCTTCATGCGCGCCAAAGCTTCCTCGCGGCTGCCTCCTCTCGCTACCAGCTTTGAAAGCAGGGGATCATATTCGAGCGGCACCGCCCAGCCCTCATATACCCCGCTGTCATCGCGCACGCCAGGCCCCATCGGCACGCGCAGCCTTTGAATCAAGCCTGGCGACGGAAAGAAATTATTCTCCGGGTCTTCCGCATAAATCCGGCACTCCAGCGCGTGACCCCGGCGGACAATCTCCTCCTGCCGCCAAGGGAGTCGCTCGCCTGCGGCAATACAGATTTGGGCTTTAACGAGATCAATGCCCGTCACCTCTTCCGTCACCGGGTGCTCCACCTGCAAGCGCGTATTCATTTCGAGAAAGTAGAAATTACGATCACGATCGACAAGGAACTCCACCGTGCCCGCGTTAGTGTAACCGGCGAGACGGCCAATGCGCACCGCCGTCTCACCCATGCGCTGGCGGAGACCGTCATCGACAAACGGCGAGGGCGATTCTTCCATCACTTTCTGGTGACGCCGCTGCAGCGAGCACTCGCGCTCCCCCAAGTGGATGAGATGCCCGTGGTGATCACCCAGAATTTGAACCTCGATGTGTCGGGGCCGCTCAAGATATTTCTCGACATAAACCGAATCGTCGCCAAAAGCGTTTTTCGCTTCCGCGCGGGCCGTGCGCAGGGCAGATTCGAGATCGGCCTCACGATGCACCACGCGCAGCCCCTTGCCGCCGCCGCCGGCCGAAGCTTTGAGCATCACCGGATAGCCAAAATCCGTTGCCGCGCGTTTGATCGTCTTGATTGTTTTCAGGTCGCCATCAGTTCCTGGGACGACCGGCAGCCCCGCCTTCATCGCCGCGCGGCGAGCAGCCGTTTTTGAACCCATCTGTTCCATTGCTTCGGCAGAGGGTCCGATAAAAATCAGGCCCGCCTTCTTGCAGGCGCGAGGAAATTCAGGATTCTCTGAGAGAAATCCGTAACCCGGATGGATGGCTCCTGCTTTGCACGCGCGCGCCGCTTCGAGCACGCGGTCAATGCGCAAGTAGCTGTCAGCCGCAGGCGCAGGTCCCAAACGAAAGGCTTCGCCGGTGTAGCGCACGTGAAGCGCCTTCCGGTCTGCATCCGAATAAACGGCCGCCGTCTGGATGCCCATTTCCCGGCACGCCCGGATCACGCGGATGGCGATTTCACCCCGATTTGCAATGAGGATTTTCTTGAACATGGCTGCGCCTGACCAGGAACCGCGCCAAAGAGGAATTCTTTGCTGAGATCAGAATGACAACTGAGATTTACGAGGGAGTGACGGAATGCGCCTGCTGTTTTGCGTTGTAGCGGCGGCCTCTGGCCGCTGGCTTTTAGATATTAAAAACCGGCGGCCAGAGACCGCCCCCGCCCCGCAAGGTCAGTTAGCCGCTGCGGTAGAGCGCCTTTGTTGAAAACATTCACGGCAATAGACCGGGCGGCCTTGGGTGAGCTTGAAGGGCACGGTGGTTTCTTTGCCGCACTGCGAGCACACAGTCGTCGTTGTCGAGCGGGCAGGGCTGGGGCTTCCACTCTGGCCACGCTTGGTCTTGCAGGACTTGCATCGTTTAGGCTCGTTCTTAAAGCCTTTCTCCGCGTAAAAAAGCTGTTCTCCAGAGGTGAAGACAAACTCACCTCCGCACTCAGCGCACTTGAGAACCTTATCCTTATACTCCATCGGGGAACCCCCTAAGACTATGGAAAACAGCTTCTCCACGGCATGGGTGAAGGGTTTTGCAACTCCCTTGAAAGCTACTCTCTTTCGAGGCGAGCCTTCTTGCGGACGCGCTTGCGAGCCAACGCTTCTTTTACACGGCGTCTCTCACCCGGTTTCAGATAATACGAGTGCTTTTTAATTTCCTTGATGATGTCTTCTTGTTGCACCTTGCGTTTGAAACGCCGCAAAGCGTTTTCAAGAGAC
>DASZAE010000256.1:0-3389 GCA_035945515.1 Terriglobia bacterium
GTTGAGAATGGCCATGCGGCCCGCCGGAGGCGACTTGAGGATCGCGCGCGCAAGGTCTTCTGCCTGGCCGCGCACAACCTCTTCATAGCCTTTCTCGATGCGTTCCTGATCTTCTTTCGTGGCCGCGGTCTTGATCCACGCCGCCATATAGCCAGTATTCTCATCGAGCACGTCGTAGACGCTCTCCATTAGCCCGCGCCGCACCATGGGATTCTGCTCGATGCCGAGCCGCGTTGCCAGAGCTTCAAGCACGGCGTTGCGCTCCGCGGGATGATCGACTTGCCAATAATACCAGCGCCACAAACCTCCCGCGGCCTGAAAGCGGATGAAAGGCGCAGGGTCGTTCAAATCCTGAGTTAAAGCGGCAAGCAGCGCGGGATTACCGGTGAGATACCGGAAGTGTTGATTGAACAGCCGCGTGGCGCCCCATCGCATTCGCGCGTCGGGCGAGCGCAAGGCGGTTGCAAGCATCGCGCTGCCCTCGTCGGCTACCGCTGGCCGTCGCGTAAGCACCTTCCGCAGCGCCCAGGCAGCCGTGCACTGTACCATTTTGCTCGAGTCGCCCAGCGCGTGTACAAGGACAGGAACCGCGCCAGGGTCAGCCATGTGCCCTAGCGCGCGCGCGGCCGCTTCCCGCGCGAGCGGCTGAGGATTGGTGGCGAGCACGTGACGAATCTGCTTCAGTGTGGATTCAGGAGCCAAGTCCCAGAATTGGTCAAGCTGCGAGAGCAGGAGCGGCAGGTCGTCTTGAGCAAGGCGCGTGGGCGGCGCCGGAAACGCGTCGTCCCATCCCTTCGCGCTCAGTGGCCGCTTGTCCGGCCCTGGATAAAGTTGTGAAAGCGCCATCACGGCAAATTCTGTGGCGCGGAATGGCGTGTTAAAGCCCTGGTAAACGGGATCCCCTTCCCAGTCTCCTTCCGTGCGCTGCGCCTTAAGGCAGGCTTCGACTGCGCGCGCCATGTTGGGGTCGGTCTCAGGCCGATGCCCCGCCAGCGCCAGCGCATAGATGGCGTGATAAGAAATAAAGTCGGCCGTCTTCCGGGTCTTGTCAAATGGATAAGGCCACATTCCATCTGCTTCCTGATAGCGATAGAGCTGCTGGATAAGCGTATCCAACTGTTGCGCATATTTCTCCCGCCCGATGGTTGCTAGAAATTGAATCTTCCAATTCAGATCAATCATGTTCTTGGAAACGTAGGGGATGGCCAGCCGCTCAACCATGTCGCGCTCGGTGAGCCACTGCGGGTCATGCGTGTGCTGATAGAGAAAGTTAAAGGTTTGCCAGCTCTGGTCCGCAATCTCAAATGGACTGATATCCGGCTCGCAGCCATCCACTTCGTTTCCAGGCATGGTGGTGCGGTCCTTGTAATGGATCTTCAGATAATTGGCGTAAGGGATGGCAAAACTTGCGCGGGGGCCGTCGTGCGTGACCTCGGTTTCAAACCAGTGGGTGAGCAGCGGCAGGCGGCTGGAAACCGCGCGCGCGGAATAGATCACGCGCACCCAGTTGGTTCCAGGCTCGCCATAGAGAGGACGGGCGTTATTATAAAGACGGTCTGTGATGAATTCAATGGCAGTGCGTTGCGTGGGTGCATAGCCGTTGCGGATGGCTGTGAACTCGCCGCGCGAGGTGAATTGCGAAGGATGGCAGGCAATGCAAAGCTCGGTTTCCGAATGCGTCATCGTATTGCGCAAAGCCACCGAACCGCGGCGCGGGGTGTTGGAAAGCCAGGTGTCCCCCATGTCGATGAGAAAATCCATGCCGGTGCGCACCGCCTGGTGCGGGTCTGTGTACGGAGGCACGGGATAGGAATACATGCGCAACTGATAGGCGGGATGATTCGCATCCACGCGCACGTAGTAAGTTTGTCCAGGCTCAAGGATGCGGGTGCGGAATTTATAGAGGCCAGGATAATTCTGCGTCGATTCGATCTGATAGATAAATTCGCCCTTCTTGTAGGGGACAAGGTTCGTTTGACCGCTCGCATCTTTCTTGGTCTGATAAAGATACACGTCAAAGGGCACATCACGATCCGTAACGTCGAGCACAAAATAAGCCAAGCGCGGTTTCTGGCCGTGGAACGTGAAGCGGAACCACTGAAAACCCTTGATCATCGCGGCATACGCGTTTTGGCCCGGCGGAGGGGCATACGGGCGCTCATCCGCGCTTCCGTAGATGGTCTGGCCGAACTCGAACGGTTGGGCATGATGCCAATCGCCGTTCGGATATGCTGCAATTACCGCAGGCTCCGTGCCCGAACTCGTAGGAATGCGGCGTGCGGATACAGTGATCTCCGGATTTGCACTTCCCAGACTCGTCGTCAACAGTACCGCGCCATGGCCCGTGGCGCGTGGCGCGAGCGTCAGATAGAAATCCAGGTCGGCGCTGTGCAGCCATTTATCGGCTACCGGACCCTCAGCATCCGCGATGACCACGTGAATCGAGTCCGATCCCTGAACCCGGGCTGGCGCCTTCACACTCACCGTAATCCCATATAACGAATCTTTCCGTAACACGCCGAGGTCGATATGGCGCTCCGGCGGATTCGCTGTGGGCGTTGCGGGGCTTCCTCCCACGCGCGCCGCGCGCAAGAGAAACGCCACTGCGACGCAAACAAGGCTCAAACAAACAACGTGCCAAATAGCTTGGATATGATTGCCGGGGGATCGCATCATTTACTCCACAATTCTGAAACGATAAAGTATTGAAGCAGCGGTCCTTGAGCGCCGGAATTCCATGCGCTCAGTAAATGCCGCTAAAGAATAAAGTCGCCATTAGCTGTAATTCGCAAAAGCAAAACCTCTACCCGCTAGATAGCGTATCAGCATCGTGACGTTAACTTCAATGGTAATGCAAGAAAAAAAGATTCATCTCTTCAATGCGGCCGACCAAAATGCAGGTTGCTAGAGACAATTTGCAATTTTCGATTTCAATTTGTGATTTGGGCTGCTTCTGATGCGTAGCGGCGGCATTCTCGCCGCCGGTATTTATTATTAAAAGCCAGCGGCCAGAGGCCGCCGCTACAAGGCTTGCCACTGGGATCGCTGGAAATGCCGCAGAGTTTCAAAAGCAACATCCTGCGCCACAGACTCGTTAACGTGCGGTCAAATTTTCGAAAAGGAACAGGCCTGATTTCCCTGCGACCACAATATCCAGGTGACCGTCGCCATCGATATCCACCACCGGGATCTGCATCCCAGCGCCGGTCCGGCTGCTGTAGTCGAGAATGTGCCTTCTCCATTTTGTACCCTCAGCGTTGATTGCTTCATACCAGTAGACGCCCAGCGGCTCGTTGGCGCCGGGATCGTGCTCGTGCGCGTAGTAACGCTTGCCGGTAATCAACTCAGGCCGGCCGTCGCCATTCAAGTCCGCGAGCGTCATCGCGTGC